>NZ_CP097118.1:366261-732523 GCF_024029435.1 Fructilactobacillus hinvesii | reverse complement strand
AATCTTTTGGCCATACCAAACCCGCGGGGTGTTATAGTGGCGATCCTTTTCGTTACACGTGCCAAAAATCCGCCGAAAGTTAAAGCCCTCATCAACCGTTGGGTTCAAATGATACTTTTCCACAAACTCCTGAATCCCGTCTGAGAACATGAATTGTTTGTGATCATCAAAATCAACTTCTTGAATGGCAACTTGGTTAGCAACCACCGCATAACAATCGTCCGGAATACGTTCGGCAACCCAGTGGTGTCCAGTTACAATTTCCATGTACCAAACGTCATTCGCATCCGCAAACAAGACTCCGTTGCCCTCGGGGGAACCGTACTGCTTAATCAGTTGACCAAGGTATTCAACTCCCTCACGAGCGGAATCAATGTATGGAAGCACGACTGATTGTAACGAATCTTCTGCAATTCCATTTGGAACCCAGGGATCATGAGACAACGCCCGCGGATTTCCGTAAACACTCTCGGTGGCACTCATCGCCACGTTCTTCTCGTTAAAGCCACTTTCTGCAAATACGCCCGCGTGCTCGACGTCGGCATTAGGAGTAGCTAAATACCGGTAGCCCGTTTCTGGGAGCGTCATCTGAAATCCATTTTGGTTTGATTGCCACGTCTTCTTTGCTTGGTGGTACGCTGGCACAACCGTAAAGCGTTGGGGGGTCAGGGGTAAAAACGTATCGTCATTGCGGGCGATCATGGTTGAACCGTCTACGCTGGCGCCCTTTCCGACTAATACACTAGTACATGCTGATAAATGTTTCATAATTAAACCCCTCCGTTGGTTATAACTTAGCCGTTAACTGCACGTCCGGATACTTGCCTTGGAACCAACGTTCCGCAAATTGATTTTCAAAGAGGAATAGCGGCTCACCCTGCAGATCCTTGACCAAAATATTCCGTGAGGATGACATCTTTTCGTCAAGTTGGTCTGGATTAATCCACCGGGCAATTCGATGCCCCATTGGTTCCATCAGCACGTCTGAATTGTACTCATTCTGCATCCGGAACTGAAAAACATCAAACTGCAACTGTCCCACAGCACCCAGGATGTATTGTCCGGTATCGTAGGTGGTGTAGAGCTGAATTGCCCCTTCCTGAACCAGCTGCTGAATTCCCTTGTGAAACGATTTTTGCTTCATCACGTTTTTAGGAGAAACTCGCATGAAAAGTTCTGGTGTAAACTGGGGCAGTTTTTCAAACTGCAGAGACTGCTTGCCGGTGTAAATCGTATCGCCAATTTGAAAATTACCGGTATCGTACAACCCAATGATATCACCAGCCACGGCGGTCTGCACGTTTTCACGTGTATTAGCCATGAATTCGGTTACGTTTGAAAGGCGGATGGCTTTTTGGGTTCGGTTTAGAGTCACGTCCATTCCCCGGGTAAATTCACCCGAACAAATCCGTACGAACGCAATTCGATCTCGGTGTTGCGGATTCATGTTAGCTTGAATCTTAAACACAAAGCCCGAAAATTCAGCTGCCGTAGGGGCTACTTCCGTCCCCGCCGTAGTTTTGTGGGGACCGGGAGCTGGGGCCAGCTTCAAATAGGCATCTAAAAAGGTTTGCACCCCAAAGTTAACTAGGGCCGACCCAAAGAAGACCGGAGTTTGATCCCCATGGGCAATTTTGTCACGATCAAACTGGTTGCCGGCTTCTGAAATCAGGTCCATCTCATCCTTGGCTTCCGCATAGATATCATCACCCTCTAAGTCGTTGGGTTCAGCAATCTGGCCTTCGTCATTTAACGGCAGAAAAGCCCGTCCCTCTGATTCTGGTTGAAACTTTTCAATCCGGTGATTGTACCGGTCATACAGACCCTTAAAAATCCGTCCGGATCCAATTGGCCAGTTCATCGGATAGGCTTCAATCCCTAACACTTCTTCTAGCTGATCAACCAGTTCCATCGGCGGACGACTATCCCGGTCTAACTTGTTCATGAAGGTAAAGATCGGAATCCCCCGCATCTTACAGATTTGAAAGAGTTTCTTCGTTTGGGGCTCAATCCCCTTGGCGGCATCAATGACCATGACGGCCGAGTCCACCGCCATCAAGGTTCGATACGTATCTTCCGAGAAGTCTTCGTGCCCTGGGGTGTCCAAAATGTTGACCCGTTTGCCGGCGTAGTCAAACTGCATGACGGAACTAGTCACAGAAATCCCCCGCTTTTGTTCAATTTCCATCCAGTCTGATTTAGCAAAATTGCCACTTTTTTTCGCCTTCACGGTTCCAGCTTCACGGACAATCCCCCCAAACAGCAGTAACTGTTCGGTAATGGTCGTTTTCCCGGCATCCGGGTGAGAAATAATGGCGAAGGTCCGACGCTTGTCGACCTCCGTTTGCAGCTGCTTATTTGGCATTGTTTCCTCCTTTAGTTAATGGCTAAGCGCAAATTAGTAAAAAAATCCGGAGATCCGGATTTTTCGGTAGGATTAGTGTTCACGTTGCAACTGCCAAATGTGGTAGAAGAACCCAATCACGACTTTGACAATGGCATAAATTGGAATTGCCAGGATCATTCCGAGTAATCCAGCAATGTGACCAGCCGCTAGCAAAATAATAATGATAGTGAGCGGATGGATGTTCAAAGTCTTTCCAATCACGTTCGGGTAAACAAGGTTCCCATCGACCTGTTGCACGATAATCACAACCACAATCGTCCAAATTGCTTGAGCTGGACTAACCGTAATCGCTACTAACAGGGCCGGCAAAATTCCAACGTAAGGACCAACGTAGGGAATCAAGTTACAAAAACCAGCAAAAACCCCGAGGAGTAGCGCATACTTTTGCCCAATCAGAAAGTATCCAATTGAGGTAAACGTTCCAACAAACAAACATTCAATTACTTGACCACCAATGTAATGCGACAAGGTCTGATTCATCTTTCTTAACAAAAGACGAGTTTGTTTCCGGTGTCTGTCTGACAACGTCGGAAGCATTTTTTCCAAGCTGGGCAGTAACTTATCTCCATCCTTGAGCATGTAAAACAAAATGATAGGAGCCGTAATGATGGTAACCACCACGTTCGCAGCCATTGAGATAATGTCCCCCGCGCTCGAAGAAAGATGCGCTAACAAGCTTTTCAGGTATGCCGAGTATTCACTCTGGACCTTGGTCACAATTGGATCCCAGTTAATGTTTTTCAAAAAACCGTGCTTGGATAACTTCGTTAACGAGTCCTCTTGGTGGGCAGCAAATTGAGGCATATGACTAGCCATGTTTGCAATCTGCGAAACTAACCGGGGAATAAAGGACATGATAATAAAGATTAGCAGTCCCAAAACAACCACGAAAATAATGGCGGTTCCCCACGTCCGATTAATGCGTTTTGTTTTCGTGATGGGGACTTTCATCAACAGTTCCAAGATTGGATTCAACATATAGTACAAAAATCCCGCAATCAGGAGTGGTGCAAAGATCGTTGAAATAAAAATTCCAATCGGTTGGAATAAGAAGTCAATTTTAGTACATCCGTAAATGATGGCCACTACTAACAGAATTTCTAACGTCCAAAACAGTAGCCGATTTCCTTTGGCATTTTTCATTATGGTTCCTCGATTTCCTCTAAAAATTGATCAATGTCAGCAAATGAAAATCCCTGCCGCATGAGGGCTTGTTTCACCTTCTGCCGGCGCTGAAACGGATCAGCGCTCCGATAACGGTGCCACGCTTTGTGTCCCGCTTTTTCTAACAGTTCTCGTTGGTGCTGCGCATCAACCGTATCATCCAGTTCGGGCAGAATTTCATCAATGGTCTGAAAATCAAACCCCTTCCGAACTAAGTTGAGCTTGGTCTTTTCAATTCTTTTATTATATGGGTAACGGGAATACTGGTCAAACGCCTTTTGTGCCAATGCCAGCCCATTACTAATCTCCTGCTCCGCAGAATAGAATTGATTGACTGCCGTTTGGGCCTGCGCTTCGCTAATCCCCTTTTGCAATAGATAGCGAAAGGCTGCTCTAGGTCCTTTCTTTCCGGAGAGGACCATCTGTTGCACGTAGCGTTCGGCATACTGTTGATCATTTAATAAATCTAGTTTCTGTAACCGCTCCACCACAGCTGCAATCAAATCCTGGTCATCAGAAAGATCCTTCAGCTTCGTTTGGACCTCTACCTTCGTACGACTCCGATAAGAAATGAAATCAACTGCTTTAGCAAACAACTTAGATTGCTGGTCGGCTGCTTGAATGGTCTGTACCAGGGTTCTAGTCAGCGTTTGTCCCTTAAATAAATGGTACTGAATCAAGATCTCTTCACTGACCGGAAAGGCGTACTCCCCATCTAGGTACACGTTATAACGGCCGGGGCGTTTTTGAGCTTCTACCTTCGTAATCCGTAGTAATTGGGATTGCTGTGCCATTTCATCGCGTCCTTTCTAAAATTCACAATCATTCCTGGTTCTGCTATACTAAGAAGAAAAATCGAAGGAAGTGCCCCAATGACTAAAGCACACGTGGTGTTTGCAACCATCACCGGAAACAACGAAGACATTGCAGACATTGTCACCGAAGGTTTGGAAGACCTCGGGGTTACGGTTCAAGAGACCGAAATCTCGCAAACAGATGCGGCTGAACTTAAGGATGCAGACATCGTGGTGATCTGTCCTTATACTTACGATGAAGGAAATCTTCCGGAAGAAGGTTTAGACTTCTTTGACGACCTTTCGGACCTTGATCTCACTGGTAAAACGTTTGGTGTTGCCGGATCAGGAGACGTTTTTTACCAAGAATTTTATAACGTTGCCGTGGATAAATTTGCTGAAGCCCTTGCTAACACGGGGGCCAAGCAAGGAGCTCCCAACGTTAAGATTAACTTGGATCCCGATGAAGCAGACATCGAAACGCTCGATCAGTTCTCAAAAACCCTCGTTGATAACACAACGAATTCTAACTAAGCATCCTAGTCCTGCCGGTTTCGGTGTGGGCTTTTTTCATAGAGAGCTTTTAGTGACGTTTGCGCTGCTGATTCAGGTAAAGAACCGCCAAAATATTCTTGGAGGCTAGCGTTTAAAACGGCCCCGCTCAAAAGAATGGTTCCGGTAAAGTTCAGCCACAGCATCAATACCATTACAGTTCCAAGCGTTTTATAAGCCGAAATGTTGCGGAAAAAGGAGCTAATAATTAACGAGAAGACCTGCGTTAGAACCAGTAACCCAATTAACGCCACAACGGCCCCCCAAACCGTATACTTCAGTTTTGTTTCTACGCTAGGCACAAAGTAGTATAACAGGGTCAAAATTACGATGGAAATTACCAAGGTAATTGGTAAGCGCACGTCATTCAAGAGGTTAATTAAATTCATGGGAACGTGCAGATCATGATGCGCAAAATTCAACAACAGTCGACCAAATCCCATTAAAATAATGAGCACCAACAACAGCACTACTAATAGCAACATCCAAATAAAGGACGTTAGGCGGTTCATCAGCGAACTTTGCTTGGTGACACCGTAAATCCGGTTTACCGAACGTTGAAAGGCAGCCATTGAGCTACTAGCAGACCAGATCACGATGATAATCCCGATTGATAAAATGCTACCCCCGTCCCCCGTAAAAATTGATTGAGCAATCGGAGCAATGCCTTGGTAAATCGATGTGGGAACCACAGATCGGATAAAGCTCAAGACATGACCCACGTTGGAGTTAGTCAGACGAATAATTCCTCCGATAATGATTAAAATTGGAAATAGTGAAAACAATACGTAGTACGCAAAGACTACGGCAGAATCAGAAACATCTCCCTGAGTAAACCGCTTCAATAAGATTTTAAAAAATTTCATCCAGTTTTGTTTGCGGGTTGCCATGTGTCACCCTCCCTTAAAAATGAATTGTTAAAAAATGATTAAGCAATTAATTACCATTGTAGCAGAAATTCAGATATCGAATTACCCTAATTAATGCTAAAATGAAATCAGTATTTTATCCTTTTCAAGTCCCATTTGAAAAGCACCAAGGAGGAACTAATTTGGAAACAATCAGTTTGATTGTCCCTTGTTATAACGAACAAGCATCAATTCAATTATTCTTTGACACGGTCGAAAAAGTCTTCGCCCAAATGAACAGCAACACCGTCCAATACCAACCGGACTACCTTTTTATCAACGATGGCTCAAGCGACGAGACCATCAAAATCATTCATGAGCTTCACGAACAACATCCAGACACAGTTCACTTCATTTCTTTTTCCCGAAACTTCGGTAAAGAAGCAGCCATGGCCGCTGGACTTCGCAATGCCCAGGGAGACTATGTGGCCTTGATGGACGTCGACTTACAGGATCCCCCAGAGTTATTGGCCAAAATGTTAGAAATCATTAACAACGAACCGTATGACTGTGTGGGATGCATCCAAACCAGTCGGAAACAAAACCCGATTCGGGCTTTTCTTTCTGCTAGTTTTTATAAGGTCATTGACAGTCTATCCGACGTCAAAATTAAACCAAACGTTAGAGACTACCGCCTCATGACGAAACGATACGTTAACGCAGTCAACGAACTGGCCGAATACAACCGCTTTTCCAAGGGAATCTTTAGCTGGGTCGGTTTTCAAACTAAGTACATTAAGTACCAAGGTCGACCGCGAGCCGCTGGTGAAACCCACTGGTCAATGATTCAATTGTTTGAATATTCGATTGAAGGAATCGTAGATTTTTCGGATGCTCCGTTACGCATTGCTACCTTTGTAGGAGGATTCTCGTGCTTTTTAGCCATGATTGGGATTATCATCGTGGTCTTTCGTGCTTTGTTCTTTGGTGACGCAGTTGCCGGCTGGCCATCCATGGTTTCAATTATCCTACTGATGGGCGGAATCCAACTGTTCTGCCTGGGGATTGTAGGAAAATACATTGGTAAGATTTACCTCGAAACGAAGCGTCGTCCGCAATACATTATTGAGGAACAAAAATGATTGAAAAATTAGTCCAACTGTACCAAAAACATCGAGATGTCATTCCCTACCTCTTCTGGGGAGTCGCCGCTACGGTTGTCAACCTGGTAAGTTTCTATCTATTAGATCGTTATACCAATTTAAACTACGTAATTAACTACTCCATTGCGTGGGTAATTACCGTGCTATTCGCCTTTTACACCAACAAATACTTTGTCTTTCATAATCAACACCATTCCACCAAGGAATTTTGGTACCAGCTAGCAACCTTTTTTGCTGGCCGGTTTTTAACCTTTATCATTGGAGCTGGCATTTTAATGGTTGGGGTTAGCATTTTAAAGTTTGATTCAAGCCTTGGCAAAAACTTAGTTAACGTGGTTCAAAACATAGTGGTGATCATTCTCAACTACTTCTGGGCAATCCTAATTTCCTTTCGAAAAAAAGAGAATTCGTCTCACTAATTCATTGCTTCCCGCTTTACTGACCCAGCAGATTGGAGGTCATAATGACTCATTCTAAGCAACGTCAAATTGACGAAAAACCATTGATTACCCAATCAGATTTAGAGTAACTCTGGTCTCGATTAGGAATTAACGTGGGGGATACGTTAATCGTCCACTCCTCACTAAAGTCATTAGGATTCGTGCTGGGTGGTCCAGAAGCTGTCATTCAGTCTTTAATCAATCGGGTGGGAGAGACCGGCACCATCATGATGCCGACTCAATCGGTGGAAAGAAGCGATCCCAACACCTGGGGTTATCCTCCCGCTGATCCCAAAGATTGGCAGTACATTCGCGACCATCAGCTCCCCTATAATCCAGAAACGACTCCAGTCTCCACGGGCATCGGAATCATTCCAGAAACCTTTCGGAAATATCCCAACGTGATTCGGACCACACATCCGTTGTACTCGTTTGCCATCTATGGCGCTCGGCAAGCTGAACTAGCTCCGCATGCCTTTCACTTTGGTTTAGGTCCCAATTCTCCGCTCGGCACTCTTTATACCAATCAAATTCCTGCTAAGATTCTCATGATTGGAACGGATTTTGAAACCAACACCTCCATTCATCTGGCGGAATACTGGTTGCAACGACCGACCGTTACCCAAATGGTCTGCGTTCTTGAAAACGGTGAACCCGTGCAACGTCAAAATCAAGACATTGACATGGATATTTATGACGACTTTTTAGAAATTCAGGTTGAATATCAAAAGCCGCTCTCCTATCAAACCGAACCAATTTATCGAGGTAACGCTGCGGTTTATGATTTTCAAACGGTAGTGAAAACAGCTTTGAAGCATTTTCAGCGAAAGCAAAAATAAAAATATCGAGGAAACTAGATTTTGACTAATTTCCTCGATATTTTTTTGCTCTAATTCCTTAGTTAACTAATTTCACTACTAGTTAACCTTCTACCCATTTTTGGAATGCCGGTTGTGCTTTCGTGGGATGATGCTTAGCTGGTGCTTTGCTAACGGTAATTTTGACATTAAAATTGCTGGATCCCAGCTTATTCATGATTTCTTCCAAACCATTTAAGAGAAATCACTTCTATAAAATTCAACTTAGATGTCATCTAAACTGACATTAACTCTATTCGTAGGGAGATAATCGCGTTATGCTAGCAACAATTTGAGTGAACAAGCAACGAGGAGGATCCTATGAACAGTCAATTACAGGTTAATTCAGAAATCGGAACTTTGCGTGAGGTGCTGGTTCACCGTCCCGGTCCGGAGTTAGAAAACATTACACCAGACACCATGAAGGACTTACTCTTTGATGACGTCCCCTTTTTAAAAATTGCACAACGGGAACATGATCAATTCACGGATTTGCTCCGTAATCACAACGTCAAACCGGTTTACATTGAAAAACTATTGCAAGATATTTTACGTGATGGGAACGTGAAAACTGGCTTTATCAAGGACTATCTGGCCCAATTCACCTTAGACTCCATCCAAGTTGAGACCACACAAGCTTACCTCCAATCTTTATCAGCTCATGCACTCACTACTACGATTTATGCCGGGCTTCGCAGTGAAACCGTGGGATTACTGGAAAACTACCAACAGCCATTTGTTCTACCACCGTTACCCAACGCTTACTTCACTAGGGATCCGCAAGCGGTTCTCGGTAACGGGGTCACAGTTAATCCAATGACGTTTGCGGCCCGTAAGCCGGAATCCTTCATCTTTTCATGGATTGTTGATCATCATCCCCGGTTTCAATCTACCCCGATCTGGTTGCAACCCACCCTACCAACTCATCTAGAGGGTGGTGATGAGTTAGTTCTTAATCAGCAAACCCTGGCCCTCGGAATTTCTGAACGGACGACCCGTGAAGCTGCTCTTACCCTTGCAGAGCATCTGTTTAACAATCCCGCTTCTCCTTTTGAAACGGTCATTGCAATTCATATCCCTCATAATCACGCCATGATGCATTTAGACACCGTCTTCACAATGGTCAATCGAGATCAATTTACTATTTTTCCCGGCATCATGGATCAGGACTACCACTTAAACATTGAAATTTTGCAACCCAACAATAAAGGTGGGGTCAAAATTAGACAAGCAACCTACTTAAAACCAGTTCTAAAAGAATCCTTGGGTCTCAGTGAGATTGACTTAATTGAAACCGGAGGCGGGGATGCTATCATTGCTCCGCGAGAACAGTGGAACGACGGCTCTAACAACCTTGCGATTGCACCAGGGGAAGTGGTTACGTACGACCGTAACTATCGTTCCATTCAATTGATGCGCGATCACGGCCTCACGGTTCATGAAATTCCTTCCTCAGAACTCGCTCGGGGACGCGGTGGTGCCCGATGCATGTCACAGCCATTGTGGCGGGACGAACTATAAATTCAAAATTAAAATAGGGAACTTCCGTAAAAATGGAAGCTCCCTATTATTTTAGTTAATGTTCCTGTAAAGTTAATGGCAACCGTCTCAAGATCAAGATGGCAATCGTAATCATAACGACCGTAGGAATGAACCCCACCAGTAAAACTGATCCGGTAAAATTGCCATAAGCCAAAGCTCGTAACGCCCGTAATTGATATGTTAGCGGGTTTAAATTAGCCAACCACCGCAAATAGGTTGGACCCTGTCCATCAACGTAAAATGATGGCGCGGTAAATGCAATTGGCGAAAATAGCAGCTGCATGACCACATCCCGTTGCTGATAATTTTTAAACCAAGCACTACAAATAATGCCTAATGAGCTCCAAAATAACAAAAAGACTGAACCAGCCCCAATCGTTATCCCCCAGCCAACCAAGTTGAGTCTAAGTCCAGTTCCATAGGCTAAAGCCGTTAAAATTAGGCATTGATAAAAATAGCCTAGTAGCGGAAAAACACTCATGCCCATGATGTAATCACCTGGCTGAACCCCACTCATAAATTTCACAGCTAACAAACCAAACTGCTTATCAACCGTACTGCGATAGATTGCTTGTGACATTTGGGTCATCATAATCAATCCAATGACTCCAATCACAGCATAGGAAGCATACGGCAATCGTTGCCCAGCGTACCGGACAGAACCAGTCGTCGCAGAAATTCCCATTACCAGAAAAGCAAAGTATAAAAGTGGTTGCATGGTCATAGAGACCAGTAATCCTAAATTACTACGAAAAGCTTGAATTTCATTTAACACTACCACCAGTAATCCCCGTCGTCCTAATGATTGCTGGCGAAAATGACTAGGATTCATGGGTAGCCTCCCCTCGTTTCAACTGTAAGTAACGAGTCCGAAGGCTCGGGTGAATGGCTTCCAACTTGACAATCCGCAACTGATGCTTTGTTAAAAATGATAATACCTGCTCCAGTTGCCGTTGGGGAATCCGAAAACTTCCATCCGCTGTAACCGTTCTGGATAAAAACTTATTTAAGTCCGCCAATTGCTGGCTATTTCCACAAATTGTTACGTGTACACTCGGTTCTATCAAATCGTTCTGAACGAACCCAGCCACAGAACCTTGATATTGAACCACTCCTTGGTCTAAAAAAATCAACTGGTTGGCGTACGCTTCCACGCTGGTTAAATCATGACTAGCAATTAAAACTAACGCTCCGGCTTGTGCTTGCTGTTGTAAGTAGGTAAAAAGCCGTTCAATTGTTTCAACGTCTAGACCAGTAGTCGGTTCGTCCAAAAGATAAATTTCGGGTCGTTTGGCTAATTCCCGCGCTAGTTGCACCCGCTGCTGTTGTCCACCAGAAATATGATCCATTGCTGCCTTTTGTAATTTTTCAATTCCAAGTAACCGTAAACTCCGCGCTACATTTTGGCGACTAGTTTTCCAAGATTGGCCGGCCAACAATGGTCCTAAGCGGACGTTATCATAGACCCGCGTATACCAATCTACCAACGGAAACTGCGGACAAAACCCAATTTGGCCAAAAGCCGGGCGTTGTGAATCAGGAACGGTAACGCAGACCGTCCCCGTCAATGGTTGCAACACTCCAATTAAAGTCTTCAATAACGTTGACTTCCCTGCTCCGTTTGATCCCACGAGGGCATATACGTTACCGCCCGTCAAAGTTAGGTCGGCATCACGCAAAACCACTTTATGTTCGTCACGATATCCAAGCTGTGGTGCATGTAATTCAATTTTAGGCATCTAAATTCCCCTTTTAATTAAACCAATTAACTTCCGCTTCTAATTTGATTTAAAAATGGGACTTTGCCGTGCGTTAAATTTTTAGTCCCATTTTAATGGGATTCTTTTCTTCACCATCAGAGGTCACCTCTTTAAATTTCATTCGGATTTTGCTGCAATAATTGTCCTAGTAATTACAACTAATTCATAATTAAGTCACAGCATAGCAAAATTACTAGTAAAAAGATAGCCTTTTTCCAATGATCGTCAGTTTTCTCATCTTTTCGCAACGTTTTTACCTAACCAATTCTCGTTAAACAAACAAAAAAGCAATCCGCTAATGCGAATTGCTTTTTTACTAATTTAATTTTTACACAACCAAGTTGAGTAGTAATACCACAATCAACCCAGTCACCGAAATTACGGTTTCCAACGTCGTCCAGATTCCTAACGTTTGTTTGATGTCCAAGTCAAAGTATTCTTTGAACATCCAGAATCCAGCATCATTCACGTGGGAAGCAGCTAATGAACCAGCCCCGATAGCCAATGCCATCATAACGGGGTTCACGTTTAAGGAAGCCATCAATGGAGTTACCAGTCCGGCAGCCGTCATCCCGGCCACCGTAGCTGATCCAAGTGAGACCCGCAGAATTACAGCTACTAACCAACCTAAGAGGATTGGAGAAAGGCTGGAGTGCATCATCAAGCCCTTAACGGCATCTCCCACTCCACCATCAATTAAGACCTGTTTGAAGGCTCCTCCACCGGCAATTACCAGCAGAAGCATAGCAATGGACTTCACGGCTTCAACGATACTGTTAGAGATTTGTTTCATATCCCGACCACGATGGAAGCCCATGGACCAGATGGCGAAGAGTAAGGCGATTACCATGGCAATCATTGGGTTTCCTAACATGGAAACAACGGCATCAAAACCATGTGGGTTTTTAATTTCTTTTCCACCGTGAACTGCTAATTGGTAAACAGTGTTCACAGCCATAAAAATAGCTGGCAGTAAGGAAGTTAAAGCTGATAACCCAAAACTAGGGGTATCCTTCAAATCGTATTCCTTCACTTCACCAAAGGCTGGAAGACTCTTTTTCACTACGAAAGCATCCGGGAAGAAGCGCCGTACCACCTTCGTCCATAATGGACCTGCCACGATTACACACGGAATCGCAACGATAATCCCAAATAACAGCACTTGACCAATGTTTGCTCCCAGTGCCGTAGCAACGGCCGTTGGGGCTGGTTGCGGTGGCAAGAATCCCTGGGTAGCTGATAAAGCGGCCGCCATTGGAATTCCTAAGTATAGGAACGGAACGTCAGCTTCCAAAGCAACTGCGAACACGATTGGAGTTAACAATACCAGTCCTACTTCAAAGAACAATGACATCCCAATAATGAAGGAAGCCACCACGATGGCTAA
This sequence comes from Fructilactobacillus hinvesii, assembly GCF_024029435.1. Lineage (NCBI taxonomy): Bacteria > Bacillati > Bacillota > Bacilli > Lactobacillales > Lactobacillaceae > Fructilactobacillus > Fructilactobacillus hinvesii. The sequence goes on along the minus strand of NZ_CP097118.1, from coordinate 719,609 downwards.
TTGTAACCGTTTCTTCCCAAACTTTTGGATTAAAGTTTGCGCGATTCGGTACGAACCACCAGAGTCAGAAACCAATCGTCCAATCATGGCTCCAAACCCGAAGACGACCGCTAGTTCTCCCAGCGTGTTTCCAATTCCCAATTTAATGGTATTAGCAATGGAAGCTGGATTCATTCCCAGTCCCAATGCCACTAAGATTGCTACTACAATTAACGACACAAACGTATTCAGTTTGAGTTTGATGATTAAAAATAGCAACAATATGATTCCTAAAATCAAAACTACAAACGGCATCATCTTTAGTTCCTCTTCTCTTTCTTTTAATCGGTACCATTTTTAGCACATTCATTATTGTATGCGTTTTCATTGCTAATTTCAAGCATTTTATTGTTAATTTTGTGAATATGCTTAGTATGATAAAATAAAAGCAAACACCTAAAGGAGAATTACCATGAACTCAGAAAACACAAAATTCTGTACTAACTGTGGAAAAGAGATCCCGCAAACTGCGCAATATTGCCCGTACTGTAATACCAAGCAGCCTAGCCTCGAACCGACCTACCTCAATCGAAGTGACGTAAGCACCCACCAGTGTCCTCGGTGCAAAAACGTAATTCCCGACGGAGTTTCCTATTGTCCGTACTGTGATGAACCCCAGACGAGAAGTCAAAATAACAATCATCAACAATCAACTGGGCAACCGGCAAAGACGGCGCAAGATCAGACCAACCAGTCTAACCATCCGCGCCAACACAAGTCCCACTTCTGGCGCAATGTCATTGTGTTGCTAGTGGTCATCTTGTTAGCCATCATTGCGTTCTTTACCTACCAGAACTATCACAACAGCCAAATCCAATCGAACCAAAACCAAGCTAACCAGGAACAGACTGCCAAAAATGATGCCAATAAATCTCAAGCTAAACAAAGCAAACCACAAAATAACATCGTCGAAATTGTGAAGTCGTTTACCCAAAATAATAAGTATGAATCTGGTCAAGATGCTGCCCAAGACGTTCAAAAAGTGGTTGACAAAATCCCTGATAGTTCCGGATCAAGCGTCAAATGGGATCCGAATGCGCAAACGGTTAACGTGAACCTCCCAGCCTCTTCTCCAGTGGTTAAAAGTGCTGAGACCGGATCTCCACAAGTATGGAATGCAATGGTAAAAGGATTACAAACCATTTCGCAGGAAATTAGCAAGAATTCCACTGGTAACGATGATTATTCCAACATCAAAGTGATGCGCGATGATACCGGGCAACCAATTTTACAAGTCGACAAGGGAAACGTATCGTTGAACAGTCGTGATCAATAATTACTAACTAAACTAGATTGCAAATTAAAAGCATTCCTCGTTTGATAACAAGGAGTGCTTTTTAATTTTTACCACAAAATTTGAAAATAGATTCACAATCATCATCACTTCATGCTAGAATAAAAATCGTCTAATGTCATCTGGCAGAATGAGAATACTTTTAAAATAGATACGGAGGATCATATGAGTATTACTGCTGCATTCGTGAAAACACTAACTAATCCCAGCATCGTTAGTGCCATTACATCAACCATTTTTATTATTTTGCTCGGTTTTTTCCTGCGAAAACACAACATTTTTTCCGAACAATTTGGCAAAACACTTGCCAAGGTAACTTTGACCGTCGCGATTCCCGCCTTAGCACTCAATTCTTTTATGGCTCCAATCGATGGAAAAACACTGTCGGAGGGTATGAGCGTCCTAATCTGGGGATTCTTAATCATCATCATTTTTCTCATCGTGTCCCCCTTCTTATACATTAAATTACCTAAGTCAGAACGGGACGTAATGAGCATTTTAACAACGTTTGGTTCTACCACATTTTTTGGAATCCCAATTGTCGGAGCCGTCTTAGGACCAAAGGGAATTATGTACAGTTCCATCTTTAACATCGGTTACCGCGTTTTCCTGTATTCGTATGCATACATCAAGATGTCGGGGCTCAAAATGGAATTAAAAAACGTCAAAAAGATGTTATTAAATCCCGTTGTCATTGCCACTTTTCTAGGTTTAGTCCTGTGGCTAATCCAGGATTACGTTCCCCACGTGACGGTTCCGACCTTTGTGAAAGGGGTCATTGATCAAAGTGCTGGAACTCATTCAGTGGCCTTTTTCCGAATTGATCAAACGGCATTATGGTTATGGACTCCGCTTAATTATCTAGCTCAACTTGCCTCACCACTAGCATGGCTCTCAATTGGTGTGACCCTTGGATCGCTTTCCTTTAAGCAAGCAGCTGGAAGTAAAATTTCTTGGTACTACGGTTTTAATAAGGTAATTTTGGTACCCTTGGTTACCTTAATTTTAGCCGGTGGCCTTTCCGCACTAGGAGTGCTTCCAATGAGCTTTGTTGCAATTGCAACAATGGTAATCATGATGGCAACGCCCACGGCAACGGTTGCTTCCGCCTATGCAATTAGTTTTAATCGGAACGCGGTCTTAGCTTCCAATGCTTCTCTGATTTCGACGGTTCTCGCCGTTATCATGATGCCAATCTGGATTGCCCTCCTGCAGGTTATTAATAGTACCGGGATCTTGAAATAGAAAGGAAATTTACCATGGTTAAAATTACTGCATACGGAGTTCGTCCCATTGAGGTTCCTTACTTTAAGAAATTAAATACCGAACATTACGAATTAAACTTGGTGCCGGAACTTTTAGACCACGACAATGCTAACGTTGCCAAGGGTTCAACCGGCGTACTCCTGCGGGGAAATTGTTTAGGTGATCGAACGAATCTGGAAAAATTTAAAGCATGGGGCATTGAATACGTCTTTACCCGAACTGTCGGCGTTGATCATCTCGATTTAGATGCGGCAAAAGAACTAGGATTAAAGGTTGCTCGGGTTCCCAGTTACTCTCCCTATGCGGTGGCTGAACTAGCCTTAACGTTGGGCATGTCCTTATTTCGAAAGGTCGCTGCGGAAATTACCAACACCCACACCGGCAACTTTCGGGTATTAGATCAATATTTTAGTAAAGAAATTCATAGTTCTACAGTGGGAATCATCGGTTGTGGCCGAATTGGAGCTGCAGAAGGAGAACTTTATGCTGGTCTCGGGGCCACGGTTATCGGGTACGATCCTAATTCTGCCGATCCCCACCATAAAAATGGGATCGACCTAGTCAGCTTACCTGAGTTACTGAATGAAGCTGACATTGTCTCGCTCCACGTTCCGTTTATTCCCGGGAAAACGGAGCATTTAATTGACCAAGCTGAACTACGGGAAATGAAGTCTGATGCCATTTTAATTAACACGGCACGTTCGCAGGTCGTCAACTTACCGGCAGTTAATCAAGCTTTAGCAGCGCAAACCATCGGTGGCTATGGGGCTGACGTCATTGTTGCTGAATCCCAAATCATCGGAAAAGATTTCGCTAGTTTAGATCAACTGCCGAATGCTGAACTACTAACCCTAATGCAGCAATTCCCGAACGTCATTATTACCCCACACGTGGGTTCGTTCACCGAGCCCGCACTAACCGACATGATTACGATTAGTTACCAAAATTTTGCGACCACAATTGCCACCGGAACTTGTCCAAACGCCGTAATTTAAAATTTCCCTTGACAATCATTCTTAATCATTGTTTAATTAAACCAATTTAATTTTAGAAAGGAAAGTTCAAATGACCAGTCAGTTGACGCACCAACCTAGTTTCTATTTTTACTTTACTTGGAATCCGCGCAGATCTAAGTAAGGTAATTTTTGGTTGCCTAGTTAGATCTGAAATGATTTTAACTAGGCAGTTCGATTGAATTTGAATTTTCTGTACAACTAGCCTAGTTAGAATCACGGTTCTAACTAGGCTTTTTGTTTATCATTGTTTAATTTAGAAAGGACAGCTTATGCCTAATTCCATCAAAACTGCTACTAACAATATTTTAAACGGGATCTCGATTGGCTTAATCGTAGCGCTCGTTCCAGGAGCCATTCTGAACGCCATCATCAAACCGTTTGTAACTCAGTTCCCGTTACTAGGTATCATTCTCGCCATGACCAGTATCGCTGCGATGTTGCTTCCAGCCACCAGTGCCGTTTGTGTAGGGATGCTGGCCAAGTTCACCCCGATTCAGACCACTTGTCTCGCCCTGGCCGCAGCGGTCGGTGCTGGAAACGCCCATTTTAATCAAGGACAAATTGCAGTAACCGGAAGCGGCAACGTGCTCAACATTGGGATTACCATTGCGGTGGCCTACGCTTTGATTATCTTGGTGGGCAAACACCTGCACGGTTACACGATTTTACTTTTACCGACTTTAACCCTGCTAATTGGTGGGGGGATTGGTTTGCTCACGCTAGGACCTGTCACCGCCTTTACCAAGGCAATTGGCAAACTGATCATGCAGTTCACGGGCTTACAACCGTTACTAATGGGAGCGGTAATAGGAATTTGCTTTGCGATTCTGGTGCTTTCTCCAATTAGTTCGGTCGGAATTGCAACTGCCATCGGAATTTCCGGCATTGCAGCTGGATCAGCAAACTTGGGAATTACTGCAGCGGCATTTACAGTGGCCATTGCAGGCGCTTCGGTTAATTCGCTCGGAACCACCATCTCACACTTCGTCGGGACGCCCAAAATTCAAATGGCTAACGTTTTAAAGAAACCAAAATTATTTATTCCTTCCATCATTAACGCTGCGATTGTTGGTAGCCTGGGCGCCCTTTTCAACGTCAAGGGAACCCCGGTAAGTGCCGGTTTTGGTCTTTCCGGGTTAGTGGGACCACTTGCTAACCTGTCAGCCCATCCGCATCACACTAGTAGTACCATCATCATTAGCTTGCTGCTCTTTATCGTGTTACCAGTTGCTTTGGCCTTTCTCAGTCGTTACCTCTTTACCAATAAGTTGCATTTGCAAACCGCTAAAGATTTTCAAATTAATTACCAATAATAAAAAGGAGTTTTCTTATGACTAATCCATTAGTTACCAAAATGAATCACGAAATGCTTGAATTATCTCCATCCGCCATTTTAAAATTCAACGACGATGTCAGTCAGATTCCGGACCTAATCCCACTAACCCTAGGAGAACCAGATTTCCCGACTCCGGAAAACGTTAAACAGGCCGCCATTGCCAGCATCAATCACGATGAAAGCCACTACGCTCCGACCCGTGGAACCTTACAATTACGCCAAGCGGCCGCTAATTTCTTAAACGACCGCTACGGACTAAACTACAATCCTGAAACGGAAATCATTATGACGGCGGGAGCCACCGGTGGCATTTACACCGCCCTCACCTCCATCCTCAATCCCGGCGATGACGTCTTGATTCCAACGCCCATCTTTCCTCTCTACATTCCAGTCACCCAGTTACGGGGCGCTCATCCAGTTTTTATGGATACTTCAAAGACGGACTTTGTCTTGACTCCCGAACAACTGAAGGAAACGTTAGCAGCACATCCTCACACCAAAGCCATCGTTTTAAACTTCCCTTCGAATCCAACTGGAAAAACGTATGACCAAAAAGCCCTCCAAAAGCTGGCAGACATTCTCAAACAACATGAAATTTTTGTTATTTCCGATGAAATTTACAGTGAACTAACTTACACTGGTGCTCACGTTTCAATTGCGAGTCTCTTGCCCGACCAAACCATTTTACTCAATGGGGTTTCCAAGTCACATGCGATGACCGGCTGGAGAATCGGAATCATGGCGGCGCCCCAAGAGATTACTGATCAACTGGAAAAAATCGATCAGTTTACGATTACATCGACGACCACCAATGCCCAAGCAGCCGCCGCAGAAGCATTACAAAATGGGAGTACTGACACGGCTCAGATGAAATCCGAATACGAAAAACGCCGAGATTTTATGGTCAAGGAACTACAAAAAGCGGGCTTTGAATTAGCCAATCCTGATGTAGCATTCTACATCTTCGCCAAGATTCCGGCTGGCTATAATCAGGATAGTTTTGCTTTTAGCTATGACTTAGCAAACCAAGCCAAAGTTGCCGTTGTTCCTGGTAAGGCCTTTGGACCGGGTGGAGAAGGTTACGTGCGGATCAGTTACGCCACTTCGATGGATAATCTCAAGGAAGCCAAGAATTCAGCAATACATGCAAAAATAATTTCTAAATAAAAATGGCTAGGATTTGAAAAATCAAATCCTAGCCATTTTTTATCTTTTTCTACTAAACCGATACAAATAGATAATTGGAACCATCAACAATCCAGTTACTATAATTGATTTAAAAATACACATAACAAATGGATCATCCTTAAAAACAACAGCATATGAAATCGCAAAAATAACTGCGGAAATTATTTGCATTAAAATTTTCATTTGATTTCCTCCTTTATTTATTAACCATCGCTATTTAATTAGTCGTGATTGCTCTAGCCATTTTTTATAAGCGTTGTAATTCTTTTTTCAAAACCTGAATCTGCGCGGTATAAGTCGCAATCCCATAATCAACGGTAAACTGTTGATTTTCCGTAATCCCATTTCGTTGCCATTCATCTTGGTTAGCATGCAACGCATCCAGCTTCAGCTGTTTAAAATCCAATTCTTGCTGCAATAAATTGCGCCGCTGTTGCTTGGTTAGTTGATCACCAAAGTAGAGCTTCAACAAGAAATCAGACTTAAACGTTTCTCCCTTTAAGTCAGCATGAAGGGCCTTTTGAAACAGTGCTTTTCCCTCTGGCAAAATGGAAAAAACGTTTTTGTTGGGCTTTTCGGTCTGATTAACCTGCTGTTTATCAACTAGTCCTTCTTCTTCAAGCTTGCGTAACGTTGGATAAATCATTCCGTAACTACCATCGTAAAAGTGATTTAACTGATTCTGAATGATTTCATTAATCTCATAGCCGGTAAGTGGTCCCTGGGTGTCCAGTAGTCCCAAAATTATTTCTTTTCCCTTCATTCCGTCGGCCCTCCTGTGTCTCTATCGTTGTTGTTATTATAATCGTCTTGGCCTGGAAAATAAAAACTTTTTTCTAATTTGAGAACGCTTGGAAAATAGCCCAATAAAAATCAGTTAGTATCATTACTGAAATATTCTTACCACTGCCCGTAGCATCCAAATAAAAAAGCCTCCAAATGCAAAAATTAACCACCAATCAAGATGAATAAACTCCCAAAAGTTCATTCTCCTTGATTGAGACCTGGGCTCTTCTTCACTGGTTTTAGCAAAGACCAATTCATCTAGCGAGCAATCTAAAAGTTCGGTCAATTTGATCAATGTGGCTAAATCCGGGCTAGCCGTCCCGGCCTCCCAGCGAGAAACGGCCTGCCGCGAAAGAAACAGTTTTTGAGCAAGGTCTTCCTGCGACCAACCGTGCTGCGTTCGTAATTTTTTTAATTGACTGGCGAATTGATTTTCCATTCTCCCACTTCCCTTCTAGGTTAATCTCATTATTCCCAATTACGCTTAATTTGCAAAGCATTTTTTTAATCTTAGCGGTTGCACTCTTGTTTCTAACCGCAATTCCTCGTTGCAACCACGCAACTACTAGTTAACAGCCCCTCTTTAAACTAAAAAACGGCCCCCCTTAATTGGTGGGAGCCGTTCTAAATTATTTTTAGTAGCCCTTGGGGGTCTTCCAGAAACTCTGTTTGTTGTGATCCTTCAGGTATTGTTTAAATTCCTTGGAGTGGTAAGCCTTCTTTACGGCCTTAGCCCACTTCTTGTTTTCACTCTTTTTGTCCACAGCTGCAACGAGATAGTAATCCGGTTTGATGTCTTCTGGCAATAACATCGTCTTCGTCGAAATCTTAGCCGGATAGGCAGTGGAACCAGGTAAAATCACATAGTCAAAATCGGAACGAGAACGCGGGATCTGCACGTCTTGCATTTCCGTAATCTTTAAGTTGTCCTTGTTAGTGGCAATGTCTTTACTGGTGGCTTTGATCGGGTCAACCCCTGGTTTCAGGGTAATCCAGCCAGCTTTCACTAACACGTTATAAGCCCGCGCCATGTTGGAAGGATCGTTTGGAATCGCTACCTTATCCCCATCGGCTACTTCTTTGAGGCTGTGTTTTCGAGCAGGATAGATTCCAGTTGGAACCGTTGGGATCTTGGTTAAGGCCGCTAAATGAGCGTGCTTTTCGTTGTTAAAGTTGTTCATGTAGGCGGTGTGCTGGTCAACGTTCAAATCAGCTTCCCCGTTATTGATGGCCACGTCGGCTAAGGAAAGATCACTAAAGGATTGGTTCTTCACCTTGTAGCCTTCTTTTTCTAGGATGGGCTTGACACCCTTTAAGAATAGTTCACTGTACGGACCTGGTGAGGAGGCCAAGCGAATCGTTTTATCGTTATCCTGTTTGGGTTTAATCACGAACGTAAAGACGAACAGCAAAACAAAAATGACAATGATGCCACCAAAGAGATATTTTTTCTTCATCATCAAGCTCCTTCAATTAATCGTTTTAGCAAATCATGTGCTGCATAGCTAACTGAAACAGGACTTGCCGCCTCGATATTTTCCCAATAAATTAACTAGCCTTTGGTTCATCATGCTCCTCCTCACGTAAAAAAGGTCCCCGTCAATTCATACTGACAGCGACCTTTTTTCGTAATTAAGCTAATTTCCGCGAAAATGGGTTTGGGTTCAATATGAATTCTCTCGTCTAACTCAGTGGCGACACTAATCAATGAGAAAATTCATCTGCTTTCAACATTGATTAGTTTGACATTGAACAACAACCCAGTAGCATAACCATCTTCGTAGAACCCCTTTACTAATTTTTAATAAGTATACCACGGATTAGCAAAGAAACCCAAACTTTTTTAACTTTTCTTTAATTTTTAACGTAATTTCCCGAATGATATCAACATGATATGCCTTAGCAACCACCCAAAAATAAACAAGCCAAAAGCTGATGAATGCCATTATTTTGATCAGTAAAATCATCTTTCCTCACTTCATTTCCAGGCGGCAACGCTAATTTTCTAAATAACTGACCGGCTTTTGAACCTCAAGCTTCGTCCCATCAAATTCATGCCGGACGTACTTTTGCACGGCCTTACTGTGATAAATCTGCAACAACTTTTGGTACTTTTGCTTCTGCTGCTTTGAGGCATTTTTAGCAGTCGCCAGCACGTTAATGTTGGCCTTAGTCGATTGGTTGACCTGTTCGTGGTACAACGAATCCGTTAACACATTGAGGTGGCCTTCCAGTGCAATCGTATTGCTAATCAAAGCGGCGGCAACCTTTTGGTCCTTAATGATCCGCGGGCCAGTGGTATCATCGATTTCTTGAAACTTAAACTGATGGGGATTACTTGCAATCCCGTTTAGACCCGACAGCGTACCAAAGTTGGGTTTTAACGTAATCAATCCTGCTTGTGCCAATAACTTCAGTCCCCGGGCGGTGTTAGCCGGATTATCCGCGATTGCAATCGTACTGCCATCCGGAATTTGGCTGAGCTGTTTGTATTTCGTGGAATAAATGCCTAACGGCTCCAAGTACGTCGTTCCAATAACGTTAAGTTGCTGCTTTGGATTCTTCTGGTTATAAGCCTGTAAGTAAGCATCCGATTGAAAGGCGTTCACATCCACCTTGCCCTGTGCGGTCGCCGTATTCAGCGCCACCCCATCTGTAAAACTCTTCACCTGCAACTTGATGTGTGCCTTTTTCGTGGCTGGCTGTTTAGCAATGTAATTCCAAATCTTGGCATCCGAGCCGATCGTTCCCAACGTGATTTCGTTCTTTTGCTGGTGCGCGTGCCCCCAAAAGGTCCACACCCCCAACGCCACCACCACGAGAATAACTACGATCCAAATCTTTCTTCCTTTTTTCATGAAAATACTCTCCCTTCTAGTTTTTACCTTACAACTAGTGGAAGCGCATCCCTCCATCAATCAGAATGGACTGGCCGGTAATGTAGTCAGCCTTTGGCGAAGCTAAGAAGGAAATTACCTGAGCGACGTCCTCGGGAGTAGCAGCCCGTTTTAAGGCAATCTCATCCACCACTCCTTGGCGTTGTTCATCAAAGGTCGTGTGCTTGATTTTTGCGGTAGTTTCGTCAATCCCATCCCGTAATGGGGTCAGTACAATCCCTGGATCATAGGCATTAACGGTAATGTGGTCGGGTGCCAGTTCCTTGGCTGCCGACTGGCCCAAACCACGAATCCCAAACTTCGAAGCAGAGTAAGCACCTTGTAAGGCCGAACCTTCTACTGAAGCGAGGGAAGCCGCATTAATGATTTTTCCCCCAGATCCCTGCTTTTTAAACTGCGTAGCCGCCGCCTGGATTCCCCAAAAAGTGCCTAACAAGTTGACATTCAAGAGCCGCTGGACTTGTTCTGGGTCACTATCCACGATTGAGGCAATAAAGGCAATCCCCGCGTTATTGACAAATAAATCCAATTGTCCGAAATCCTGCACCACCTCGTTGACTAAGCGAAACACTTCGTCACGCTCTGCCACATCGACCACGTACGAACGGGCGGTTTGGTCGTCTTGCTGATTAATGTCTTTAGTAACTTGATCAGCGGTGTCTGGATTAATGTCTGCCACCGCAATCGCGTATCCTTCTCCGGCCAGCTGTTTAGCAATTGCCGCTCCAATTCCACGCCCACTTCCGGTAATAATTGCTACTTTTTTTGGCATCATTAGTCCTCCTTGGTTGCTGGCCAAATTTGGTTGGCCGTTTGAATCACGAGTTTAATCTTGTCCCACTGTTGAGCTTCCGTAAGATGATTACCCTCTTCCGTCGAGGCAAAACCACATTGAGTACTCAAGCCCAATCGATCTAAATCAACGTATTGGCTGGCTTCTTTTACGCGCTCTTTCAGCGTTTCTGGCTTTTCTAACTCGGGTCGTTTGGAAGTAACTAATCCGAGCACCACGTTCTTTGGCTCTGGTACTTCCGCCAACGGCTGAAAATCCCCGGACCGGTCATCGTCAAATTCAAGGTAATAATTTTCCACGTTCTCCTTGTTAAACAACGTTTGGGCCACTGGTTGGTAACCACCCTGGGCGGCCCAGGTCGAAGCGTAATTCCCGCGACATACGTGAGTGCTAATTCGCAGATCCGCCGGTAAATCAACCAGGGCCGCGTTGTTAAAGGCCACGTATTCTTGTTGTAACTGCTCAATGTCTTCAGCTTGATCCGTCATTAACTGCCAAAAATCGTGATCCGCTAACATCCCCCAGGTACAGTCATCGAGCTTCACGTCCCGACAGTCCGCTTCGTAAAGGGCGATAATCAAATCGTGATAAGCCTGACCAATGTCATGAACTAACTCCTGATGGTCTGGATAGTACTGGTTGACTGCCGCAATGTTTTCCGGTCCCCGAACTAATTCCGCGTAGAGTTGGGCGGGAGACGGAATGCTTTGGCGGGCAATGATCCCCGGATATTGTTGCACCACGGATTGGAGGTAGCGAAAGGCTTCTAAGTCCGGATGGTGCGGATTAAATTTAATCTTACCCGCGACCTGGGCGGAATCATTTCGCGTTTCAACCCCGTGGAATTGATAGCCGTGTTCCTGGTGGGTATGCTGAATGCCATCAAAGCCCCAGAAGGTATCCAGGTGCCAGTAACTGCGCCGAAATTCACCATCTGTTACGGTTTCTAAGCCAACTGCGACTTCTTTTTGTACCAAATCCTGAATTGCTTCGTTTTCCACGTCCCTTAACTCACTTGCACTCAGCGTCCCAGTTGCTCGTTGGGCTCGCGCTGCCTTGAGCCGTTCTGGTCGTAAAAAGCTGCCAACGATGTCAAAATGATTTTGTAATGCCATAATTTTTCCTCCTAAACTAATTTCCGTTCGTATGGATCAGCACTAATTCCCTGGTCGAGGATGGTTTTAGACCATTCCTTCGCCGAGAATAAGGAGTGATCACGATAGTTCCCACAACTGTATTGATCGGTACCCTGCACGTCATCCCATTCAATCTGATCCCGGATCTCAGTCAGCGATTCTTTCAGAGCTTGGGCAACTTCTTTTGTTGTCGGAGTTCCCCACATAATTAGGTGAAATCCGGTTCGACATCCAAACGGCGAACAGTCAATCACACCAACCAACCGATCTCGCAATAACCCAGCTAACAAATGTTCAATCGTATGCAGCCCTGCCGTCGGAATCGCGTTGGCATTGGGTTGCACGAGCCGTAAATCAAAATTAGAAATCACATCGCCCTGTGGCCCCGCTTCCTTGGTGATTAACCGTACGTACGGAGCCTGCACCTTGGTGTGATCTAACGTAAAACTTTCTACTTTTGTCATTTTGAAACTCCTCTCTTCTTTCTCGCTCAGTTAACTCACGCAATTAAATGCATCCTAAAAAACCCGAGCAACAAAAAAATCCGCTCCTAGTCATTAACTAGAAGCGGATTTCTCCACGGTACCATTCTACTTCGACAACTGCTTACACAGTTATCCTCACCAACGTCACTCTAATAACGCGTGCAGTGAATAATGGTTGCCACCCCATCAGCATTTAAATCTCAATGCTGCCAATTTGCGGGCCATATTCGCAAACGTCGATTCGATCTACTCGCAGCAACCGTAGACTTTCTGAACTATCGAACATTTGTTACTCTCCCGTTCTTTTTGTTTATGTTTTACATTTAATTGTTGGTATTTATTATATATGGTTCGGATATATTGTCAACCGTTAATTTTAAATTAATTAAGAAAATGAGCGCCCGCCGTTCGCGAACGCTCATTTTCTTAATTATTCTGATTTAAAGGATCACTATGGGTTTGCTTAAATTCTTCCCGCGCCTTAGCCTCCGTCTTCCGGTATTTAGGCGTGAAGTCCTTGCTAACCTTATTAATCTTTTGTTGGGTGGTCGTAACATCCGCCTGTGCCGATTTTCGTTGGTTAAAAATAACAACGTTCCAAATCACCAAGGCCACTAAAATAATCAGGGCCACCACCACAATGATTCGATCTAACGTAATTGCTTGTCTGATTTTTTTAATCATTGCTTCTGCCCCCTAAAGATTTGAATCAAGTGGAACCGGATCTTGTTAGAATTCAAGTCCCCACGGTTTAAGTCCACCTTAAAGAGGTACCGGTTGGTGTGCAAACGCCGGTGATGCCGACCGTAGTAAGTCACCGTGACGTTAGAGTAGTAATAGTGCCCGTCTCGAGCTTCTTGACTACTGTAGTTGTAGATACTGACGTTATTCAGTTGGGTCGGTCCCGGAACTGAATTAATCAAAGCCGTTGCATCTGCCTTCGACATGTATTGCTTTTGGACGGTTGTAATCGCCTTTTGTTTAGCATCTTCCGTTGGATAATCCCCAAACGTGGCCTGCAACGCCTTGGTAAGGGCCTCGTTATTCGTTTTAGCAATCGTTTTCATGTTTTCATACGTTAAATTTTCCTGATACGTCACGTCATCAGTTGTCATTTCATCGTATGATTTTTTCAACATGTGATACTTCGTGTGCAAATTATCGGCCTTGGTCTGTTCCTGGTACAGTTGATACCGGTTCACTCCGGTCAAAATGCCCACAATTAAAACCACCAGAATCAGAACTCCCATCCCGATTTGTTTGCGGTATTTTTTTATCGTGTTCAAGACGTCAACCCTCTCTATTTCATTTATTCTAGTATAGCACCAGTTGCCCAAAACTAAGAAAAATTTAGTTAAGTTTCAGTTAGATCCAGCTGAAGCAACTTCGTTTCTAACGGTTCCCATCTCTTGTACAATGAAGGAGAAGATTGCCAAAATAAACGAAAGAAGGATGATTATGTCACCAAAAATCGCCGTGCCACAAACCCTGGCAGCTGCCGGAAAGCAACTTTTAAAAGACCACGGGTTAACGGTTGTGGAATTACCTGACCAAAAAGTAAGTACCCTCTTAGAACTAGCCCCAGATGCCATGGGGGTGATTCTTTATACGGCCCCGTTTCCCAACGAAACGATTGAACACATGCCGAACCTTAAAATCATTGCCAGAAACGGAGTCGGCTACGATAACCTTGACGTTCCCTACCTAAACGCCCACGGGATTGCCGTAACCATCACCCCCTTGGCTAACGCTGGAACGGTTGCCGAAACCACCATGGCATCCATCCTGGCTCTGTCTAAACAACTAGTTACCGCAACAAACGAAATGCAGGCCGGTCACTGGGCAGCGGCACGCCAGCACCACGGTTTTGACCTAGCCGGTAAAACGCTGGGGATCATCGGTTATGGCCGGATTGGGAAGATGGTTGAAAAGAAAATGAGCGCCTTAGACATGCGGATTCTAGTAACTTCTCCCCATGCGACAACCGCTAAGTTTGGCACCGTGGTCGATCGTGACACCTTACTCCGCGAGTCAGACGTGGTGACCCTCCACATGCCAGTCCGTCCGGAAACCAAGCATTCCATTGCCGCCCGCGAGTTTGAGTTGATGAAAGACTCAGCCGTCTTGATTAACTTTGCTCGGGGAGCCGTGGTCAATACTCCCGACCTCGTCACGGCGTTAAAAACGGGGGCAATTCGAGGAGCTGCATTAGACGTCTTTGATGATGAACCACTTCCCCAATCCAGTCCCCTCTATGACCTTGACAACGTCTTGATGACTCCACACATTGCTTCCAATACCGTTGAATGTACTAATCGGATGGCAACCGATGCAGCCCAAGAAATCATCCGGGTTGCCGATGGAAAACAACCCCAATGGCCCGTTCACTAATTAACGCAAAAAAGCACGGAACTACAAATGTAGTGCCCTATAAAAGTTGGACATGACATTATTCAGTTTTTAAGGATTTATTCCGATATTCAATCGGAGTAAGTCCTTTTTTGTTACCTGAAATTCTTTCCTTGTTAAACCATTTAACATATTCTTGGCAGACCTGCTTTAACGAAGTTAAAGAGGTCAATTTAATTCGATTTAAACATTCTCGTTTCAACAAGTTAAAAAAACTTTCAATTGGCGCATTATCAAGACAATTACCTTTCCTAGACATGCTTTGAGTTACGTGATTAGCTTTAATCCAGCTTTGATATGCTGGAATTTGATAATGAAATCCTTGATCTGAGTGAATTGTTACTTGCTTCAAGTCTTTTATTTTGATCTTAGTTTCATTTAACATTCTTTCCACTAACTGAAACCTTTCATTATTATCTGCTACTAATGAAATGACTTCACTAGAAGCTTCATCAATAATAGCCGAAATATAAGCCTTCTTACCGTCAACTAGTTGAACCTGGGTAATATCAGTGTGCAGCACTTTAAACGGTATCTTTTCACTAAAGTGTTGCTTTAATAAGTTAGGCGCAATTTTCCCCACTTTGCCACGAAACGAGCTATATCTTTTGCTGGTAGGTTTAGAATACACTTTAGTTTTAATTCCCAATTGAGTCATTAATTTTCTAACTGTTTCTGGACAAATACTAATTCCACATTTAACCAATTTCAACCAGATTCTTCTGTAACCGAAGGTTTCTAGATTTTTACTAAAAATGGATTTAATTTCTGATTTAACTTGCTGATATTTATCTGGTTGTTTGGCTCGTTTAAGATTGTAATAGAAGGTTGAGCGAGCCATTGAAAAGTAACGAAAAAGCTGTTTGAGCGAATACTTATGCCTCAAAGTATCTATGACCTGTGCTTCCAATTGTCGTTTTGTCCAATTTTTATGCCATACTCTGAGGCTAGATGTTTTTTTAAGATATCAATCTCCATCTGATTTTCATTAATTTGAGCTTTTAGCTTAGAAATTTCATCTAAATAAGCTGACTCCTTATCTTGTGATAAGGGTGAATCTTTATATTTTTTCTTCATTGATGGTCTACCATGCCTTTTCGGTAAGAGCGCCTCAGCACCAAAATGATTAAATTGATAAATCCAATTTTGTACTTGACTTTGATTGAGTTTAAATTCTAATGCTGTAAGCCGAATACTAGTTTCATGAGTTTTATAGTAGTTTACCACGCTTAATTTAAATTCTCTGGAATAAATTTTATGTGATCGATTAACTTTTAGCCCTAACGGTCCTTCCGATTTATAAATTTCGATCCATTGCAATAGATTAGTATTAGATTTGATGTTAAATTTTCTAGCGGTTTCCCTAATGGAAACCGGGTTATTCAAGTAAAATTCAACTACTTTAATTTTGAATTTTGTATCGTATTTAGTCATAAAAAATACCCCATAAAAATTAGATTTTGTCTAACTTTTATGGGGCACTACAAAACTAGTTCCGTG
Source organism: Fructilactobacillus hinvesii (assembly GCF_024029435.1). Lineage (NCBI taxonomy): Bacteria > Bacillati > Bacillota > Bacilli > Lactobacillales > Lactobacillaceae > Fructilactobacillus > Fructilactobacillus hinvesii. Next base: position 703,464 of record NZ_CP097118.1, on the reverse strand, counting down.
CTTTTTTAGTCCCCGATTTAGTTTATCTATCAACTAGGAACGTAAATGACCCCACTCAGACTCGAACTGAGATCTGCCGCTTAGGAGGCGGATGCCCTATCCAGTTGTGCTATGGGGCCAATTAACTTCCTAGTTATTTTCTCATGAAAATTTAGTTCCGTAAAGGTGGTTAGGAGTGCCGCCGCTTTCCCTTGTTCTTTTGGTCTCGTCGCCGATTCTTCTTACGCTTTCGTTGTTTCGGCGGATTGGGTTGAACGGGGGTAGACTTAGTCGACTCTACCTGATCGCCTGGCTGTGCCGTGGCCCGTGGAGTGGCTGGGGTAGGCTGCTTTTCCTGGGGAGCATCAACATGATCAACTAACTGACCGCGGTAGTAGTAAATCGGTTGCAAATCATACTCCGTTTCTCTTAAAAGCTTCTTTAAATCCCGAAGGTCATGGTCATCTCCAAAGTTAATGACTAGTCCCGGTTCTCCCATCCGGCCGGTCCGTCCCACCCGGTGAACGTAGGTATTAGCATCGGTCGGCAAATCATAGTTAACCACCACTGGGAGCTTAGGAATGTCCAGTCCCCGCGCCGCCACATCGGTAGTGAGTAATAATTTAAGCTGTCCTTTCCGAAAGGCCTTTAACGCCCGCTCCCGTTGCAGTTTACTTTCCGTTCCACTTAACTTTTCGGCTCGGGCATACCCCTGGTGCTTAAAGAAATTGTACGACCGGTTCAACTCGGTTGTTTGGTTAAAAAAGACCAGTGCCTTAAAGTTGGGAAGCTTGGTCAAGCGGTTCAAGACGTCATTCCGTTTACCTCGCGATACTTGAAATTGACCGTGTCGAACCGCTCCGCGCGTCCGATCTTGGTCGCGCACGTCGATAATCTGCGCTGGTTTCCCCATTTCCTCGTCAAGATGATGTAAAATTTCACTCTCCGTGGCAGAAAAGTAAGCCACCTGGGCATCGCGCGGAACGGTTGCCACAATCTGGCGCACCTTTTCTAACGAATCGTCCTGAAGTAAATCGTCCGCCTCATCAACCACTACGGTTTCAATGTTTTGCGCCTTCAGTTTATGATCTTGCAGCAAACTTAACACCCGACCAGGGGTTCCCACGATAATTTCAGGGCGTTTTTTTAATTTTTCTTGTTGCCGTTTAACGTTGGCGCCTCCAATGATGGGCAGTACCTTAGCATGAAAGGGCGCTCCCCAGTCCCGAATCACATTGGTTACCTGCATCGCCAATTCCTGCGAGGGCTCTAACACAATTGCTTGTGGGCCTTCTCCGGGCATTAAGTTCGCCAAAATTGGCATCAAAAAGGCAACCGTTTTTCCAGAACCCGTCGGAGATAGCCCCACAATGTCAGTACCCCCGTCAATCATCGGTTCATAAACCGCCGTTTGAATGGCTGTAGGCGCATTATACCCCAGCTGGGCGAAGCGCGTGGCAAATTGTTCTAACACGATTAATCTTCCTCCAGTTTAGTGGGGTATTCGATGCCGGCGAAGTTTGCTAACCGACTCAACACGAGATTTACGTTTTGCATCTGGTCTAACCAGCGGTGGTAGTCCGCTTGATTTTGTTCATCAGCAGGATCATTCAGTACCCGTGCAAAGTCCATCATTTCAGGAATCATCGGGTTCTTGCCATACAATGGGCTCAGAATTTGCCGTTGGTTTTCCCGGATAATCGAAGCTTCAGTCACTTCTCCTGCACTATCAAGCGTGATTACTTCACGACCATGGTAAATTTCTGAGTTATGCGTTGACGTTGAGAGCTTGCTAAAGTTAAGCGTCACGTCAAAATCTCCGTAGTTTAAAATGGCAGTTCCCTTACCGTCCACTCCGGTGGAAATCATGGTTGGGTAGTAAGCTAGGCGTTCTGGAACCCCGAATAAGCCCACTGCATCATAAACTGGGTAAACTCCAAGGTCAGCCAACGCCCCGCCCCCAAACTGAGGATTAAAAACATTTGGCACTTCTCCGTTTAAGACCTTGTCGTAACGAGACGAGTACTGGCTAAAGGTAAAGTCAGCCCCATCGATTTCATCTAGTTGGTCTAAATAATCCGTTACAACTTGAAAAGCCGGCATGTGAACGTTTCGAGCTGCTTCAAAGAAGTGCACTCCTGGGTGGTGCGCCAATTCATCAAGAATGTTTTGAAATTGGTACTGCGTTAGCACTGCTGGCTTTTCTACAATCACGTTCTTATCGTGTTGAATTGCCTGGACAATTTGGGAATGGTGTAACACGTTAGGAGAGGCAATGTAAACCACATCCACGTCGGTTACTGATAAAAATTGGTCTAAATCGGTGTAAATCTGGACGTCGCCATGACCCTTCGCAATTTCTTGGCCGCTAGCTTCGTGTCGCGAGTAGACTGCGGTTAGCTTGTATTCGCCGGCTGCATGAGCCGCTTCAATCATCCGTTCTGTAATCCAGTTGGTTCCAATCGTTCCTAATCTAATCATTTAATTCACTCTTTCTGCTTTCATTCTGTTTTAATTCTTGGAGGTACCGATTCCATTGTACCTTACTCCCGCGAAAGGCCGTCATCCGAAAATCGCTCCCCTTACCATTATTATAAAGCTGGTCGCGCTGATTCAGACTCGCAAAGGTTGCCTTTTTCCCGGTCGTCGCCTTAGGAAGCATAAACTCCGTATTGGGAATGTGACGGAGCGCCCGATAATTGGTCCGACTGGTCTTAATTAATACCGGTCGATTTGAATACTTAGAAGTCCAGGCCACTAATTCCCGCAGACGACGTTCCAATCGCTTTTGATCAACGTTTTCTGCATTATAGTCATTATAATAAGAAACGTTAATCATAATGGGAAGATCGCCAATGTTATTTCCGAGCGTATGTTTCAGGTTTTGTTCCTGTTCCTTGATGGAACTACTAAAACTATATTGATGATAAACGCCGACCTTGAGTCCCGAACCAATGCTGCGGGTATAGTTGTCGTTAAAATCGTCATCCGTCAAAGTGGCCCCCTGCGTCGCGCGAATGTAAACGTACCGCATCCCGTTAGTTTGCAGTTGGTTAAAATCCGCGTATTCATCGGTTTGATCAATTAAAACGCCCCGCACCGGATAATTTCGCAAAAAGACCTGCTGGCGTTGATGGCGGTTCACAATCTGGTTGTACACCACTACCCCCAGCACCAACAGGAAAAGGCAAATTCCCCCGGTCAGCCAGTTTTTACGCCGCTGGTGGTGTAATTGTTTTCGTTGGTAATCCACGCGTTTCAATCCGTTTGTCAGTCCCCCATCGTATAGTTTAAGATTACCTTTATCTTACCATGATTAGCGCGCTCTCGCTTGAAGTGCTTGCCAATTTCCCATATAATGTAAGCGTTACAATAAAGTGAAAAAAAGTTGGTTGACCCAGCCAAAATACACAATTAAGGGGAATTATTATGGAATACGTAATTGGACTTGACATTGGAACTACCAGTACCAAAACGGTACTTTATGACGAAGCCGGTAAGGTGCGCGGCTACTCAAACGATTTGTACAATCTGTACCAAGATACGCCAGACATGGCCGAAGAAGATCCAGAAGAAATTTTTAGTGCCATCATCTCGGGATTATCTAAAGTGATTGAAAAAGCTGATTTAAAGCCAGGGGAATTAAAGGGTGTTTCTTACTCCTGTGCGATGCACAGCTTGATCTGTTTGGATGAAAATCACAAACCATTAACCCGGGCCATCACTTGGGCAGACAACCGGGCCGTAAACTATGCCGACGAATTAAAGAACAACGGCATCGGAATGGAACTCTACAAAAAGACCGGAGTTCCAGTGCACCCCATGACTCCATTAACGAAGATTATGTGGATTAAGAACGAAAAGCCAGAAATCTTCAAAAAGACGCGTTACTTTGTCGGCATCAAAGAATACGTCAACTACAAGCTCTTTGGCACGCTAAAAGAAGACTACTCAATTGCTAATGCCACCGCCCTCTTCAACATTTTTAACATGGATTGGGACGACCAAGCACTGTCAGTAGCCGGCGTAACCCGAGATCAACTGCCCGAATTAGTGGACACCACTTACCAGTTCCAAGGGATGAACGAACGTTACGCTAACATGATTGGAATTGACAAGGACGTTCCCTTTGTCATCGGAGCTTCTGATGGCCCGTTGGCCAACCTGGGAGTAGACGCCATCAAACCGGGTGTGATTGCGGTCACGATTGGAACTTCTGGGGCCGTCCGGATTGTCAGCGATAAACCACGGATTGACCCGAAGGCTCGGGTATTCTGTTACTACCTTGCTAAAGACATGTGGGTCATTGGGGGACCCGTTAACAACGGTGGAATCGTCTTCCGTTGGATCAGAGACCAAATCTGTCTCCCAGAAAAAGTTACAGCCGAAGAAATGAACCTAGATGCCTACGACCTGTTAACTAAGATTGCTTCCTCCATTCCAGCCGGTTCTGATGGTTTAATCTTCCTGCCATTCTTAGGCGGAGAACGGGCTCCAATCTGGGATGCCGATGCCCGTGGAACTTTCTTTGGGTTAACCCGGCAACACACCCGGGCTAACATGATTCGTGCGGCCCTTGAAGGAATCGTTTACAACCTGTACACCGTCATGCTGGCTCTTTCTGAAGTGGTTGGTGAACCAACTAAGATTCAAGCAACCGGTGGGTTCGCTCGTTCTGAACTCTGGCGGCAAATGTTAGCAGATGTCTTTGAACAAGACGTAAACATCCCTGAAAGCGTTGAAGGAACAGCTTTGGGAGCTGCTGTGTTAGGAATGTACAGCTTCAACATGATTGACAGTCTGTACGACGTTGAAAAGTTTGTTGGGGTTACCAACACGCACAAGCCTAACCCAGAAAACTACAAAGCTTACCGCGAATTAATTCCAATTTACATTCGTTTAAGCCGGGCTTTGCAACCAGAATACAAGAACATCGCAACGTTCCAACGGCAAAATGAAACTGAAAATGATGAACAAAAATAAGGAAGGAAAAGCTCAATCCACGATGGGATTGAGCTTTTTTACTATCACCAGAATCAACACTAGTAGTCCATAGCGGACTAAATGCTGAGTTATGAAAAACATTCTAAAGTTTGGATGACTAACTTTAATTGAAGTAAGAGACCCTCAGTAGTTGGAAGCTGCTGAGTTCTTTTTTGTAGGCAGAAAAAAAGAAACCAAGAGTTAAATTTTCCTTTACCAAAACTTAACATTTAGTTAATTTTTTGCTACAATCAAAAATGCATAATTATTTTGTAACTATTATTTCATCGTTTATAATGACGAACTTGGCAAACCAAGTCCAAGAGCAAAAAAAATTGCTGAATCAGCTCAAGTTAATCTCCTTTCTTTTACTGATAAGGATCAACTAGATCAGTTAAGAATTTCATGATCAATAAAAAAGGTTGGAATCAAAATGAGCTATACCCCCTAAATTAAAGTCACGTAACTAATGTTAATAACTGCAAAAAGACTAGAATTATTTATTCTAGTCTTTTTTACTTGATTAAAATATGCAGAATTTACAACCATTGATTCCGTAAAAACTGTTGATATTTATTTTCTTGCTGTTGCAATTCACTATTACTCATTGAAAAAGTTCCCATCGTCAAAAATGGTTGCTTATATTCCATGTTCGTAAAAGCGGCATTTAAAGCGAATGGACTTAACAATTCATTCATAGTGGTATGCATTCTACCAGTTTTGGTGTAGACCGAAGCAGCACTTCCAGTTGAGACAGCTAGTTATAATTGCTTTCCATTTAAAGATCGCCCTGTGCTTCCGTATCCCCATCCATGTAAAACCACCTTATCAAACCAATCTTTTAAAAGAGCTGGTGAACTATTCCAGTAAAAGGGAAATTGAAAGACAATCCGCTCATGATTTTCTACCAACCGTTGTTCCAAATCAACGTCAATCTGATGGTTAGGATAGCAACCATATAAATTATGAATGGTAACGTTTGGCAGCGTAATTCCCGCTTTCACTAAACTAGCGTTAATTCGCGAACTCATTAAACTAGGATGAGCCACCAGAACCAGAGTACTCAAATCACTAACTACCATCTTTTTCCCTTCCTTCAATTACAGTTTCACTTCTTATCCAACGGAACCAATCATTTCAAATTTCATTAACCGATTCAGTTCAACCGCATATTCCATCGGCAATTCCTTAGTGAACGGTTCCACGAATCCCATAATAATCATTTCTGTTGCTTTGGCAGCTGAAATTCCCCGCGACATCAGGTAATAAAGCTGCGTTTCTGATACCTTAGAAACTTTAGCTTCGTGCTCCATTGTTACATTCCCATTCAAAATGGTGTTATAAGGGATCGTATCTGCTGATGATTCATCATCAACCAAAATCGTATCGCATTCCACGTGCGCAAAGGACCCGTCAGCAGCCCGACCAAATTTCACTGTTCCTCTGTAATCGGTTGCTCCCCCATCGTGAGCAATTGATTTAGAAATAATCGAAGAAGATGTTTTAGGAGCATTGTGAATCATTTGCGCCCCCGAGTCCAAATTAACTCCATTCCCTGCTACTGCAATCGATAGCATCGTTCCCCGGGCGCCTTCTCCATTTAAGTAAACAGATGGGTACTTCATAGTTGTTTTTGAACCAAAGTTACCATCCACCCACTCCATGGTGGCATTTTCAGCAGCAGCCGCACGCTTGGTTTCTAGAGAATAAACATTATTTGACCAATTTTGAATGGTTGTATAACGACAATAAGCATCTTTCTTTACAATTACTTCAACGACGGCCGCGTGCAGTGCATCCCCAGAATACATTGGGGCAGAACATCCTTCTACATAATCAACGTGAGCCCCCTCATCCACAATAATTAGCGTTCGTTCAAATTGACCTTCATTTTCTTGATTAATACGAAAGTAAGATTGGATTGGGGTGGTAACGTGAACTCCTTTAGGAACATAGATAAAGGTTCCTCCCGACCACACGGCTGCATTTAAGGCTGCTAATTTGTTATTAGTGGGTTTTACCAGACTTCCAAAGTATTCTTTCATGAGCTCTGGATACTGTTGTAACGCTGTATCTGTGTCTGTAAAAACAATTCCTGTTTTATCAAACTCTTCTTTCATACGGTGGTAAATTACTTCTGACTCATACTGAGCAGATGATCCAGCCAACCAGCGTCGTTCTGCCTCTGGAACTCCAAGTTTTTCAAATGTTTCCTTAAGTTGTTCGGGAACGTCTTCCCAATCACGATACTTTTCAGCCGTCGGTTTGTTGTAGTAATAAATGTCGTCAAAATCAATCGCACTTAAATCTGGACCCCATGTTTGCATCGGCATTTTTTGATAAGCTCGATAAGCTTCTAATCGATATTCAAGCATCCACTCAGGTTCATTTTTATGGGCAGAAATTTTACGAATAATCTCTTCGGAAATTCCCTTTCCAGTCGAAAATTCTGGGGTAAAATCATCTTGAAATGCAAACTGATATTCTTGATCGGCACCAATGGCTTCTTTCGTCTTACGCAGTGCATCCTCGCGTTCTATTTCCATCTCCTTAATCCTCCCCCTGTAACTCGGCAGCCACTAACTTCTTTTCAATTAAATTAATCACTTCTTGCTGAACTTCTTTAGTCGGAATCTTAACCACCACTGGTCCTAAAAATCCTCTAATCACTAATCGTTGCGCTGTTTTTTTATCAATACCACGACTCATGAGGTAATAAAGTTGGTCAGCATCCACACGTCCCACTGAAGCAGCATGTCCCGCGGTAACGTCACTTTCATCAATTAGTAACAACGGATTAGCATCTCCACGGGCATACTTACTAAGCATCAAAACCCGAGATTCTTGTTGCGCATCAGAACCCACAGCCCCTTGTTTTATTTCTCCAATTCCATTAAAAACTAACCGGGAACGATCCAATATAACTCCTCGTTGTAGGATATTCCCAACGGTATGCGGGGCTTGGTTCAGAATTTTAGTATTGAGTCCCTGAATCTGTTTATCACTAGTTAAGGCAATCACGTTCGTTAAAGATTGAGCGCCAGTTCCCACCAATTGGCTTTGTAAATCAATCAGTTGATTGCCTTGATTCAACTCGGCATTGTACCAATTTACCTGAGCTCCCTGCCTCACGGTTGCTTTACGAAAAATACTTCCCTGAAGCTGGGGTCCAATTTCATCAACCGTAATCAAATTAACTTCGGCGCCAGGTTCTGCAACTACTTCCATCACTAATGAACTCTTTCCTTGAGCAATTTCTGTGGATCGTAACTGACTTAAAATGGTAACCTGAGCCTGATTTTCCACGTAAACAATCAATCGACTAGCTAAATCAGCAGTTATTGTTTGAATAACATTAATTAACTCCGTGACATGAGTTTCTGCAGGAACCCAAACCAGAATTCCATTCGTAAATTCCTTCCAATTAATGGCGGCTAATGTGTTAGCATGAGGCCCAATTACTTGGCCCAAGCTCCGCTGCAATACGTTAGGAAAATGACTAAGCGCGGTTTGAAAATCACAAACAACTATACCCTGCTTAGTTAGCTTTTCCGTCAAATGACTCCAACGTACTTGGGCTTGGACTAACTCGATTCCATTGGGGAGCGGACGACTAGGCAATTCAGTATTTCCGGTTGCAACCGAATGAAGTTGCTCTAAATGCCAGCTATGGTATCGTACTTTAGCAAAAGTCGGATCAGCTTCTGACTGCGGTTCACCGCTAGCCAGTTTTCGTTTGAACGTTTGCAAATCTGTCATCCTGACCCTCCTTAATTTTCATCTGTCAGTTTAATGTTGAGGCCTAAATCATCACGTAATTGTGCATAACCATTCTCTTCTAGTCGTTTAGCTAATTCTGATCCCCCGGTTTTAACCACTCGGCCCCCCATCATAACGTGCACAAAATCCGGTTCGATGTAATCAAGCAGGCGTTGATAATGAGTAATCATCAATACCCCAAACTCAGGTGAGCGCATTGAATTAACTCCTCGAGCAACTACCTTTAAGGCATCAATATCTAACCCTGAATCAATTTCATCCAAAATAGCAATGTTTGGTTTAATCATCATCATCTGTAAAATTTCATTTCGCTTCTTTTCTCCACCAGAAAAACCTTCATTTAAATAACGTTCCGTCATTTCTTCTGGCATCGATAAAATTTCGCGATTCTGATCCAATTGACGTAAAAATTCGGTAATTCCAATTTGATCATCATCACTGCGGCGTGCATTCATCGCCGCACGCATAAATTCTACGTTCGTAACCCCTTGGATCTCTGCTGGATATTGCATTGCTAAGAATAAGCCAGCCCGAGCTCGTTCATCAACGGTCCATTCGTCTATATCTTGTTCGTCTAGTAAAATCTGGCCTTGAGTACGTTTATAGGCAGGATGACCCATAATGGTTTGAGAAAGAGTTGATTTCCCGGTTCCATTTGGTCCCATGATGGCATGAACTTCTCCCGTCTTTACGGTTAGATTCACACCCTTTAAAATTTCTTTACCTTCTACTTCTACGTGCAAATCTTTAATCGTTAATGTCGTCATTAAAACCCTCCTAGTAATATGCTCCCTGGCGATAATCCCAACTCCAAAACAGATCACTCATGATTTTCATAATCTTATCCACATCCAATCCCTTGCGAATCACAACTGGAACTGGTTGTTTTTCCATGGCTTGAACTTGTTCTGAGATCAACTTGCCCTGTTCATCCACCATCGAAACCATCACTCCTTGCTCATACCGCGTTTGCTCAGTTTCGTTTGGTTGAATGGAAGCCACATAATCATCAGCTTCAATGATCAAATCGGCTTGAGATTCAATTCGATCCCCAATGTTTTTCACTTTACCTTTATTTCCCCTACCAGATGGATTAGCAGAACTAGCAAAGGCAAACTGACCTTCCTTTTCCCACAATTCTTTGGCAATCATTTCACTTGGTTTCCCAAATTTAATCACAAAACAGCTAGTTTCACGTCGGTCCATCATCAATTCTTGACTACCATCCGCTGGTAATTTTTCCTTACCACTAGCCTTCCATGGCAAAATACAACCTAACAAAATATCTTGGTCCCAATGTTCTTGATACATTTTTCGGATGGTGGGTGTCATTTCAGCTAATTCATCCAGTTCTTCCAACGAGCCACACAAAACGACTCCTGGTTTGTTTCTCTTCCGTTGTTTTGCTGTGAATTTACGTTCCAAGCCTGCTTTATCAGAAGTCATGATAATGTATCCGACTTTTGTTGGACTCACAATCATTCCTCCTGCACCAGTTAAAATTTCTACTGCTTCAGGTTGGACATTACCATTCCAATTAATGTGTTTATTCATGTTCTTCTCCTATAATCTTTAATCGTAATTTGGTCGCTGTTGTTCAAATTCTGTGATTTGTTGTTCATATTTCATCGTAATATCAATGTCGTCTTCTCCATTGATAAATTTATTTTTCCATTGGGGATTAATTTCAAACGAAAAACTATGCTCTCGTAGTGTCACCGTTTGATGGGGTAAGTCAATGTAAATTCGTTCCTCTGGACGCACCGTTTCTAAGAATTCCCGTTGTTCCTTAGGTAATTGAATTGGTAGTAATCCATTCTTAGTGGCATTCATGTAAAAAATATCTGAAAAACTGCCAGCAATGACTGCCCTAAATCCGTAACCCGTTAAAGCCCAAACAGCATGTTCTCGCGAAGAACCGGCTCCAAAGTTCGAGCCAGTAATTAAAATCGTTGCTCCCTGATTCTCTGGTCGATTTAGCGCAAAGTCTGGATTTGGACTACCATCATCCAAGTAACGCCAGTCATAAAACAAATCCACTCCAAATCCCGTTTTGAGAATGTTCTTTAAAAATTGTTTCGGTAAGATCAAATCAGTATCAATGTCATCACGTGGTAATACCACTGCTTTTCCTGTTTCTGTAACAAATGCTTCCACTGTTTGCTCCTTTGCTATGCTTTCAATTAATGAATTCCAAGTGCTAAACGAGCCGCTCGACTCATCCGTTGCGGTGTCCAGGCTGGTTCCCAAACTAATTCAATCTGAACCGTTTTGACCGACTTCAGATGTAACAATGCCTGCCGAATCATTTGCTCTAATTCCTCTATTAAAGGGCATCCCATCGTAGTCAATGTCAGTTGGACGGTTACCGTTCCGGACACAAACGCTAATTTGTAAATGAGGCCAAGATTCACAATGTCTACGCCCAGTTCCGGATCAACTACGGAAGAAAGGCATTCCAACATTTGCTGCTGCAGTTGGGTTGGTTGTTCCATTCTAAAATTCCTCTTCAGTATCACTACTAATATCAACGAAATGTCCGTTAATTCCAGCCGCAGCTACCATCGCTGGTGAAGCCAAATGAGTTCGTGAACCGGCTCCCTGCCGACCTTCAAAGTTCCGATTTGATGTGGACGCAACGTGCTTTCCAGCTGGAATCTTATCCGGATTCATTGCCAAGCAAGCCGAACATCCTGGCTCACGCCATTCACATCCAGCTGCTTTAAAAATACAATCCAAGCCTAACTGGATGGCTTGATTGCGTACCTTACGACTACCGGGGACAATCCAAGCGGTAATGTTAGGGGCTAAATGTTTTCCTTTCATTACATTTGCTGCCATTTGGAGATCTTCCAGGCGACCATTAGTGCAAGAACCGATAAAGATATAATCCAAAGGAATTTCTGTGACTTGCATTCCCGGCTGTAAGCCAATGTATTCATATGCTTTTTGATCGTCATCATTACAAATTTCAGGTAGTCGTTGATCCACAGCAACCGCCATACCTGGATTAGTCCCCCAAGTTACCATCGGTTTGAGGTTACTAACGTCCAAGTGCAGCACCTGATCAAAATCAGCTTCATCGTCCGTGTATAACTGTTTCCAATCGGCAATGGCAGCTTCCATTCGGTGTGGAGCATGTTGACGTCCCTTAACAAAGTCAAAGGTTGTTTGATCTGGGCGTACCATTTCCGTTTTAGAACCTGCTTCGATGGACATGTTACAAATCGTCATTCGTTCTGGCATCGTTAGTCGTTCAATCGTTTCTCCATAGAATTCAATTGCATATCCAGTTCCAAAAGAAGTTCCATATTTAGCAATCAAGGCCATAATCAAATCCTTAGCTGAAACATTGGGAGCCAACTTTCCTGTCACTTTAATCCCCATCGTTTTAGGTTTTACCTGCCAAATCGTTTGCGTAGACAAAACGTGTTCAACCTCAGACGTTCCAATTCCAAACGCCAGTGCACCAAAGGCTCCATGGGTTGCCGTATGTGAATCGCCGCACACAATTACTTTTCCGGGTTGGGTTAATCCGCGCTCTGGTCCAATGACGTGCACAATTCCCTGATCAGCCTCTCCCACGGCCGCCAACTCGATTCCAAATTCATCGGTATTACGCTTCAGGGTTTCCATTTGTAATTTCGACATTTGATCCTGAACGTTAAAAATATCTTTAGTGGGGACGTTATGATCCATTGTGGCAAAGGTTAGATCTGGACGACGTACTCGTCTATGGTTGGTTCGTAACGATTCAAATGGCTGTGGTGATGTCACTTCATGAACTAAATGAAGGTCCACGTATAACAGTTGCGGTTCTCCCACTTTTCCAGTAATGACATGGTCATCCCACAATTTATCAAACATGGTTTTTCCCATTAGGCTCCCCCTTCTAAATTATGAATGACGGTCTGAGTTACTTCCGTCGTTATTGCACTACCGCCTAAATCGGGGGTAACCACTCCACTTTCAATGGTTCGAGTTAATGCCCCATCGATTTTAGTGGCTAACTCCGGCCGGTGAAATGTGTGCTTTAACAACAATGCAATTGTATTAATCATGGAAAACGGATTGGCAATGCCTTTTCCAGCAATATCTGGTGCCGAACCATGAATGGGTTCGTACAAAGCTCGTTGCCCTTTTCCTAAAGAAACGGACGGAATTGTTCCAATGGACCCGGTTAGTTCGGCTGCTTCATCACTAAGAATATCGCCAAACAAATTTGGCGTAATAATAACGTCAAACTGGTTTGGCTGGGACAAAAGATTCATCGCCATCGCATCTACATAACAATCATCGACCGTTACGTTTGGAAATTGCGCTACTTGTTCATGCGCAACTTGTCTCCACAACTTAGAAGTAGCGAGTACGTTTGATTTATCCACAATTGTGACGTGTTGCTTCCGCGTTTGAGCTAACTGAAAGCCCACTTTCATGACCCGTTCAATTTCTTGACGACTGTAATAGATAGTATCCAATGCATCCTGTTGAGTTAGCCGGCGCGGTTCTCCAAAGTAAGCGCCAGAGGTTAACTCGCGAACCATCAAAAAATTTGTATCTGCTACTATTTGTGCTTTTAATGGCGAACGCTCAATTAACGCTGGATTGACAACCGTAGGCCGAAGATTTGCAAAGACTCCTAATGTTTTGCGAAGCTGCAATAAACCGGTTTCTGGACGAATCGTGGCTTGATCCCATTTGGGACCACCAATCGCACTAAGCAAAACAGCATCTGCTGCTAAAACCCCGGCCTTTGTCGAAGCTGGGAATGGTTCACCGCTTTGATCAATCCCAGCCCCACCAAACGGATATTCAGAAAGATTGTAATGAACGTTCTTCCCGGCTGTAACTGCTTGTAAAACTTGCAGCCCCGCTTCCATAATTTCTGGTCCAATGTAATCACCACGCAAGACCGCAATTTCTTTAGCTTTCACGACTATTGCCCCTCCGTTGCTTGTGCTTGCACAACTTTCATCATATCCCGCAACTCTCGATCAGAAACCACATCTGTTCTTTCAGCAATCTGCTTAAAGACGGGAAAAATATCAGCCATTTCTGCTTTCGTAACTTGATATCCCATCCCGTTTAATTTGCTCATGACAGCATGAGATCCAGATAATTTTCCGAGTGGAAGATTTGAAACCATTCCAACCGTTTCCGGAGTGAGAACTTCATAGGTTGCTGGATTCTTCAAAAAACCATCTTGATGAATTCCCGATTCATGAGAAAAGGCATTTTTACCAACAATGGCCTTATTAGGTGAAACCGGAATATTAGTGGCTTGCGCTACGCGATTAGAAATTTGTTTGCTCATGGACAATTCCACCGGTTCAACAGCTTGGTAGGTTGCGTGCTTTACATGCAATGCAGCGGCGACCTCAATCAAATCTGAATTACCCGCTCGTTCTCCAATTCCATTAATGGTCCCTTGCACTTCAGTCGCTCCATTCGCAATTCCAGCTAGAGCGTTTGCAGTTGCCATTCCCAAATCATCATGGGTATGAGTCGACCAGGTAATTTCATCAAATTGGGGAACTTGTTCCTGCAAATTTTTGAATAGTGCTGCAAATTCAGTAGGAGTGCTAAAGCCAACCGTGTCAGCAATATTAATATGAGTAGCTCCGGCATTAATTGCAGTTGTCACGGCTTCTACCAAAAAATCTGGTTCCGTGCGGGTTGCATCCTCCGGCGAGAACATCACTTGGTCAATGGATTGCTTGGCATAAGCAACATCTGCTGCAATTTTTTGCAATAATTCGGCTTTCGACATGTGCAGTTTACTATCACGATGAATCGGTGAAGTGGCAATAAATACGTGAATCAACGGATGTTTGGCTGCTGCTACTGCCTGAACCGCTGCGTCAATGTCAGTCCGCTTCAAGCGAGCCAGTCCCGTTACGTTAGCATGCTTAACTACTTCAGCTACTTGAGCAACCGCTGCAAAATCTTTAGCAGATGCTGCGGGAAAACCCGCTTCAATAGTGGCAACTCCCCATTTATCCAATGCTTGGGCAATTGCTTGTTTTTCTGCGGTTGTAAAGTTTACGCCAATTGTTTGTTCCCCATCTCGTAGAGTGGTATCAAAAAAGGTAATTGCTTTCATATTTTCCTCCGTAAAAAAGTTGTAATAAAAAAAGGCCCCCGATTAGTCTAAAGACTAACCGAGAGCCTGAAATATAACCTCAGAATCTCACTCAGTCGTTAGACTAGGTTGCCTAACGACTGCGCATCCAAATAGCTCAACTCGTTAGGTCAAATGATCTAATAAGTTGAGTAATAACGCATTATTTGAATACATAATGTTTGTGCAAATCATGGGTTATATTTCCTTTCTTATTAATTTTATTGTTTGAAGTTTATCATGATTAAATATTTAAGTCAATCTTTAATTTTGTTTCGAACGTTTATTTTTTCTAAATGATAAAAATTATAATAGACACAATTTACTTGTACAGAACTAGCACTGCCTCATTTCGCAACCGCTTGTTTCATCTCCCGCACGTAAGCAGTCAACTGCTCCGGCGCTTGTGTTCCTGCCTTTGCAATTAAATCTACAATTTGACTCCCGACGATGACCCCATCGGCCACCTGAATCATCGCGTGGGCCTGTTCTGGAGTATGAATCCCAAAGCCAATTGCAACGGGCGTGTACGTGTACCGGCGAATTTCGGTTATCACTGCCTGCAAATCAGTTTGAAATTCATCCCGCGTTCCGGTTGTTCCCATTGAAGAGACCAGGTAAATGAACCCAGTCGCTCGTTCTGCAATTTTTTTGATTCGCGCCTGAGAAGTCGGAGCTATCAGTTGAACCAGATCCAGGTTAAATTCTTGCGTAGCAGCTAATAACTCAGCTTGTTCTTCGTACGGTAAATCAGGAATAATCATGCCGGCCACGTTCAATTCCGCACAACGGCGGCAAAACTCCCGGTACCCAACCTGGTAAACTAAGTTTACGTAGGTCAAAAAGACCAGCGGCACGTCTGATTGCTCCCGTACCCGCCGAATCACGTTAAAAACGTCATCGGTTGTCACCTGGCGATCTAGGGCTCGCTTATCTGCGGCTGCAATCACCGGCCCATCTGCCACTGGGTCGGAAAACGGAATCCCAACTTCAACTAAATCTGCCCCACCAGCAGCCAGCGCCAAAATATTGTCCACGGTCGCATCCAGGCTGGGATCCCCCGCCACGACAAAACCGACAAACGCTTGCTGGTCTACAAAAACTTGTTCCAATTTACTCATCGATTTTCACTCCTTTGTAGCGCGCAATGGACGCCACGTCCTTATCTCCTCGTCCCGACAACGTACAGATAATCGTCTGATCGGGCCGCATCGTCGGCGCTAATTTTTCCACGTAAGCAATCGCGTGGGCACTTTCAATTGCCGCAATGATCCCTTCCGTTTTAGCAATGAATTCAAAGGCTTGGACGGCTTCATCATCAGTAATCGGCACGTACTGGGCGCGTCCCGATTGCGCTAATGCCGCGTGTTCAGGTCCAATTCCCGGATAATCTAACCCCGCCGAAATTGAATAAACTTCATCAATTTGCCCAGCTGAGTTTTGTAAAAACTTCGACTTCATGCCGTGAAAAATCCCATCGGTTCCGTTGGTAATCGTGGCGGCTTGTTGCTTAGTGTGAACGCCCTTTCCAGCTGCTTCACATCCAATTAGCTGGACGGCTTCATCATCCAGAAAAGCAGCAAAGCTCCCGATGGCATTACTTCCACCCCCAACGCAGGCCACGACTGCATCTGGCAGCCGCCCCGTTTCAGCCAGAATTTGTTGTTTTGCCTCTTTACTAATCACACTTTGAAAATCCCGGACCATCATCGGAAACGGATGTGGGCCAACGGCAGAACCTAAAACATAGAAGGTGTCAGTCACATTGGCAACCCAAGCCTGCATGGCCGCGTTGACCGCATCTTTCAAAACCATGGAACCACTCGTCACCGCGTGAACCTTAGCTCCCAATAGTTCCATCCGGAAGACATTCAGCCGTTGGCGCTCGGTATCCTCCTTGCCCATGTAAATTTCACAATCCATGCCTAACAGGGCGGCAACGGTCGCCGTCGCCACACCGTGTTGCCCGGCTCCGGTTTCGGCAATTAACTTCCGTTTCCCCATGTACTGAGCCACTAAGGCCTGCCCCAACACATTATTAATCTTGTGAGCACCGGTATGATTCAAATCTTCCCGCTTCAAGTAGATTTGCGCTCCCCCTAATTTTTCCGTCATGTGCTGAGCGTGGTACAACAACGAGGGGCGGTTGGCATAGTTATCCAGCAGGTCGTGGAGCTCTGCTTGAAATTTTGGATCAGCACGTAACTTGAGGTAGGTTGTTTCAATTTCATGTAATTCCTGCATTAGCGTTTCTGGAACAAATTGACCGCCGTACCCGTTAAATTTACCGTTGGTTGTCATTTTGATTTCCTCCTTTTATAGTCGATGTACCAAGTCTGTTAGTGCTTGCATTTTGGCTAAATCCTTATGACTGTCCGTTTCTACTCCGCTGGAGATGTCCACCACCGCCGGCTTCACGATTGCTACGGCCGTTTGAACGTTGGCTAAGGTGATCCCGCCTGATAAAATCTCCGGCTGAGTTACAGCATGTTTTTGAAATTGGGCGGGCGCCTGCCCCCGCCCGCGACTCGCATCAAACATCACGTAGTCCGCCTCCGGATCAACATCTGTTTCTGTCTGAACTACCTGGATTAACTGCACATGCTGCTCGTGTAACTGAGCAATTAAGTTGGCAGGTAATGCACCATAGTACTGAACTAGTTGAAGTACCCGATCCGTTACGGCAGCCATCACGGTCTCCGTGCTTGCGTTTACGTACACTCCCGCTACGGCAATGGTAGGATCTAAATCCTGAGTTAAAATCCGGGCCGTCTTGAGATCAACCTGTCGTTGACTGGGAGCAAAGACCAATCCTACAAAATCGGGGTGAACCTGGTTAGCCTTGGCAATATCAGCAGTGGTGTGCAACCCACACAGTTTAATTTTCACCATCACGTAACTCCTGTAGTTTGGCTTTGGGATCTGGGGCTAACATCATCGTTTCGCCGACTAAAACACCGTCGACACCTAGTCCACTTAGTTCCTTAATGTCAGCCGCTGTTTTAACCCCGCTTTCCGCAATCATCAATGTGTCGGCAGGAACCGCTTCTCGAAGTTGCTTGGCATTGTCAAAGTTCACCGTAAAGTTTTTCAGATTCCGATTATTAATCCCGATGATCCGTGCCCCCGCGGCAATTGCCCGTTGGACCTCCGTCGCATTATGCGCTTCAAAGATGGCTGACAAGCTTAAATGATCTGCTAGTGCGAAGAACTCGCGTAGCTCCTGATCGGATAAAATCGCACAAATTAACAGAATGGCACTCGCTCCCGCGCGTTTCGCCGCATAAATCATGTACGGATCCACCGTAAAGTCCTTGCGTAACACCGGCAACGAGACGGTTTGCGTAACGGCCTCTAAATCAGCCAGGCTGCCCTTAAAATAATCAGGTTCCGTCAGAACCGAAATAGCATCGGCACCCGCCGCTGCATAATCCCGGGCTAGTTGGGGCACGTCAATCGTGGTTTTAATGTCTCCTTTAGACGGAGATGCGCGCTTAATTTCACAAATAAAGCTCAGTTGGGGTTGGCGCAGGGCTTGTTCAAACGGAAAGTCGGTGGTCAGGTCCAGTTCTTCTACATGGGATCGTAATTCTGCCAGCGGTTGCTGCTCTTTAGCTCGGGCAACGCGTGCTTTAGTTACGTTGGTTAAATCATCTAAAATCATGCGTCATCCTCCTCGTTGGTTGCGGCCACAAACTCCGCTAGTTTTTGCGCGGCCTTGCCACTGTCAATCGTTGCTGCAGCTACCTTTAAGCCGGCCTCAATCGTTAAATCAGGTTGAGCCACGTGTAAGGCACAAGCGGCGTTTAGTAGCACCACGTCTCGGCGGGGACCTCGCTCGCCCCGCAAGATGGCGCGGGTAATCTCAGCGTTTTCTTGTGGAGTGCCACCGACTAAGTCCTCCGGTTGACACAGGGAAAGTCCCAATGCTTCCGGATCAATGATTCCCGTAGTAATTTCGTGCTGATGTAACCGGGCAAAGTGCGTCGTGGTTGTCAAAGTAACTTCGTCTAAGCCGTCATCACCGTGGACCACCAGCGCCTCTTTGACTCCCAGTTGGTCTAACACCTGCGCCATTGGCTCTACCAAACTGACGTCGTTCACCCCCAATAGTTGGTAGGTAGCGCCAGCCGGATTGGCCAGCGGTCCCAGGTAGTTAAACAGAGTGGGAATCTCTAGTTCGCGACGCACCGGCGCCACGAAACGCATGGCTTGATGATACTTTTGCGCAAATAAGAAACAAATCCCTTCGGTTGTCAAAGTGTGAGTTGCTTGGGAAGGACTTGTTGCTAGGTTGACGCCCAGGGCTTCGAGCACGTCTGCCGCCCCACTTTTACTGCTGGCGGCGCGGTTACCATGTTTAGCCACCGGGACGATGCCGGTAGCAGCTACCACTAACGCCGTGGTCGTCGAAATGTTAAAGGTATTGGCGTGGTCCCCACCCGTGCCGACAATTTCGAGCACGTTCTGATGCGGTTGAATCTGGGTGGCGTGTTCGCGTAACGAAGCGGCAGCCCCACTAATTTCAGCTACCGTAGCACCCTTGCTGGCGAGACCCATTAAAAAGGCGGCTTGTTCGCTGGGGGTCGTTCTATCGTTCATCATTTCATCTAATACAGCATGGGTTTGGACGGCGGTTAAATCGTGGCGTTGGCTCAATAACGTAATTGCGGTTTTAATCATGGTTAACTCCTTTTATTATTCCTAGTGTCGATCAGCTTCAATCCGGCGTTGCCATCGTTTGCTTTTCATGAGTTGCATTCCTCCCTGAATTTTCCAACCAACAAAAAAACCGCCCTTAACTAACTGTTGTAGTTAAGGACGGTTTCCCGCGGTGCCACCTTGAATTTGGGTAAAAAACGGTCCTTCCCAGTGAAAGAATCGTAGTTTACCCCACTTAACAGAGGACCATCATCCTCCTGACAACTGACGTATGTCTGCACGTCAAACCATACTTGCACTGCGTTCCGGTTTGCCCTCGATGGTCCATTTAACTAACTGCGTTCGGCTGCCATTCTCACCACCGGCAACTCTCTGGGCGGGCACATTAGTTTTAATCTCCATCTCAACGGTTTCTGTGGGTTGGATTTAGTTGTTGCTAATCATAACGAGCAATGAAATCCTTGTCAAGAATAAATTTAAAATTTTTTTAGCATTGACATTAACTTTGAAATGTTTTAGGCTAAGAAAAATCAATTTGAACCGTCGATAACTACAACCAAACTAGTTATCCAAACCGATGACGTGGAGATCAAGATTACGCGGCCTTGTCAGCGAACTGATGGTGGTGAGAGATCAGTCAAGCAACCCGTAGTTAAATGGACCACCGAGGGCACTATCAAAGGCCGAGCGCCGAGTACTTAGTGACGTGTTGGAATACGTCAGTTTCCGGGAGAATGATTGTTCTTCGCTGAGGCGGGTGGGGCTTTTTTAAGCACCCTCCAATTAAGGTGGCACCGCGGATCAAACTGTCCGTCCTTAACAATTACTTGTTATGGGCGGACTTTTTTATGCTCTTTATTTTGGAGGTTACACAATGACAAATTATGTAAGACACGTTTTTAAGTATTACGATCCAGGCTTTAATCCCACTCAGATCATGGCGCAGGCTCATCAAGAACATCCCGGCGCTGGTTACCTGTTTGATCTCACGGGGCAACCACCCTTTGATCAACAGCACATTATTTACCTTGGCTTGCATCCGCAACACCAAATTACCTACCGGGAAGGCGTGATTACAACCAACGGGCACTCTATTTCAAAAAAACTGCAACCCTACCTCGAACAATTACTGCAGAAATATCATTTCGATGCAGCGGACCAACCGCTTCCCTTTTCTGGCGGATTGGTGGGGTACCTGGCCTATGATTATAGTCGTGAACTCGTTCCCAACATTCCGGCAGTGGCTAATCCATACGATTTTGCTGATGCCGCCTTTCTCCTCTTCACAGAAGTAGTGGGCTTTGCTCCAGAAACGAACGAAGTTACTCTGATTCAGAATCTGCCCGAGGGTGAACCGGACACGTTAGCAGAATTGCGGCAGGAGCTGCAGCGCTTACAGGCTAGTTTTACCACTGCACCCACATTGCACCTAACGCATCCCCTGCAACCAAGCTACGACCAACCGACCTATACCCGATTGATTGATCAAGTTGTCGACCATATTTATCGAGGTGATATTTTCCAACTCATCTTGTCCAATCCCCTGGTCGGTCAGGCCACGGGGAGTCTGCTCGCGTTGTACCAGGAACTCACGGGTAACTACCATTGTTACTTCAGATGTGGCGAATTTCAAGCAGCCACCGCTTCGCCCGAAACCTTACTGCGAAAGAAGGGCTCGCACCTCGCCACTTTTCCGTTAGCCGGAACCAGGCGCCGGGGCAAAGATAAGGCTGAAGACGAACAAATGGCGCAAGAACTACTAAGCGATCCCAAGGAAAGTGCCGAGCACAACATGCTCGTCGACCTAGGTCGTAATGATCTAGGAGCTGTGAGCCAATTTAACTCCGTTCGGGTCACCGAGCATATGCGGTTGCACAAATACCAACAAGTCATGCATCTCGCTTCGACCGTTGAAAGTAAGATTGATCCCGAGCAATCTGCACTTGATGCCCTCCAAGCCGTTTTCCCCGCCGGAACCTTATCCGGAGCGCCCAAGAGTTCGGCCCTAAAAATAATTGCCCAACTCGAGCAACAAAAACGCGGGCTCTACGGTGGAACCTTTGGCTACCTCGATTTTAACGGCGACTGTGACTTTGCCATCGGAATTCGCTTGGCGCAGCAAAAAGGCGACCAACTGCTGGTGCAATCGGGCGCGGGAATCGTGGCCGACAGCATTGGCAAGCACGAATATCAAGAATGTTTCAATAAAACCCGGGTGGTGCGCCAGGCACTGGCACGGGCCACTCATCAGGAGGTACTAGCAGATGATTTTACTGATTGATAACTACGACAGTTTTACGTATAACCTGTACCAACTGCTCGGTCAGTTTACAACCGACATCCAGGTAATCAAAAACGACGAACTGACGGTGGCTGAGATTCAAGCGTTACATCCAGCCGGAATCGTCCTTTCTCCCGGCCCCGGAAATCCAGACGACGCGGGAGTTAGTTTGGACGTGGTGCGTCAGTTACACGGTCAAGTACCGATGCTCGGAGTCTGCATGGGCTTGCAGGTCATGATTCAAGCTTGTGACGGCCAAGTAGTTCCCGCCCAACACTTGATGCACGGAAAAACTTCCCGGTTACAACTCGATGATGATAGTGTCCTCTTTCACGGGGCGGGAACAACTGGAACGGTCGCCCGCTATCACTCCCTAGTCGGTGAACGAGCCTCCCTTCCGGCTGAATTTAAGATCACCGCCATCGATGACCATCAAGAATTAATGGCGGCTGAAATTCCCAGCCAACGAATGTATGGCGTTCAATTTCATCCGGAATCAATTTTGACGGAGGCTGGTTTGGGCGAACGGATTGTGGAGAATTTTTTGAAGATTGTAGATGAAAATAATGAAATATAAAGCAGCGGTAGAGTATTTTTATGATGATAATCTTCTTAGTTATATAAGGAAAAATATGAACTAACGAAGATAATCAAAAATGAATTAAATTCTACAACAAGGAACAATTTCAAATAAAATTAGGTGGCTTATCGCTGATAAAATATCAGGAACAAGTCACCTAATTGCAATAAATATTTATTTTAAATCATAGGGTACAGATCAAAATGATCTATTTTAGCGTAAAGACTTATGATAACCGGCCGCTTGCGCATCTGCTTCAGAATTAAAGTAAACTACGTTGCTACTACTAATTCGATAGTTTGCTTGATCGGCAGTATGATAAGTCATGGTTTTACTATTACCAACAACTGCTCCAGATGTACTGTTAACTTTTGTTGAATCATTTACTTGCTGATTGTTAGAAGAAGAATTTGATTGATTAGCAGATTGATCAACACTTTGCTTGTTTGCATCATCGGTTTGCTGATTTTGTTTCTGCTGACTGTTTTCATCTTCTTGTTGATTATTATCATTTTGCTTTTGAACGTCATCTTTCTTTTGTTCAGGATTATCAGCTTTTTGTTTTTCATTTTCAGTTTCTTTATTATTCTTTTCTTTTTGGTCGTTGCTATTTTCACTTTTTTTAGGTTTAGGTTTTTGTTTATTGTTATTATGCTTTTGGCTTGTTTGCTGATTACTTGAATGATCAGCTTTTTGATTACCATTTATTTCACCAGCAAATCCAATTGCAAATAATGAAACAATAACTAGAATCAATCTGGATGTCCATTGTGATTTTCTTTTCTCCTTGGCTTTATTTCGATTTTGATAAAGTTGAATACAATAATAGATCAACAGAATAAACAACACTAAAATGCCTAAACTAGTTAGTATTTCTATTCTTAGTGAACCAATTAGCAGCGCGCTCCCTAAAACTAAACTACCATATGTTAACCAAAAGTTTTTTTCTACTGGAGAGTTAGAATTATTATGGTTTTTATTTAAATAGTAAATTCCAACAGCAATTAAAATAATTCCAATAATAAAATAAAATGGTCTCACGACAAGTTCTCCTTAATAAAAATTTAAGTTATTTTTATTTCATTTTATCAATGATTAAATCGAATTACTATACAAGTTGATACTCAGACAATTCCTAGACTGAGAGTTTTTTTGAAAAATTAAAAGTAAAAATCGATAATATTTAAAAATGGATTAAATTCCATAGAAAAGAACAAACTAAAACAAAATTAGGCGGATCGTCGCCGATAAAATATCAGAAACAATCCGCCTAATTATAATAAATGTTCACTTTAACTTTTAGAACGGTTTAAGGAAACGAATTGAAAGCAAAATAAAAAGCAGTCGGTGGACTGCTTGGTGAAATTAATTTTAAATTGTGAGGAATATCTATGAACCAATTCAGGAATACATCATCAAAAAGTTTAGGAGATTATTTAAAAGCGCAGCGAAAAGCACGCCATTTATCTCAAGCTGAACTTTCGGACGGAATTTGCTCACAATCGATGATCAGTGGGATTGAAAAAGGGAATTACATCCCTAGTTCCCTTTTATTAGCACAAATTTGTCATAAATTACAAATTTCATTAAATGACACTGTGCTGAGTGATTACTTTGAGTTTAGTAACTTTCAAAGTGCTAGCCACAAGATTGAACAACTATGTAACGAACATCGTTATGCCGAACTAATTAAATTCATGAACAATGAAGATATTTTAGCTAGTTTAGATTCAAATGATGATTTTCAAAAATATTATTACTACTACGGATGCGCTACCTACCAATTGTCCAAACAAGCTGATCCTGCTTTAAGATACTTACAATTAGCGCTCCAATATACCTACCACACTGATAAAAAATATTTATCATCAATTGAACTACTCATAATTAGTGCTATAAATTTAATTAAAGTGAAATCTAGCCATTATACCAAGATGGATAATCATAATTTTGAAATTGCTTTTGCTTCAACTATTAACCAAGCATATGTTGATTATAGTGAAAATTTAAATATCATTTTTTACCAATATGCCTTAGCTCTTTTTCATGAAGAGCAAATTAAAAATGCCATCCACGTTTTAAATACTGGAATTGAATGGATTACCTCTAAAAATTCAACCTTTATGATTGCCGATCTCTATTTTCTTTTAGCGAAATGCTATGAAAAAACAGCCAAATTAAAAAATAAAAACGAAGCGTTAAACAACGCAACCGTATTGGCAAAGGTCTATAAACAAGTTGTAAATAAAGAACTTTAATTATTGAAATTAAATGACTAAGTAAAAATAAATCACCAGTAATAATTTAACTAAAAACCATCCGATTAATAACGAATATAAACACATTAAGATCAACCAAAACGGAAGCAAAAATATTTTACTTAACATCCAGCTGATAATAAAACCAACAATCAGTGACCATAATAGTGACATAAAGATTTCTCTTTTTTTTAATTCCAATTTAAAGTTAAAAAGCAGGTTTGAATAATTAGAATACTAATTATTCAAACCTGCTTTTTGCATTTATACTCACTAATAAAATATCACTAGGAGGATCAAATCTATGAAAGCTATTATCCAAACAAATTACCAAGGAATCAACGGGCTTAAAATTCAAAACGTTAAGGTTCCAAATATAAATCCCCTATCAACGTTAATCAAAGTTAAATATGTTCCTGTCTTACCTTACGATGTCAAAAGTGAAAGTGGAAATTTATCAAACGTACATCCCCAATCATTACCACGTGTAATTGGGTATAGTGCTGCTGGAATAATTGAAAAAACAGGAACATTAAGAAATAAACAGCTAATGGGAAAGAGAGTAATTGCCTTTGCAAAAGATGGATCATTTTCTGAATACGTTACTGCTAATATTCCACCTTATACTTTTATAATTCCTGATAACGTTAGTTTTGAAGCAGCTGCTACTGTTTTTGGTGGTGCTGATACCGCCTTAATGGCGCTCCAAACGTTAAAAATTCGATCAACTGATAAGGTTCTCATTGTCGGTGGATCAGGCGGAATCGGAACCTATTTGGTTCAAATGTTAAATAATCTCAACGTCTCAACCACTATCCTCTCTTCTTCAGAGAGTGAAAAATTTTTAAAACAAAATTTTCAAAACCAAGTTTATACAGGCTCTGACATGATTCCAAGTGAAAATTTTGATTACCTAATTGATACCACTGGAAATACTCGTCTCTTGAATGATTTAGAAAATAAGTTGAAACATGACGGTACCATTTTTCCTTTAAGTCTACCGTTCTATCAATCTCTTCATGAAAATATCAACGTTGTTTTTCACAATCGTCCGTTAATGCCTCATTACTATACTGAAATTCTACAGATGATTTCTAAGGGGAAATTAATTCCTTTTATTGATTCAATCTATGCTTTTGATGATATTAAGGATGCTCAAAGAAAGCTAGATGGACATGGAAAGAAAGGGAGGATATTGCTTAAAGTCAATGATTAAAATAACTTATAAAATAAAGTCGTATTGATAATTATTTATACTTTATATAGGCTACTATTCTTTGCAATGTTTGATATAATTAACTGAAATATTTACAGATTGTTTAATTTTTGTTAATTAGGGAGTGATTTAAATTAATTTAGAAAATCTAAGTGATTCCGAGGTATCAACACTTATAAAATCATTTAAAATATGTCAGAAAAAAATATCAAGTAATACTCCAATGATCGGTAAAATAAAAGATGATACTCCAGTTACCGATGATAAAAATGGAATAGAATATAAACTTCATAGATATAGAAATGTATTTGATGAAAATAGATTTAGTTTACATATCAGATTTAAAAATACAAATGATATGTTAATTAGAATTGATATCCACAATGGTACTCATATTAATCCTGATGGAACAAAAATAGGTGAAAATCATATGCATACCTATAAACGAATTGAAGGAGTTCTGGAAAAAGATAAAATTGCTACCGAATTACCAAAAGAAATAAACGATTTATCATCTCTTTTTACAGTATTAAGTCAATTTTTAGATTACACTAATACACATGAGGTCTAAAAGAATAAATAAAAATTAAAAAATAATTTATTATAGAATTTAAGGGGGTGTTTGATTATGAATGATATAAAGATAGATGAATTAAAAGATGCGATTGATTCATTTAACCAGAATAATATAAAATTAAGCAAAACTTCAAATGCTATTAGAATTGACACTCCTTTTTACAATCGAAGTAATGACTCAATAATCCTGTATGCAATTGTTAAAAAAGATGGTAATCTACATTTAACTGATGGTGGTTATGTTATAGACGATTTAATGTCAATTGGAATAAATCTGCTAAAATCTAAAAAAAGAAGGGAGTTATTAGAATCAAAATTAACTTCCTTTTCTGTGAATATAGATGAAGAAACACATGAAATATTTACAGAATCTTCCATACAGGATTTCCCAATAAAACAAAATTTATTAGCACAATCCATGATGTTTGTCGATGACATGTTTGTACTTGCTAAACCAAAAACTAATAATTTATTTATTGAAGATGTTCAAAATTTCTTTGATGAAAATGATATTAGAGCTCTTGAAGGGCCTTCATTTGTTGATAGGAATGGTATGTACCATACGTATGACTTTTCAATTGCAGGAAGTAAAAAGAAAAACATTCCAAACAAATTAATAAAAACTTTAAATACACCAAATAATGATGGATATGCAAAATCATTAGCCATGGATGTAATACAAACAAGAAATATACCAAATTTCAAAAACTCCAATTTCTATACAATAATAAACGACACAGAAAAACCAATAGAAACTTCAATAGTTAACCTTTTTAATGAACAAAAAATAACTACTGTTCCCTTTTCTAAAAAGTCCGATTATATAGATGAATTTGCTTTATAAATTTATTTGACAAATTTTTGTTATATTAAAGTAAAAGTTTTATATATTAAGATAGGAGATTATCAAATAAGATAATCTCCTCTTTTTGTTTGAAATTTAATTATCCATTCTCCATCCAATCATGGAAATCTGGATGTTTTTCCGCATTGTAATGACCGTTATCATCAAATTCAACGGTTTCAATTGGAATTTGACTTAATAATTTTTGCCAGTCAGATAAATTAGGAAATTTTGAATTCATGGTTTACCTCTTAATTATCAATAATTTCAACAGCAAAAGTATTACCATTATATCCTCAAATTCAATCATTAGCTAATCCCAGCCAAAAGTGATACAGTTTTAATTGTGTACCATCAAATTTAACAGATTGGAGTCCTTCTCATGCTTAACTCAGTTTATGATTACAAAACCAAAGAACTAAACGGCGATTCGATTGATTTTGCCGATTTTAAAGGTAAGGTCATCCTCGTGGTTAACACCGCCAGCAAGTGCGGTTTAGCCGGACAATTAAAGGATTTGGAAAAGCTATACAAAAAGTACCACGACCAAGGTTTAGAAGTAATCGGTTTTCCTTCCAACCAATTCTTGATGGAATTGAAGGATTCGAAAAACATTACCGAGTATTGCCAAGTTCACTACGGCGTCACCTTCCCCATCACCCAAACCATTAAGGTCAATGGCGAAGATACAGATCCGTTATTTGCCTACCTGAAGAAAGAATCGGGCCACGGTCCCCTCAAATGGAACTACACCAAGTTCTTGATTGGCAAAGATGGCAAGTTGATCCACCGTTACGCTCCGATTACGAACCCAGAAAAATTGGAACCTGAAATTCAAAGGGCATTACAAGCCTAACTAAAAAAACTCGTAGAAATGACAATCTCATTTCTGCGAGTTTTTTGCTGCTCTATTTTTTAATCGAATCACCATTTGGCAACGGTGGTAATCCGTTATCCGGCAACGAGAACGAGTCTAACAATCCCTTGGTCCAGGACGTTTGTTTCAACTGTTCCGGTGAAATCTCATGTACAATTTCATCCGCCTGATCATTAGCTACCTTGTATCCAAACAGCGGATCAATCAAACTTCCCCGGGCCATCCCGACCATGTCCATATAGTGGTTAACAGCATCCAGCGCTGCTTCGGCACTAAATACCCCACCAACTGCCAACAGTTTAGTTTCATCATCAAGCGATTCCCGGTAAATTTGCGTGTAACTCAACTTGCCGTCTTTCGGACCATCGTAATAGTGGCCAAAGATGGAAACGTGCAGATAATCCAGTTTTAACTTGTTCAATTCCTTCACCAACTGATTGGAATCCGCAATAGTGTAGCCACTGCCATCCTGATGCAGTTCTTCTGGACTAATTCGGTAACCGACGATGAAATATTTCGGAGCGTACTTATCTACCACGCGGAGCACTTCCTTGGCAACTGCAAGCGGAAAACGCATCCGATTAGCCAACGAACCACCCCACTCGTCCGTGCGCCGATTCGAATACGTCGACATGAATTGTTGTAGTAGATAATGGTTAGCACCGTGAATCTCAACCCCATCAAAACCCGCTTCAATGGCTCGTTCTGTGGCTAAACCGAAGTCCCGGATAATCGCATAAATTTGATCAGTGGTTAATGCCAACACTTGATAATCCAGCTTCGGAAAATGAATGGCACTCGGACCAAACGCATACCCGTGTTCGGCGCCAAAGCCGTTACTGCGTAACCCACCGTGGTTAATTTGCAAGATGG
The DNA here is from genome assembly GCF_024029435.1 of Fructilactobacillus hinvesii. NCBI lineage: Bacteria > Bacillati > Bacillota > Bacilli > Lactobacillales > Lactobacillaceae > Fructilactobacillus > Fructilactobacillus hinvesii. The sequence continues at coordinate 674,434 of NZ_CP097118.1, read as the reverse complement.
CTTTTGCCCCATCTTGTTTCATCGTGGTAGCAAGCGCCTTAATCGATTCCAAGTGCTGATCATCATAAATCCCGAGTTGTTGCCCAAACGGACCGCCGCCACTGGGTCCTCCGTTCTCACTGACGTAGTGATACTCGGTGATCAACATGCCCGCTGTCTTACTGCGAGCCGCGTAGTATTGCAACGTATCTTCAGTTGCTCTTCCATCCGCTGTTCCCGACGAGGTTAACATTGGTGGCATAAACAAACGCCCGTTTACTGTAACCCCGCGGCGAAATGTGACTGAATCCGTTAGTTTTCGTGCGATGATGGATTCCTCCTTCTCAAAATCTTTCTCTAACAAAGCTAACATTGGTAGCTAAATTATAGCTGGATTACAAGAAATAGCAATGATATTGCCTACTTTTAGTAAGTATAGATAAAAATACGGGTAGCAAAATAATAATCAAAATATATTATTATTTTGCTACCCGTATACTAAACAAATTAAATATGTTTTGTTATCTTACATTCTTTTTCCTTTAAATTATGATACATAGATTGGATTTTTAAAATCTTTTTCTTAACAGGTTTTATAATATCCACTTTATATAATTTATCAAAACTAGGAATAGGTTCTTCAAATTTTTTCTGTGCTCTGTCTGCGTACCACATTAAATTAGACCTTGGTATTGATTGGTCTACCAAATACATTTTGGTAAATTTTTTTCTTCCCTTAATTGACCATCCATTTAATAAACTATTTTTTTCATACTCAAGTCTATTTATTACCTTATTTCTAATTTTATCGCTAATTTCTGGAAACCTATTTTCAATATACTTATTTTTTAAATATGATAAATTATAATTCTTTAAAAGTTCTCTCTCATTATATCTTAATGCAAATGTTCTTGATGCCCGTTTTCCTCTATACCAAAAACGATAAATAGTGCTATTTCGCAAAAATACTTTATTGCCATTAAAAGAAAAGCCTAAATAATCAAAACTAGTAGGATTATTATTTTCATTTACAACATTTCCATTTGACTTTGAAAAATATAATAATTTTGTCTTTTCATCATTAATCTTTAATTTTAATTGTTTTTCACTGTCATTAATGACTTTCTTCTTTATCTTTATTGCAGTACTTCTATTACATCCATTATTAGGAATAACAATTACAAAATCATCAGAATATCTTCTGTAAATTCCATTATATTTTTTTATATCTTTACTTATTAGATTATCAAACTTAATCATATAAACATTAGCTAAAACAGCACTTAAAGATGTTCCCTGGGGTATCCCATTCCTATTTTTATAAAAATGTATTGCTTTTTTTCTTACTAACTCACTAATTTCTTTTCTATTATTAACATATTTATTATGAAAGTGCTTGTTCCCCAATCCTTTCAATAATTTATTTTTCTCTATATATCGATATTTTGTCAAATGAGTTAAAACTGATTTCCAATCATCGTTAAGCTTATAATTTTCAGTAACATCTGAAAAAATTTCCTCTACATTAGATAATAATAAATGGTGATTTAGATTATCAAAAAAATTAGAAAAATCACCTTTAATAATCCAACATCCATTTGATTTCCAAATAAAATCAATTACGTCTTTTGCACCGGTTATATTAGATTTTCCAGATCTATATGCTAAAACAACATTATTTAAATCAGTATTTGATATATAACTTTCATATAATTTGGACAATAATTTACCATAAAAAGAATAGATAAGAGCGTCTTCATGACCTGCTAATGATATTAATCTATTTTTATATTTAACTGGTTTTCTATTCTTATCAGTTTCATGATTATATTTTATTTTCTTAATATTAACTGTTATAAAGGGAAGAAAACGATAATTAGAAACATAATTTTTATTTTTATAAATATTATATAGTTTACGTCTCAAAGAATTTGTAGAAAAACGACTATCAAAATGAATATAATTATTGATTAAATTATCGGAGTTATCTTTTAATTCTTCAAAAACCTCTTTTTTTAATTTATTTACATCAATCATAATTTAATCCTCTTAATAAAAAGAACTAGCCATTACTGCACTAAAGACAATGCTTACGTAATAGCTAGTTATTCTGGTCAATAATTATTTTACGAGGGTAGAGTGACCAATTTATTAGTACATATAGTATTAGTACTGTCTATTTTACAATTATCATAGACATTTCAGTCTATATTATAAAGGAGCTAATATCCATGTCTTTCGACTTGAAATCAACATCCAATTGTGTTACAAAAACACGTCTAAAATCCCCTCAAATTCTAGGTAGGTTAATTATAACATAGCATTTTAGTAATGTCTCTTTTTAAAGATATATAAACTATTTATCTAACTTAATCTATATCATAACAAAAAAGGATCTAATTCAATTAAATATCGAAATAAATCCTCCAAAATTAAATTTAATTGCCTAAAAATAAATAAATTAATCTTAATCACTTAAATATTTATCCTATTTTTTAGTAAACACCGTCACACTTTCCACATGTGGCGTCTGCGGGAACTGGTCCACCGGTTGCACCGGCTGATCAATCGTGTAACCACCATCAAGCAACAGTTGCGCGTCCCGCACCAGTGTGGCTGGATTACAGGAAACGTACACCAGTCGTTCTGGCCTCATCTTCAAGGCACTCTCAATGAAGCTGGCATCAAGACCTTTACGGGGCGGATCCACCACAATTACGTTTGGTTTAATTCCTTCCACTTCCCACTTCTGCATCTGGTCTTCGGCCTTCCCAGTGACAAAAGTTGCGTTTTCAATGTGGTTCAACTTGGCGTTCGTCCGCGCGTCCTGAATCGCTTCCTTGACCACGTCGACTCCGTAAACGTGCTTACCTTGCGGCGCCATTGCCAGTGAAATTGTTCCAATTCCACAGTAGGCATCGATCACGATGTCATCCTTAGTCAACTGGGCCTTTTCAATTGCTAACGAGTACAGTTTTTCCGTCTGCACCGGGTTAACCTGGTAAAACGACAGTGGTGAAATTAAGAACTTCGTGCCTAACAGTTGGTCCATGATGTAGTCTTTGCCGGCCAGCACCATGCTTTTATCCCCCAGTAACCGGTTCCCCGTACTCTGGTTCACGTTAACCACGAGGCTATCCAAGTTGGGCAACGCTGATTCAATTGCTTCCGTAATTTCTGCTGCCCGTGGTAAATGCCGGTCGTTAATCACCAGCACCACCATCAGTTCGTGGCTGTACTTCCCGTAGCGCACCATGATGTTGCGAATCAGTCCCTGGTGCGTGGTTTCGTTGTAGGCCGGAAGCTGAAATTCTCGTAACACGTCCCGAACCTTCACAATCGCATCATCAATCGCTGGATCTTGAATGTAGAAGTCTTCAATTGGAATCAAATCATGACTATGCCGCCGGTAAAATCCAGTTTCCAGTTGTCCGTGCAGTTCCCGGACCGGAATCTGGGCCTTGTTACGATACTGGACCGGATGCTCCATCCCAATCGTGGGCGCTACCTGGACCTGATCCAGGTGGGCCTTTTGGAACAATTCGGCAATCTGGTGTTGCTTAAACTCCAGTTGCTTGTCGTAACTCAGGTGTTGCAACGGAGCAATTCCCGATTGCGTTAGCTTTTTGTTCACGATGGCGACCCGGTCCGGACTAGATTGGTTAACCTTCAGCAACTTGGCAAAGGCAAAGTTCTTCTTCACCTTAATCACCTTTGCTGTAACCTGTTCGCCCGGTAGCGCATCTTCAATGAACAGCGGATAACCACCGTCAACCTTGGCCACACCCATTCCTTCGTAAGTTAGGTCGGTCACGTCCACGTCGAGCGTTTCGTTTTTCGTTACTGGTGCTTGTTTATTTTTGCTCATTCTTACTCCTTAACAAAAAGTTTTGCCGCCGATCACGACAAAACTTTTTTAGTTTATTCTAATAGTTGTTGCGATTGTTGCTTCGGTAAGTTTGAAAAAATCGACAAGTGTTCCTTCAGATTTTCAAACTGCATCGGCGCACTACCCCCGTATTCCCCATCCAGATTGATGGGCATCGGGCGTTTGGTATCCGTTTGGGCCACCGTAAAGTTCCGCGTTTTCTTGTAAATAATTCGCGAATCATTTACGTGCCGACCACCGTTCAGAGCCTTGGTCAACAGCTGCAGAATCTCCATCATGTTCCCAGTCTTCACGATAATCATGGTGAAGTTTCCGTCGTTAAGTGACGCATTCGGCACTGCCTGTTCAAACCCACCGACCGAGTTGGTCATCGCCAGGAAGAACATCGACGCCTTCCCTTCGTAATGACCGCCATCGTACGTCACCTTCATGTCAATCGGACGCGCCTGCGGTAACATTTCCACGGCCTTCACCAGGTAGGCAATGTAGCCAAAGACAGTCTTTAAGTCGGACGGCACGTCGTAGGTAAGTTCGGTTAACCGGCCACCGGCAGCGATGTTGATGAAGTACTGCGTCATCTCATCGTTGCTAGCCTTGCCAACGTCCATCGGCAGTAACTTTCCTCGTGTCATTACCCGCGCAGCTTCAACTAGGTCATCCCGTGGAATTCCAAGCGCCCGGGCAAAGTCGTTGGTCGTTCCGGCCGGGATAATCCCAAGCTTCGGCCGGTGGCCCAATGGTGCAATCCCGTTAATCACCTGGTTAATCGTACCGTCACCACCAGCAGCCACCACCAAATCAAAACCTTCCCGAGCGACCCGAGTAGCCTCATCACGAGCTGAATTTTCCTGGGGGGTTGTAGCGTAGGCACTGGTTTCGTAGCCACCCCGTTCCAAAACGTCTAAAATATCGACCAACTTGGATTTCAGCGTTTCTCGTCCAGAGGTTGGGTTATAAATTACGCGTGCTCGTTTTCGCATGTGGTGCCACCGCTTTCTATTGGTTTAGTGCTTGCATCAGGATTTGGTTCACAATCTTCGGGTTAGCCTTTCCTTGGGTCCGTTTCATGATTTGACCCACTAAGAAACCAACCGCCCGGTCCTTCCCGTTGTGGAAGTCTTCGATTGATTGCGGATTGTTAGCTAAAACGTCGTCCACGATTGGTTTCAATTCGGCTGGATCAGAAAGTTGGATTAAGCCCTTTTCCTTCACGAAGGCTTCGGGATCTTCACCCTTAGTGATGGCCTTAAAGACCTTCTTCGCCATTTTAGTGGAAATGGTTTCGTCCATCAACATCTTAATCATGGCGGCCAAAGCTTCCGGCGTAATCTTAGTATCTTCCAACTTCACTTGTTGGTCGTTCAAGTAGGCGTTCACGTCCCCTTGCAGGTAGTTTGAAGCCATCTTCGGATCGCTACCCAGTTCAATCAATCGGTCAAAAAAGTCAGACATTTCCTTGGTCTGGGTTAAGACCATGGCGTCGTAGTCGGTCAAGCCGAGTTCGTTGACGTAGCGAGCGCGCCGTTTCCCCGGCATTTCTGGTAAGGAGGCGCGTAATTCGTCAATCCAAGCATCCGAAATGTCCAAACTAGGCAGGTCTGGTTCTGGGAAGTAACGGTAATCGTCCTTTCCTTCCTTCACCCGCATCAGGTAAGTTTTCCCGGTTAATTCGTCGAAACGACGGGTTTCAGCGCCAATCGTCCCTCCGGCCATAATCACTTGCGCCTGACGTTGTTCTTCGTAGGCCAATGCTTTGCGGACGTAGTTAAATGAGTTCAAGTTTTTCAACTCGATCTTTTGGCCGAGTTTGTCACTACCAACTGGTCGAATCGAGATGTTACAGTCCACCCGCATCGAACCTTCTTCCATCCGCACGTCGGAAATCCCGGTAAACTGGATCCGTTCGCGGAGCCCTTCAAGGTAGTCGTAAGCTTCTTGCGGCGTCGTCATTTCAGGCTTCGACACAATTTCAATCAACGGCGTCCCTTGCCGGTTCAAGTCCACGTAGGAATACTTGTTTCCGTGGGTATTTTTCCCGGCATCTTCTTCGACGTGCATCTCTTCGATCCCAATTTTCTTGGTCCCACCGTCAGCGGTCTGAACTTCAATCCAACCGTTGGTAGCGGCCGGAGTGTCGTTTTCCGTGACCTGGTAGCCTTTGGGGTTATCGGGATAGAAGTAGTTCTTCCGGTCAAAGTGAGGGTGCTTTTCGATGTCAGCGTGCAGGGCTAAAGCAGCCGTAATTCCGTTGGCAATCACTTGTTTATTCACCCGAGGTAAAGTTCCTGGGTAACCCCAATCAATCACGTTGGTATTTTCGTTGGCTTCTGCTCCGTAGCTGACTGGTGAAGGACTGAAAATCTTCGACTTGGTCTTTAATTCCACGTGGACTTCTAGTCCAATTGTTGTTTCAAAGTTCATCCTTATTTACCTCCCAACTGTGGGGTTTGCTTGTGAAAATCAGTGTTTTGTTCAAAGGCGTGCCCCGCTTGGTAAATCGTGCTTTCGGCGAAGGGTTTTCCAATTAATTGCATTCCAATTGGGAGACCGTTGCTAAAGCCAGCGGGTAAGGACATTCCGGGGAGCCCAGCCAGGTTCACGGGAATCGTCATCACGTCGTTCATGTACATTTCGGTTGGGTCGGTACTTTCAGTGCCGACTGCAAAAGCCGTCGTTGGTGCTGTAGGTCCCATAATCAGGTCGTGATCTTGGAACACCTTTTGGAAATCTTCGATGATCAACGTCCGAATTTGAGCGGCCTTCTTGAAGTACTTGTCAAACGAACCAGCGGAGAGCGCAAAGGTTCCCAGCATGATCCGACGCTTCACTTCGTCCCCAAAGCCCGTCGAACGGGTTTTCACGTAGAGGTCTTCCAGGTTCTTCGGATCTTCAGCACGGTAACCGTAGCGAATCCCGTCAAACCGTTCCAAGTTAGAAGAAGCTTCTGAAGAAGCCAAGGCGTAGTAAGCCATCACACCATACTTGGCATGTGGTAAGGAAACTTCGTCAATCGTAGCGCCTAGTTCTTCGTACTTTTTGGCAGCGGCTTGAATGGCGTCTTTCACGGCGTCATCAATACCATCGCTCAGGTATTCCTTGGGTAGCGCGATCCGCATGCCCTTCACTCCTTGATCAAGGTTGGCTGTAAAGTCTGGTACCTCTTTGTCAGAGGAAGTGGCATCGTGATCGTCGTGACCGGCAATCGTATTTAAGAGGTAGGCGTTGTCCTTGACCGTCCGCGTGAACGGTCCAATTTGGTCAAAACTAGATCCAAATGCGATTAATCCCCACCGCGAAACTCGTCCGTAGGTAGGTTTCATTCCAACCACTCCGGTAAAGGAAGCGGGTTGCCGAATCGAACCACCGGTATCGGATCCCAAGCTAGCAGGAACTTCGCCGGCCGCAACGGTCGTAGCTGAACCACCAGACGAACCACCGGGCACCGTGTTGAGATCCCACGGATTGCGCGTGGTCTTGTAGGCTGATTTTTCAGTTGAACTTCCCATGGCGAATTCATCGAGGTTAGTCTTGCCGACAATCACAGCGCCAGCAGCTTGCAGCTTTTCGACTACCGTGGCGTTAAAGAGGGAGTGGAAGTTTTCCAGCATCTTGGAAGCTGCCGTCGTAGGCATGTTGGTCGTCACCAGGTTATCCTTAATGGCCACTGGTACCCCAGAAAGCACGTTGTCAGGATCAATCCCAGCCGCATCAATTTTTTCTGCTTGTGCTAAGGCCTCGTCGTTCATAGCGAGGTAAGCTTGCAGATCCGCTTCGTGGGCATCAATGTTAGCCAACGTTTGCTTGGTTAGTTCCACGGACGTTGTTTCGCCGTCGACCAACATTTGGTGGACGGACTCTAAATCACGGTCAAAATAGTTCATTATTCGTCCTCGCTTTCGTCAATAATCGTTGGAACCCGAATCAAACCATCGACGGATTCCGGAGCGTTGCGTAACAAGGCCTCGCGTTCGCCCCAGTTATTCGCAACGTCAGGCCGCATCACGTTGATTTGGTCGGTTACAGAGTAGGTCGGTTCGACCCCTTCCGTATCCACCGTTCCTAGTTGATCCAACATGTCGAGCATGTCGTTTAACTGTTCCGTAAACTGATCGAGTTCTGCGTCAGCAATTTTCAGCTTGGCTAACCCGGCAATGTGTTGGGTCCGGGCTTGATCTACTTTTTCACTCATCAAACTTCCTCCTTACCTGATTTCCTAATAGTTGTTAAATACATGCGTGGTAAACTTCCGGGCATCCCGATCTCGGTTTAGGTAACTTTGGACCCCATTCGTGGAACCGACCGTGATTTCAATCGGCACGTTGCGAGGTAAGTACTTCTGGGCGGCCGTCTGCAGGTACTGGGTGAAACTGTTAATTTCCGTGTAGCTGTAGAACTGGGTCGTGATGTTCACGTGCATCCCGGTCAAGGTCCCGTCCGTGTATTGTGCTTGGGCTGTGACCCCACTCAGATTCGGGAAGTAACTCTGCGCCTTGTTTTTGAATTGTTCAAAAGCGGACTCGTCGTTGGCGTTTGGTACCTTTTCGTTCCCGGCCGTTGGAAAGACGTAGTTCTTTTGGTCAATCTTATTCCAAGTATCAACGGTCTTCGAGCCAGCGCGGTTCATGGAGTAAGCAAAGAAGTTCCCGCCGACCAAGCTGTCATCCGGAGCGGCCTTGTACAGGGCAATCACAATCGGAATGTCCTTGGTTTCCGGTTTCTCGCGCATCCGTTTCAAGATTTCGTTGGCCATTTCTTTTCCTTTGGCTTCAATCTCGTCGTCAGTCAGTTTCTTGGAATATTGTGCTCCGTACTTTTCCTTAGTGTAATAGTACACTGAATTCAAGCCTAAACCAATCGTCATTCCCTTTAGCTGGAGCTTACCACCGGTTTGCTGCAAGAAATCCTGTTCGTCGATTTGTTGCAGGTATTCTGGCACCACCTTTTTGTCCGGTTGTTCGGGGTTTAACCCATCCGGATTATCCTTGGTTTTGCGGCCCAACCAGTTATAGGTTTGTTCGGTTGAGATTTGTTGACCTTCTTGAAAAACGTACTTGCTCGGGGCGAATTCCTTTTTGGAAATGTCGAGCAAGCCGTGTTGAAATCCTTCTAGGTTAAACTGGTTACTCGTTTGTTGTTCGTTGACTCCGGACGACTTACTGGTTTGGTAGTGACCGTCCTGGATCACGCTTTGGTAATTTCCACTGGAGTTTGAACCAGTTAATTCGGTTTTGGTCGAGCCACTGTTAGAGCTCATCTTATTTTGATTACCACAGGCTGCCAGTACGACCGCACTGACTGCCAGCATAATCCCAATGCCGACTTTCTTCACAACTGCACCTTCCTCTTCTTTATTGTTCAGCCATGGCGGCGCTAAATCGTTGTTCGTCCCAGACGGGTACTCCTAACGACTGCGCTTTGGTTAACTTACTGCCGGCTGCTTCTCCGGCAATGACTAAGTCTGTTTTTTTCGAGACGCTGCTGGTAACGGTGCCCCCCTGCGCTTCAATGAAGGCCTGGGCTTCTCCCCGCGTCATCTCCTGCAGCTTGCCGGTGAGCACTACTTTCTTACCAAAGAAGAAGCTGTCACTCTGGGTGACCGGCGCCTGACCTCGATATTCAAAGTTCACGCCGGCATCCGCTAATTCCTGCAGGAGTTCTTGACTGTTAGGTTCAGCAAAGTAGGTCACCAAACTGTCAGCAATCGTGCCTCCGATGGAGTCAATTGCTTCAATTTCTTCAGCGGTCGCCGCTCGGAGCTGGTCTAACGAACCAAAGTGCTGGGCTAGCAATAAAGCCGCCTTGCCACCGACATGCCGAATCCCCAGTCCAAACAGCAAACGTTCTAACGAGTTCGCTCGACTCTGATCAATGGCCTGTAACAAGTTCTGAGCGGATTTTTCTCCAAACTTGTCAAGCGTAACCAAATCGTCAAATTGCAGGTGATACAAGCTAGCCACGTCCTTAATCAAGTGCTTAGCAAAGAGCTGTTGCACAATTTTAGGACCGAGGCCTTCGATGTCCATCGCGTTGCGCGAGGCAAAGTGGGTCACCTGTTCGGCTAGTTGAGCGGGACACTGGGGATTAATGCACCGCAACGCCACTTCATCATCTAGGTGAACTAGTTCAGCTCCACACGAAGGACAAGTAGTCGGAATCACGTACGGTTGTGCATCCGCCGGCCGTTCTTGAGGCAGATAGTGTTCCACCTCGGGAATGATGTCTCCAGCCTTATAAACGACCACGGTATCACCAATCCGAATGTCTTTCTTTTCGATGTAATCAGGATTGTGGAGCGTGGCCCGGGACACCGTGGTTCCGGCTAACTTCACCGGGGCAAAGACCGCCGTAGGAGTCACCACCCCGGTCCGCCCAATCGTCCATTCGATTGCATCGATTTTGACGTGAGCTTCTTCTGGAGGAAACTTGTAGGCAATCGCCCACTTGGGCACCTTCACGGTGTGACCAATTTCCGTTTGCAACGCCAGCGAGTTGGTCTTAATTACAATACCATCAATCCCATAACTCAACTGATCCCGCTGCGCCTGGTACTTTTCAATGTAAGCATTGATTTCGTCTAGCGTGTGGGCAACCTGATAGTCTGGATCAACGCTAAAGCCAAGCTCTTTGAGTTCCGCCAGCAATCCGCTCTGAGTGGTGGTCTCTAAATCATCGTAGTCCGCGACGTTGTACATGAAGGTACTCAGGTGCCGAGCAGCGGTGACCTTCGGATCTAACTGCCGCAGACTGCCCGCCGCGGCGTTCCGTGGATTGGCAAAAGTGGACTTGCCCTCGAGTTCGCGGCGCTCGTTGAGTTTCAAGAAGGCATCTTTGCCCATGTAACACTCGCCCCGAACCTCAATGTCAATCGGCCGACTCAGTCGTTGCGGAATCGAGGCAATCGTTTTGACGTTCGCCGTGATGTCTTCTCCAATCAATCCGTTTCCCCGCGTCGATCCCTGGACCAACCGGCCCTGTTCGTACCGCAGTGAGATGGAAAGACCGTCAATTTTGAGCTCACAGTTAAATTCCTGGACCGCCGGATAATCCTTTTGCAGGCGTACCACGAATTCGTTTAGTTCATCCGCAGAAAAGACGTCCCCTAAAGACAGCATCGGAATCGGGTGCGGAACCTTGGTAAATTCACTGTCGACCTGTCCCCCGACTCGTTGTGTAGGCGAATCCGGCGTCACAATTGCCGGAAAAGCCGTTTCGAGTTGCACCAACTGGTTGTAGGCCTGGTCATACTCCGCATCGGGCACCGACGGCTGGTCATTTTCGTAGTATTCTTTGCCCCACTGCAACAACTGGGGGCGCAATGCTGCCGCCCGTTGCGCTGCTTCGGCTTCAGTTAGCTGCTTTAAATCAAGTTCCTGCACGACCGGTGCTCCCTTCTATTGTTCTACTTTTTGAATGGGCGCAAAGGCCGCCAGGAGTCGTTTAACTCCCTTCGCCTCAAACGCAATGTCTAGTTCCATGTCTTCGCCAGTCCCATTGACCTTCACGACTGTTCCGGTGCCCCAGGCTTTGTGGGTCACTTGGTCCCCGACCTGCCAACTTTGCCGGTCGGCTCCGGTTCCCTGTGGTTTTGCCACCGGTTGCCGGGATTGATACGTTGGTTGGGTAGCAGCGGCGGTCCGTCGTCGGTACCGATCACTATCAAACGGCGTCCGTGGTCCTCGTGGGGATGTGGGTTGGCTCATCTCATTTTCTAATAAATCGGCATTAATTTCATCCATAAAGCGCGACGCGGGGTTATTTTGTTGCCGACCGTATAACATGCGGGCGTAAGCGTTCGTCATGTATAACTTTTGTTGAGCACGCGTAATTCCAACGTACGCTAAACGACGTTCTTCTTCTAATTCATCGGGATTCTCCGCAGCGCGAGCCAATGGGAAGAGATTTTCTTCCATTCCGACCATGAAAACGACCGGAAATTCAAGTCCCTTAGCAGCGTGTAACGTCATCAAGGTTACTTGCGGAGCCGTTTCGTCGACGTCATCCTGAGCAGAAACCAGCGCCAGGTCGGCTAAGAAGTCTACCAACCGGTTCCCCGTTTCACTCTGATCCGGATCAAATTTTTCGTCAAAGTCCTGAGTCACGGTCAAAAATTCTTCGATGTTTTCGAGACGCGCCTGAGCTTCCAAGTTATTTTCCTGACGCAGGCTAGCCACATAACCCGTTTTTTCTAGTAAAGTTTCGGTAATCTCTGTGACTGATTTGTCGGCTACTTCGCCGTGCAATTGCGCCATCGTGACCCCGAAGTCCTCAATCGCGTTTCGAGCTCGAGTAGAGATGTTAGTAGCCAAAGCAACGTTTTGGGCGGCTTCGGAGAGTCCCCAGCCGTTTTCCTCCGCAAAGTCACGAAGTTTCTGGAAGCTGGTGGCCCCAATTCCCCGTTTCGGGACGTTAATCACCCGTTCAAAACTGAGCGAATCATTCGGATTAGCGGCCAAGGTCAGGTAGGACAGGATGTCCATGATTTCTTTACGTTCGTAGAACTTGTGACCCCCGACCATGGTGTAAGGAACGTTTGCTTTCAGGAAGGTTTCTTCGATTACCCGGGATTGGGCGTTGGTCCGGTAGAGGACAGCAAAATCACTGTACTTGTAGTGGTGTTGCTTCATTTCTTCCTTAATTTTAGCCACCACGTACTGGGTTTCGTCCCGCTCACTTTGCGCCCGGTAGTAGGTAATCTTGTCGCCCTGCTGGTTTTCTGTCCACAGGTTTTTATCCTTACGTTCCTCGTTGTTTTGAATCACTTCGTTGGCGGCCTTTAAAATCGTTTTGGTCGACCGGTAGTTTTGTTCCAAGAGGGTTACGTGCGCATCTGGATAGTCATTTTCAAAGTCCAAAATGTTGTTCATGTTGGCGCCCCGCCAACCGTAGATACTCTGGTCCGCGTCCCCTACCACACAGAGGTTATGGTACTTATCGGCAAGCATCGTTACCAACCGATACTGGGCTTCGTTCGTATCCTGGTATTCGTCCACGTGAATGTAGCGGAATTTTTGTTGGTAGTAATCTAAAACATCTGGAAATTGTTCCAACAATTGAATGGTCAACATGATTAAATCGTCAAAGTCGACCGAGTCGTTGGCATGCAGACGTTTCTGATATTCCGCGTAAACGTCTGCAACCACCGTGTGAAACGGATTACCGTCGTCGTGCTTTTGGCGGTAATCAGCTGGAGTTTCCAAATCATTTTTGGCGTTGGAAATCGCGCCCAGAATTGCTCTGGGATCGTTCTTTTTCGGATCTAGGTTAAGGTCCGCTAAAATTCGTTTTACAAGCGTCTTTTGTTCACTAGTTCCGGCAATCGAAAAGGCTTGGTTATACCCTAACTTTTCGATGTGACGGCGCAGGATTCGAACCCCTAACGCGTGGAAAGTCGAAACCCACACGTCGTCGCCACCCACCTCTAAGAGTTGGTTAACCCGATCTTTCATTTCGCGCGCCGCCTTATTCGTAAAGGTGATCGCCAAAATGTTCCAAGGCAAAACGTGTTTTTCTTCAATTAAATAGGCAATGCGGTGGGTTAACACGCGGGTTTTCCCACTGCCGGCTCCGGCCATGATTAACAACGGGCCATCGACGTGTTCGACGGCTTCTTGTTGTTTCTCATTCATGTTCTGTAGCAAGTCTGCACGCGCCATTCGATTCGTCCTTTCAAATTTCTCAATACGTAGTTCAATTATAGCAAAAATAGAGCCAGCTGATTTGCTGACTCTCCTTTTTTTCTGATTTATTCTTCATGCGGTAGTAACCGGGCTCGTTGAATCCGTTCGTTGGTCAACGCCGGTTCATCGACGGGAATCCAGACGTCGCCGAGAATTTCTGGATGATCGTCCCGATAACTAAAGTCAAAATCCCAGTCCGGGTGTTGCCGTTGCGCTTCGAGCGCTGCTTCTAGTTGGGGCTTCGTTAAACTCAGCCACCGTTCGGACTGGAACTGGTGAATGGGGGTTAGTGGTAAACCCCGAATGGCTCGCAAATGTTGATCCGCTGGTGTGGTGTTGAGCCCCCGTTGCAAGACGTTCACTGGTAGGTCCAGCGCGGGTAATAATCCCTGGACGTACAAGATATCGGTGGTGGTAACTAACAGTGATACCGCAAAATTACCCACCACGTGGAGTGCTTCTCCAATCTTTTGCATCGTCTTTTCGATTTCCGTTTGAACCTCTGGTGAGATTAACTTGGTGTCCTCAGTGAGGCTGGTAAAAGAGCGTCCCTGCTGGTTGATTTGGACCAGCGGAAACGATTCAATTTTTCCTTGAACACTCTTCGTAGCGCTGGCAACCAAATGGTGTTTAACCGGCAAGTCGGGAACAAACAAATAGCTCCCGCGTCCGGCAAGGGAGATAAACTTGGCCACGTCGTCCTTCGTCTTCAAATCCAACGGTTGCTGGTTGGCGCTCCGCTTTGAAATTGGAATAATCCGGGCTGGTAAGCCTAACGTGTCAATTCCTTGTTCCACGTCGCTTGTGTTAATCACCGTGCTAAACGGCACCCCGTTAAGATTCAGGGATTGAAAAAAAGCTTGTTCTAACGCCCGGTCTTGACTGATTTCGGTCAATTCTGTTCCCTGCGGAAACTCCGATCCAGTTGAGATGGTTTCCAATGATGATAACGGAACTGGCTCTGCAATGGCAGTCGTGACGTCACTTTGCTCGGCAAAGGCGTGTAAAAGACCTGCATCCGTCAAAGAATGCGGATTTTCGGCCGTGGGATTGGGATACAATAAGACCTTTAATTCCGTGCGGCGCGCGGCATCCGCTAGTTGCTGCAGTTGATATCCTTTTCCGATGATTCCCAGTGTCATTCCGGGATTAAATGGTTTCATTATTGCTGGCCCTCCTGGTGATCGTATTGATTAAGGTGATACTTTTCAATGATGGCAATAATTTTGTCGGCATAAGCGGGATCGGTCGCGTAACCCCCCGTGCTTAAAGCCCGAGCGGCATCCCGATAGTTGTCGGCCCGAACGACGTCCTGATACTGCAGGTTGTTCCAATCCGTTCCGTTTGCCAGTAGTTTGGCGTGCGCTTCAATCGACTCGTCCCAACTATCGTAGACTCGGAAACGACCCGTCACATTTTCCGCCTTGCCGTTCGTAAACTCCGTGGTACTTAATTCTACACTAGGTTGGTTGGCAGTGGCTTTCACACCAAACAGATTGTGGTATTTGGCGGACAATTGACTCTGACCCCAGTTCGATTCCAAAATCGCCTGGGCAATCGTGATGCTGGGCAGAATTTTATACTCCTGCTGAGCACGTAACGAGGCCGGTAAAATTTGATTGATAAACTTTTGGTGCTGTTGACTGACGTTTGATTGGGAATAACGGGGTTGGGTGATGTAATTAATCCCCCAGATGGTCCCGGCTAACAAAATGACAATCACAATAATGAGTCCAAAGCCGCTAAAATTATCGGATTGGGCGCGTTTCTTCTTCGTTGTTTTTCGTTTCCGGCGGGGCCGTCGTCGCTTGTTTGTCACATTTACCACCTAGCTTGTCTTAGATGTATAAATTGTACTACAAAATGGTTAAGAATTGACAAAAGTACGGGAATCGTTTATATTTCATAGGTTAGCAATCCTGGAGGAGGCGATGATTGTGCCAAAGAAAAATGATGAACAAACCGCGACCGAGAAATCACCCTTTGAAGTCGGCGATGAAGTAGCCTTTCAAATTAAGAAACAAGACTTTACGGGAACGATTGAAAAGGCATACAAAAATTCTTTTCTAATTGGGTTTGAAAGCAGTGATCCAGACATCATTGATACCTACCACAACAAAACCGTGATTAACTGGCAAAACCTGAAAATGGTGAAGCAAGGACCACGTGAGAAAAAAGAAGAAGAGTCCGCTGAGGATGATAAATAGAGTTACGTTAAAAATGACCACCAACTTTAAATTGGTGGTCATTTTTTATTGGTCCTGTTTGTGGAGCATTTTGCTAAAAGTAGCTAGTTGTCCGTAGTCAGCGTTGCTGTCGTTCGGAACAATAATCAGGTTCCCCTGTTCTCCGGCGGCCTTCAATGCATCAATTGACTGCGCATTTAGATACTTCTGGTCAATGTTAGCCAAAGCGGCTTGCAATTGTTCAATCCGATATTGGTCCGCTTCTGCTTGCACCTTAGTGGCGTAAGCGGCGGCATCCGCGTGAATCTCCGTCTGTTGCTTGTCAGCTTTGGCAGTCGCAATCTTGGCGGCATTCTTAGCTTCGGTGTTCAGGCGAATTTGTTCGGCGTTTCCTTGCGCTTCCGAAATCGTGGCCTGCTTGTTCTTCGAAGCAGTGATTTGATTTTCCATCGCTTCACTCACTCCTTTGGAAGGAGTCAGGTCGCCAATTTGGACTCGTTCAATCATGATGCCGTAGGTGTTGGTGAGGTCGCCGATATTTTGCATCAACTTGGTGTTGATTTTGTCGGTCGAATTCAAGACGTCATCGAGGTCCATGCTCCCGATGATATCCCGCAGCGTCCCACTCACTTGGTAAGCCATCGATTGAATCGAGTTGCTGTTACCAAAGGTGTAGCGTTCAGCGTTGGTAATCCGGTAGTTCAACGTCACTTGGATGCTGATGCTGGCGTTATCACGGGTAATTCCGGTTTGCACAGGGAGCGCCAGCGGTTGCGACTGAAGGCTGACCGTTTTCACCCGTTCAAAAAACGGAATGTAGAAGTGCAGTCCACTTTCAAACTGACGGGCGTACTTTCCCAAGAAAGTTACCAATCCGACGTTATTTTGTTGCACAATTTTAATCCCCAGCATAATACTCTCCTTTAGCGACTAAATACACTTTTTGATCGGTTACATCCGCCACCACGTATGTTTCATGACGGTGCCGTTTCGTGTCCACGAGTTGGTAAAAGTATAACACACCGTGGAGTTTGACCAAGCCGTCGTCTTGAAGCTGGTGATCTGTAATTTCGGTTCCCACTAAATCAGTGATCCCAACGAGTTCGGGCTTGGCAAAGTGTTGATTAAGAATCGATTCAATTTCAGCAGAAACACTGATTCCTTTGGCGCTGGCCAGCATGGTGATGGTGTGAAGGATGTCGTTGTTGAGTTGGATGTTGAGGTTGGTGTAGTTGGACATGAGGAACCTCCTTTCAGACTTATAGCTAAAATTATGTTGCTGATATTGCAAAAATATAATTAGTTTCTGTTCTATGATACACTAAACGCAAAGCAAAAACACAGCTCCGGTTGGTAGTCCGGACGTAGCTCATTCGCTATCAGTATCCTTCCTCCTAGGGATGTCCCGCTTTTTCATTAAATTTATAGGAGGAATAAACGCAATGTTTGTTCAAAGTCAATTCACAATCGTTTTTGATGGCTCGTTTTATCGTGGCATTTTTGAGGTGCAAGCAGGAAAGAAATATCAAGTTGCTCAAATTATTTTAGGGAGTTCAATTCCAACTCCGCCACAACTTTTTCATTATCTTAATCACCATTATCAGCAACTGCACTTCACTAAGGTCGAACAAGCAGAAGTTAAGCATCCAAAGAAAATTAATCCCAAACGCCAACAACGGGCCGTGCAAAAACAATTAAAACAGAAGCATCCGGTCACCAAAGCTCAGGCTGTTTTGCAAACTGAATTTGAACAGCACAAGAATCAACGCAAGCACCATCATGCACGGTTAAAACGTGAACGGCAGCAACAACAGTTCGAACTAAAGCAACAGAAAAGAAAGCAAAAGCATCGTGGTCATTAAAAAATCGTCGTCCAGTTGGACGGCGATTTTTGTTTATCCATGTTCTACTTGAACACCCGCTGTGTCTACCGCGACCGGGAAAATATTCCAGTCTGGTAACTCTTTCATCAACCTTTGCCGTAACATTCCGCGGGTGGGTGTATCATCCGTAATTGCAATTAATGTCGAACCACTTCCACTAATGTACAGACTGTTTTCAAAATAATCACAGGCTTCCGCAACTACATCATAGTTAGCAATCAATTGCTTCCGATATGGCTCATGTAGACGGTCGTCAAGGGCCAATCGTAAGTCAAATAAATTTCCCGTCATCAACGCGCGCACCAGTAACAAGCTATGACTAATCTGATGCGTCGCCGTGGCATAGCTCACCGACTTCGGTAACAACGCCCGCGCCTCATCCGTAGATACCGTAAAATCTGGCACGATTGCTAGAAAATCCAGGTCATCAGCTACTGGATATGTCAACACCGAGATTCCCTCGTCCGTTTGCACTCCGGCACACAAACCACCATAAATCACAGGGGTCACGTTATCGGGATGACCCTCAAAGTCCGTGGCCAGCTGCACCAATTCGTTCTGCGTAAACTGGGTTTGAAACCACTCTCCAGCAGCAGCTAGCCCTGCGACGATGCAGGTCGCGGAACTACCGAGTCCCCGGGAAACCGGAATCGGACTGTCAATCTTAATCGCTAACGATGGAACTGGCTCCCCTAACGCTTCACAACCCGCTTGAAACGCTCGGTACACCAGATTGTTTTCATTTTGAAATTGCTCAGGACAACCGGCAATGGTTAATTTCGATGCTGACTGAAACTGAAACGTCGCCCGCAAATCAAGGGCAAGACCCAAACAATCGTAACCCACGCCCAGATTGGCGCTCGTGGCTGGAACCGTCACTTTAATCATGCTTAAACACCTCGTTCGTTTCCCGCACGACCCACTCAGCCATCTCAGCTGGTTGTAAGCGTGGCGCCTGAACTGGAGTTAAATCCCACAGTTTTTGTAAGGCTGGTGGAACTGGCACGTTGGTATAATCAGCTAATTGCTGCGTCGTAGCTTGTGCATCCGCCGCATGCTTGCCCAGCACCGCATCCGCCACCGCGTCCACAAACTTGTATGGACTCGCCGTACTCAACAGAACCATCGGCGTGTCTGGATCAGCTTGTTGATACTGGCGCATCACGTGGTACCCCGTGGCGGTGTGGGGATCCATGAGGTAATGGTCGTCCGCAAACACCTGCAGAATCGTGGCTTCAATTTCCGCATCGGTCGTAAATCCGCTGGCAAAGTCGTGACGTAATTTTTCCAATAATGTAGCTGGAACTTGGTACTTCCCCTGCCGATCCAAGTCGTTCATCAATTGACGGACTAACTGCGTGTCACCATCACTTTCGTAGTACAACAGTCGTTCTAAGTTACTGGAGATCTGGATATCCATGCTGGGCGCCAACGTCTGGTAAAATGGCCGGTTTCGGTCATAAGTCCCCGTCTGCCAGAAGTCCGCCAACACGTTGTTTTGGTTGCAGGCAATTACCAGTTTCTTAATCGGTAAGCCAAGTTGCTTAGCATAAAAACCGGCTAACACATCGCCAAAGTTTCCGGTCGGCACCGTGAAGTTAATCTGATCACCCAGTTCGATTTTGCCCTGTTCCAGCAACTGTTGGTAAGCACTAAAGTAGTAGACCACCTGTGGAATCAGACGACCAATGTTAATCGAATTGGCACTGGATAACCGGGTCCCCGCTGTCAATTGCTCATGCACTTTTGCATCATTAAAAATCTGTTTCACGTTGCGCTGCGCATCATCAAAGTTCCCTTCGATGGCAGCTACCCGAGTATTCTTGCCTGTCGTGGTTAACATCTGCCGTTGTTGCACGGGGCTGACCCCGCCATCCGGATAGAAAACGGAAACTCCCATCTGCGCTTGGTTGCGAAAACCGTTTAAGGCCGCGGTCCCGGTATCACCACTGGTGGCGGCCAACACCATGACTTGTTCGTTTGTTGCCACCGCTCGTTGCATCAACTGGGGCAGTAATTGCAAACCCACGTCTTTAAACGCTGCGGTCGGCCCGTGGAATAGTTCTAACACCTGGAAATCGCCGACGGCTTGCAAGGGGGTGATTTGGGAATCACTAAAACTGTGGTCATATGCAGCTGCAATTGCTGCTTTAATTTCCGCCTGGGAAAAATCTGGCAACAGCCGTTCTAACACCGCCTGCGCAATCATTTGATAATCCATCTCAGCTAACTGCTCCAACGGAAAAGGATTGGCACCTAAATCAGGGAGTACAAATAAGCCCTGATCCGCGGCAAAACCGGTCACAATTGCCTGTTTGGCACTCACGTGCAGTTGGTCATCTCGGGTACTCTGATACAAAGAAGTCACTAAATTTTCCTCCGTTCCTTGTTTTTCAATTATGAACATGGTAACCTGTTTTTATTAATAAAACAAGTGTATATAAAACAAATACAGAAAACGGAGGATATTACGATGCAAATTGCGTTACTAGGATACGGAACGGTCGGCCATGGAGTGGTGAAAATCATCGAGTCCCAGGCCACAGAACAATTACGCCGTTTGCACGTTAGTCAGATCTGGGTGCGTCCCGAGAAGGTGGATCAAAATCCCCTTTTTACGGCTGATTATCAAGAAATTCTTGCAAATGACAAGATTGATACAATCATCGAGGTGTTGGGCGGATTAGATCCCGCTTATGCCATGATTACGGATGCGTTGAAACACCATAAAAACGTGGTAACCGCCAACAAGGCCGTGGTGGCCCGCCACCTCACTGAATTTACGACGCTGGCACGGCAAAACCACGTGAAATTTTACTTTGAATCCAGCGTAGGTGGCGGAATTCCGTGGATTATCAACCTCGAACGGGCGTTGCGAATTGACCAGATTGATTCCATTCATGGGATTTTTAACGGGACTAGTAACTTCATCCTGGACGAAATGATGGAAACCGGTGCTCCCTTCGACGTAGTGCTGGCGGAAGCACAACGCCGCGGTTATGCCGAAGCGGATCCGAGTGCTGACTTGGATGGGGATGACATTGAAAACAAACTCTGTATTAGTGCCTCGATTGCCTATGATACGGAGATTAAACCGAACGATGATTTGTTGAAGTTTGGAATCCGGAATATCACTGCCGCAGACGTCAGTTTCTTTAAAAAACATCATTGGGTCGTAAAATTAATTGGCCGTAGTTTCCGCCGCGACAATCGCTACAACTTTGTGATTGAGCCCACGCTGTACGCTCCCGGTGAAATTGAAGCAGGCGTGCACCAGAATTACAACTACGTGGGGTTACGGGGAACTACGATTGGTAAACTGAGTTTCAATGGTCAGGGGGCCGGGGAACTCCCCACTGCGCACGCTTTAATTCAAGATCTCTTGGATTTAGAGCTACACATGGAGCACCTAACCCGTAATTTCCAGCAAGAACTGGAACTGGATAACAACTCCAAGTTACTGGATTACGTGATTCGCAGTGAACAAGATGTGGCGAGTCTCCTATCCGATTATGAAGTGAAAAAAGAAGAACACGATTACTGGATTGTGAAACAGATTTCTGCGGAAGCTGCTCATGAATTGATTCAGCAACTGGAACAAACAGAAAAACCGCTGCTGGCTGCGATTAGCCAACAACGGTCATAGGATTGCAAACACGACTTTAGGTGTCGTGTTTTTTATATGAAAATAAAAACATCAAGTACGATTATAAAAATTTAACTACTAATCTTCATCTAATTCAAATTTAGGTAATTGATCAATTAAATTTAGTGTTTCCATACTTACAGTAATAATAGACATAAGCAAATTAAAAATATATTTAGGATCATCACTAAATTCGTTTGGATCATCAGTTATTCCAGATTTTTTATCAATTTTCACTTGATATTGATCGATAATCCATTCAATCGCTGGTTTACCATTTACAACATACTCATAAGCTTTTTCTGGAATATTCTCGATTTCTATATCTTCATTAAATTTAATTCGTGTTAAATCTTTAACTTGCTTACCATTTTCAACACGTTCCTTAGGATGAATCATTTTTGATATCCTATAGTTGGGATTATCCTTTGATATAATTTTAATTCCATTGTATATTGACTGATTCTCGTAATTAAGATGCAATTCAGACAATTTTTTACCTATTTTAATATATGACTCTCTATTTTTTAAAATTGGAAGCCTTGGAAATTCTTTGGCTAAATTTTTTTTATACATATTTCCATAATCTCTAGAATTCAAAACTCCATAAATGTAATAGAAAATATCACTATCTTTAGAATCATCAAATTTTTTCAACAAATTTTTCCTGATTGCAGGATAACTTCCAATGTTATCGTATAATTTAATTGGTAAATTTTGAGATCCACCTTTAAATAAATTAACATCAGGAACAACATTTATCATAAGAGAAGAGAAAGACGTTCCCTGAGTCTTGTTTGACAAAGAGATCATTATATTATCTGAAATCGAAGTTGGTAGTACTTTCTTCATTTGATATTGTCTATCAACCATATCACTGGAATTATAAACATATTTTTTTGTAAATGGACGATACATTCCTATATACATTCTATTATCGTTAAATAATAAAGTATCTTTTTTCTCAAAGCTATTCTTTAGTGATTTAGTCCATGAAATTTTATTAGTTTTTTTGCTATAGACATCAACATTACCAAGATTATCATTATAAAATTTTATAGATTTCTTTGTATTGATTTCTACTTTATTTTTATTAAATCCCCAGGACCAAGCATCTCTACCAGTTTTTATTCCACCTGTATAATCTATAAACAAGGCATTTTTATCTTTTTTACTACCTAACTCTATAAATCTATCAAAATTTGAATTTCTTTGATTAATCCAATCGTTTTTTTGATTAGGTTTAATAAGTGTAAATTTGTTTTCAATATTATTAATATTTGAATAATTAGATAATGCTTTTAACTTTTCCTTTTTAGTTAGTTCGTCACCAATTTCAAAATAATGAATAAAATCATTATTTACACTAGTACTTTTAATCAGAAAAACAATAGTAACTCCTGTCATAATATCAAAAATATTACCACCTTGAGCCTTAAGATCATTCCCGATTTTACCTCTAATAGATCCTTTTAGATTAAAAATATAAATATCAGAAAATTCTTTAATTAGATGATTTCGCATACCATCCATCGCATTTCCATCAATAAATGAATTATTTGTTATAAATCCAATTACTCCATTTTTATCTATTCGATCAGTTGACCATCTAATTGCCTTTATGTAACTATCAAATAGATTGTTTTTATTAGTTGCAGTGGATGATTTAACATAAGTTTTTCGTAATTTATCGTCTAATTTTTTATATGAGACTCTTTTTATATTTGCATCTTCATTGTTCTGTTTGGCCGAATATGGTGGATTACCAATTATTACTGTTATAGGAGTTTCCTGTTGTTTCTTTAATCTTTTATCATTACTACCAAAATAATTATCATCCAAAGTATCTTCATTTTCAGTACTTTCAAACGTATCCGTTAAAACAATTCCCTCAAATGGTTTATATTCATTTTTATTATCGTCAATTTCTGCAAATGTTGTTTCAATATTAATAGCTGCAATGTAATAACTTAGTAAAACAATCTCATTAGCATGTAATTCGTGCATATATTTCCTTAAAATATATGCAAAGGTGATTTCACCTGTATCTAATTGATGCTTTAAATAAGTTAATGTTCGAACAATAAAAGTTCCAGTCCCCGTAAAGGGATCAAGAACATGAACACCATTATCAGCTAATGATTTGTGGAAATATTTATTAAGTAAATCATCAACAGACTTCACAATAAAATCAACTACTTCCACTGGTGTAAAAACTATTCCCAATCTTTCCGTTGTAGATTTAAATGCCGTGCTAAAAAATTTATCATAAAGTGTGACAAGAATTTTTTGCTTATCTTCAGGTTTTTCAATTCCTTCTGCGCGCATTTTAACAGATTCATACAGTGGTTCTAGGTTTTCCTGTTCCTTCGCAAACCCTGCTTTTTCTAGTTCAGTAACAATATTTTCCATTGCTTGTGAAACCGGATTATCATTTACAAAACTGGATTTATCAAATAAGGCTTCAAATACAGGCTTTGTAATTAAATGTTGTGATAACATTTCAGCGGCTTGATTTTCATCAATACTGTCATTAATATTATGCTTCAATGATGAAACGAATTTATTAAACTCAATCGTAATCGGATCATTTTTATCTGATAACTTATTTTTAATCCAGGCAATTTGACGTTGAGCAATTTTAGCAACATCGTCTGACCAATTTTCTAAATACTTTCGATTTCCAACTTTTTCAACGATTTTTCCATAAATTGCTCCTTCAAACTTATCCCACTGTAAATCTAATTCTGTTTGAACCGGTTTTTCAACTGGAGCAGCTGTAATATTTTCCGTATCATTTTTTTCGTCTGGTGCTTCCCCTACGCCGATAACTTTCATTTGCTTAGGTTTGGCAATGTTTATCTTGTCAACCATCGCTTCAAATCGTTCATCAACCGAACGTAGTGCATTAATTACCTGCCAAACCGTATCATATCGCTTATTATTATCTAAAATTGATTCAGGAGTTTCATCAGCTGGAATAACAATTGGTAAAATAATGTATCCGTAATCTTTACCAGGTGCTTTTCTCATAATTCTACCAACGGCTTGAACAATATCTACTTGGGATTTTTTAGGAGCCATAAAAATAATTGCATCTAAACTTGGTACATCAATTCCTTCAGTTAAGAACCTTACGTTGGAAACAATTCTAGCTTCATTGTCTGGTTTATTAGGGTTAGCCAACCAATCTAATACATCATTTTTTTGAATAGCGTTCATGGTCCCATCGGCGTGACGCATCCTTAATTTTTCATTCTCCCCCGACTGATGACCAGACAAATAATCGTTAACTACTTCTTCAAATTGATTGGAAATTTTCTTCGAATCCTCAATCGTTTTGGTGAAAGCAATAGCTCTTTCCAAGGGGACACCATCATATAGACCATTTTTTTTAGGATTTTTATACCCATTTCGACGCATCATACCGTTCCAAATACCAACAATTCTACCAACATCATCAATATTTAATCCATTTTCTGGATCTGATAGTGTCCGTTGCATATCTTTTTGAACAGCTGATTCATCGACTGCCAATACCATTACTTTATAATCAGTTAGAATTCCACGGTTAACAGCAGTACCAAACCCCATTCTGTAAAATACTTCTCCATATTTATTTTTATCGTCCATTGACAAAACAATAATACTTTTATCCTTAGCATTCTTCTTGGCTGTTTCACCATAAACTTTAGGAGTAGCGGTTTGATACATTCTCTTTTTACCACGTACATTAGAATTAGAATGAACCTTTGAAAAGATACTATCATCTTTATCAGCTAAATGAGCACCTGTAGTTCGATGAGCTTCATCAGCAATAATTAAATCAAATTCAGGAAATCCTTTCTTTTGGGATTCACCAATTACCTCGATACTCTGATAAGTACTAAAAACAACTAACATTTTATCCTTATTAGATTGCTTCTTAATTCGCTTGTAATTATCAATAATCTTATCCGATGACGTTGTGGCTGGATAACCAATATCTGTTGCTTTAATATCTTCAGTACCATCATTAGAACGGGATGCATCACGATCAGAAGTGACTGCCATACTTGTAATAGAAGTTTCACTATCATTGTTCCATCCGCGTAAAGTTTGAGTTAATAATTGAATACTAGGAACGAGATATAAAACTTTAAATTGATTATCTTGCTTCCGTGCCATTTTTTCAGCAATTTTAAGACTTGTAAATGTCTTTCCAGTCCCAGGAGCCATAATTAACTGACCCCTATCATTGTTAGAAAAATGTTCAACAGCCTTATTGAGAGCTTCTTCTTGATATTTACGAAGTTGCTTTTTTTGTGTAATTTTTACTTTTTCAGGCCGCTTAAAATCAAATGTATTCCAATCAATTTGTGAATTACGCAAATCCGAGAGACCAATTATTCCGATTGGTTTAATGTTATGCTGAATTTCATCTTCGGCACTTTTATTCCAAATATCCACAGTAGAAACAAACAATCCACTTTGATAATAATGTTTACCAAGTTCTGCTAGGTAAGAATCCACCTGATCTTTACCAATTTTATGTTGATAAAATTTAGCTTGAATCGCAGTTAGGTTTCCATCTTTATCTTTTGCAACAAGATCAACACCGTTATCTTTTTTAGGAATTCCATATTCTTCAGGAACATCACTAAGCATCCAAACATCTGTATACAAGTTTTTATATGTAGGTTCATTTTTTAAATATCCCAGGACTAATTTTTCAAATAGAGTGCCTCGATCTCTTTGAACATCACCAGCAGTATCATTGATTTGTTTAATTAATGAATCAAATGTCTTGTCTTGTCTTGTCTTGTCTTGTCTTGTCTTGTCTTGTCTTGTCTTGTCTTGTCTTGTCTTGTCTCCATTATTTTAGGTCCACCTTATTTACAATAATATAGTTAATTGATTTTCCCAATTATAACAAAAAACACCCACACAAATGTGTGAGTGTCCAAAATAAGATTCGAGTAAATCTTAACGTTTTGAGAATTGACCAGCCTTACGAGCTTTCTTAAGCCCTGGCTTCTTCCGTTCTTTCATCCGTGGGTCCCGAGTTAACAGGCCAGCTTTTTTCAAAACTTCACGGAAGTCAGGATCAACTTCAAGTAAAGCACGAGCAATTCCGAGACGGATTGCACCAGCTTGACCTGAGAATCCACCACCATTTACGTTTACTAACGTATCGTAGTTACCGAGCGTTTCCGTAACGTTGTATGGTTGTAAAATAACTTCACGCAAGTTTGGGAATGGAATGTAATCTTCAACATCACGTTTGTTGACGATCACTTTACCAGTACCAGGTACTAAGCGTACACGAGCAACTGAATCTTTACGGCGACCTGTGCCAGTATATTGTACTTTAGCCAATTGAGTTTCCTCCTTAAATTAGGTTGTTAATATCTAAAACTTCGGGTTTTTGAGCATCATTTTTGTGTTCTTCACCTGCATAAACGTGAAGTTTCTTAGCAATCTTACGTCCTAATGTACCATGAGGAAGCATTCCTTTTACGGTTTGCTCAATTAACTTAGCTGGCTTTTCTTCGCGTAACATGCCAAATGATTCTTGCTTAATCCCACCAATGTATTGAGTGTGGTGGTAGTGCATCTTATCTTTTGCTTTGTGACCAGTTAAAGCCACTTTTGAAGCGTTGATAATAATGACGTGGTCACCAGAGTCAACGTGTGGTGTGTATGTGGGTTTGTTTTTACCGCGTAAAATTGAAGCAGTAACACTAGCAAGACGACCTAAAGGAACGCCTGCTGCGTCAATGATGTACCATTTGTGTTCAATTTCACCGGGCTTAGCCATGTATGTTGTACGCACTTTTTCTTCCTCCATGTTTCTGTGTTTGTTCGACACCTTATAAGTTTCCGGGGCTTATGTGGGGCAAACAATACCAACTACCATAATACAAATAATCCCCCAGAATGTCAATCTATTCGCGGAATTAATCGCGATCTGGATGCTTTTTTTCACTATGTTCCGGATCATCACCCGGATAGTAAACTTGCTCTAAAAATAAACCATGCGCCGGCATCGTTAACCGAGCCTGTTGCCGATCTTGCACCGCTAACAAACGTTGAATGTCATCGACCGGACGTTTCTTCATCCCAATTTCAACGAGGACAGCCGTCATAATCCGGACCTGATTATACATAAAGCCATCGCCATAGAATTCAAGCTGAATTTCTTGATTAGCGACGTCGTTAATTGCTTTCGTGCTAAAAATGGTGCGCACCCGACTGCCGGGCTTGGCTCCAGACGCCACAAACGACGCAAAGTTATGCTTTCCCACTAAATCTTGAATCGCGGTTTCCATCCGGGCAAAATCCAAGGGAAAACGCCAGTGAGCCGTATAAAAACGTTTAAACGGGTCCGTAAACGGTCCTAACGACAACCGGTAGAGATACTTCTTCCCAGTGACATCATAACGCGCATGGAACGTCTCGGGGACAATTTCCACGTCCTTGATCTGGATGTCTAAGGGACACATGCTGTTGAGTCCCTTCAGCATCTTGTCGGCAGGAATTGGAAACGGAAAGTCAAAGTGAGCCACTTGAGCTAGAGCATGGACGCCCGCATCGGTCCGCCCCGAGCCATAAACCCCCAGCGTTTCGTCCGGTTGCTTCGCCATCTGATTCACAATTTTGGTCAGCACCCCTTCCACGGTTCGTTGCTGGGGCTGGCGTTGAAAGCCAGCAAATTGCGTCCCATCATAAGCAAATGTAATTTTATACCGCTGCGTCATTTACACTCCTCGCAATCCTACTACAATCATTCCAATCACTAAGACCAGCACAAACGCCATCGTATCAAGCCGTTGCCATCGGTATTGATAATAACTACTCCGGGGTTGGCTGGCATCATATCCGCTGGCTCCCAGTGCATCTGCCAGGTTATCAGCATGGCGAAACGCCGAGACTAACAACGGGATAATCAAAGATAAGACGTTGCGAGCTCGTTGCCAGAGACTCCCGCCGTTGAAAACCACTCCACGCGAACGTTGGGCGTTCATGATGGTTTGCATCTCGGTTAACAAGGTGGGGATAAAGCGAAGCGCAATCGACAGCATGATTCCAATCATGGCAACTGGAACTCCGACCTTTTTTAACGGCATCAATAGGGTTTCAACCCCCTTGGCAATCGCATTCGGAGACGTTGTAACCGTCAGTAACATCGCCACGATGATGATCAACAGGAACCGAACAAAAATCAAGCCCGCCGTGGTGACTCCAACACTAGTAACGTTGAAAATTCCCCAGTGCCAGTAGGTAGTCCCACCGTGGCCAAAGCCAATTTGAATTAAGACGGTAAAGGCAATCAACCACACAAACGGTTTTAACGACGAAAACAGCATCCTAAACGGAACCTGAGCCAGCTTAACTAGCATTAAGATTACCAGGGCCAGCACGGCGTAATTAGCCCAGTTATTGGCCAGCAAAGTCCACGTAATCAGTAAGATTAGACTGACAATTTTTCCCGTCGGATGTAACCGATGTAACCAGGAGTGCCCGGGCAAATAATTCCCAAAGACCATGTGATTCATGCCCGATCCTCCTTCTGCAACCGCTCTAAGACAGTCTTTACCAATTCCTGCCGGGTCAGTGGCAATTGTTCTAACGTAATTCCATTGGCCTGCAAGGCCCGGCCTACTCGGACTGCTCCCGGAAGGACAAATTGATTCTGAGTAGTTTGGAAAAATTCGCGGGGCGTCGTATCCTGCGTAATTTGACCATGATGCATCACTACCACTCGTCGCGCATACCGCGCTACGATATCCATCTCATGCGTAATCATGATAATCGTAACCTGCTGTTCCTGATTAAGCTTGCGCAATAATTCTAGAATCGATCGGCGGCCCCGGCCATCTAACCCCACCGTGGGCTCATCTAACACGAGGATTCGTGGTTGACTAGCAAGGACCCCGGCAATAGCCACCCGCCGTTTTTGTCCTCCGGAGAGTTCAAATGGGGACCGCTCCAATAGTTCGGGAGCAATCCCAACCTGTTGCAAACTCTGTTTGGCTTGGATGGCGGCTTGCTTAGGACTTACTCCAAAGTTTTGGGGACCAAACTGAACGTCCTGCAGAACGGTATCTGCAAACAACTGCTGCTCTGGAGATTGAAACACCATGCCCACTTGAGAACGTAACTGTTTTAAGGCCTTCGCTGTGGTCTTGGCTTGCAGTTCTACTCCCAACACGTTCACCGTTCCCGCTTGCGCCAACTGGAGTCCATTCAAAAGCTTGATTAACGTTGATTTTCCGCTCCCCGTGGTTCCAATGATGGTCACAAAGTCGCCCTGATCCACGTTAAAACTGACGTCGTGTAAGGCCTCGTGTGCCACCGGCGTCTGCAGTCCGTAAGTATAATAAACGTGGTTTAAAGTAACTTGGTGAGCCATTCGATCAATTCCTTTTCGTTCAAATCGGTATCTGGAACCGGAACCCGTTGTGCCGCTAACTCTCGTTGAACTTGCAAACTAAAGGGAAGTTCTAACTGCATTTGGGCTAACAAGTGCTTCTCGTGAAAAAGTTCGCTAGCAGTTCCCGTAAACGCTACTTGCTGCTGATCTAAAGCAATTACTCGTTCTGCTAACGACAACATCTCCAGATCGTGCGTAATTAAAATAATCGTTAATCCGACCTGTTCTTGTAACTTCTGAATAATTTGGTTTAATTCCTGCTTGGCTTGCGGATCCAGCATGCTGGTTGCTTCATCCAAGATCAAGATTTCCGGGGTAATCGCTAAGGCACTCGCCAAGGCCACACGCTGTTTTTGTCCCCCAGAAAGGAGGCCTGGTTCTCGATCCCGATAGTCCCACATGCCCACTTGTTCCAATGCACGGTGGACTCGAGTTTGCATTTCCGGACGCGGAACGTTGCGATTTTCTAACCCAAAGGCCGTATTTTCGGCAACGGTCGCCCCCACGATTTGATCATCGGGGTTCTGAAAAACCAACCCGATTCGTTGTCGCAGTTGAGCCAGATTAGTCGGGGTCAGCGGGGTGTGATCAATCAAAATGGTTCCGGAAGTAGGTTCCAACAAACCAGCCAGGAGTTTCGCAATCGTACTTTTACCGCTTCCGTTGGCTCCAACTAGAGCAATGGTTTGTCCGGCTTTTACTTGAAAAGAAACGTTGGTAAGGACCGGAACCTCCGGCTGATAAGCAAAGTCAACCGTTCGAAATTCAATTTTTGGTTGCATCATTCACACCCACTTTCCGCTAAATTTATGTATAAAAAAATCACTAAAAGATTGAGGCGCATGGTTAGACCACATTCAAGCTAGACTTGGAACTTCCATCATCATAACGCTTTATACCTCAACCTTAGTGATTCAGTGAAAAATATGAAATTAGTTATTGCTTAAAATTAAACGAATTCCAAGATAACCATTTGGGCACCATCACCACGACGTGGCATTGTCTTCAAAATCCGGGTGTAACCACCTTGACGATCTTGGTACTTAGGTGCAATTTCGTCAAATAATTTTTGTAATGCCGTCGTAACTTTGATGTCATCTCCGTCTTCTTTGACGTCAGCAATCGTGTTTTGTAAGTAAGCAGCGGCACGCCGACGAGCAGCCAAGTCACCCTTCTTACCTAATGTCACCATTTGTTCAGCTAAAGAACGAACAGTCTTTGCTTTAGCTTCAGTGGTTTCAATCCGATCGTTAACAATTAAGTCAGTAGTTAAGTTACGAAGCATAGCACGACGAGGGCCTGATTCGCGACCAAATTTACGATAACTCATAAATGGGAGCCTCCTTTTTTAATTAGTCTTCTTTCCGAAATGATAATCCAAGTCCTTCTAACTTCTGTTCGATTTCTTCGAGGGACTTGCGTCCTAAGTTACGAACTTTCATCATGTCGGCCATGGATTTGTCGGTCAATTCTTGCACGGTATTAATCCCAGCTCGTTTCAAACAGTTGTAAGAACGAACGGAAAGATCCAGTTCTTCAATTGACATTTCGAGCATTTTTTCTTTATGGCTTTCTTCTTTTTCCACCATGACGTTAGCTTGTTGGGCCTTGTCAGTCAAGTCCACAAACATTTCCAAGTGTTGTGATAACACCTTGGCAGCTAAACTAATTGCTTCAGAAGGAGTAATTGAACCATTAGTCCAAACATCGAGAGTCAATTTATCGAAGTCATCACGCTGTCCAACACGCGTATCTTCAACTTGATAGTTAACACGTTCGATTGGGGTATAGATAGAATCGACTGGTAACACGCCAATTGGCATATCGTCATTTCTAGCTTTGTTTTCTTCAGCTGATACATAACCACGGCCCTTGTTAGCCGTTACCGTCATGTGTAAGGTAGCACCTTCGGCAACCGTTGCAATGTGTAAGTCCGGATTTAAAATCGTGGTCTCACTATCAGTTGATAGATCAGCTCCGGTTACATCGGCGGGACCAGTAACGTTAATACTCATCGTGTGAGTTTCGTTCTGATCGTCATCACCATCGATTTTCAACTTCAACTTTTTCAAGTTCAAAATGATTTTAGTCACGTCTTCAGTGACACCTTTAACAGTTGAGAATTCGTGTAAAACACCATCAATTTGAACACTGGTAACTGCAGCGCCTGGTAAAGAAGCTAGCAAAACTCGACGAAGCGAGTTTCCTAAGGTTGTCCCATAACCACGTTCTAATGGTTCGACAACTACTTCACCATAGTTATTTGTTTCTTCAATTTTGTGAATGTTTGGCTTTTCAAACTCAATCATTCTAACCTCTACCCCCTTCAAACAGCGTTGAGTCCATTACACAATGAGCTTGCATTAATATTAAACTCGACGACGTTTTGGAGGACGGCAACCGTTATGAGGAACTGGAGTAACGTCACGAATTGCAGCAACTTCTAAACCAGTAGTTTGTAAAGCCCGAATTGCAGATTCACGACCTGAACCAGGACCCTTAACTGAAACTTCCACAGTCTTCATACCATGTTCCATTGCAGCCTTAGCAGCAGCTTCAGCAGCCATTTGAGCGGCAAATGGAGTTGATTTACGACTTCCACGGAAACCTAATGCACCAGCTGATGACCAAGCAATCGCGTTCCCTTGAACGTCGGTAATCATAACTAAGGTGTTGTTAAAAGTGGAGTGAATGTGAGCCACACCAGATTCAACGTGCTTTCTTGCTTTCCGTTTACGAGTATTCTTTTTAACCATAGGGACTGATAACCTCCTTTTTAATTATTATTTTTTCGTTCTCTTACCTTTTCTGGTCCGAGCGTTGTTCTTCGTGTGTTGACCTCTAGAAGGCAAACCACGACGGTGCCGTAATCCACGGTATGAACCGATTTCTGACAACCGCTTGATGTTCATGCTAACTTCCCGACGTAAGTCACCTTCGATGGTGTAATCATCGACAGCAACCCGGATCTTGTCTTCTTGTTCAGGAGTCAAATCTTGCGTCCGAACGTCTTCTGAAACTCCAGCCTTTGCCAATACTTTTTGGGCAGTTGTGTTTCCAATCCCGTAAATGTAAGTAAGGGCAATGACAACACGCTTGTTACGTGGTAAATCTACTCCGGCAATACGAGCCATTAATGTCCACCTCCTCTATTTAAATAATTACTTTCCTTGACGTTGTTTGTGCTTAGCGTTAGCTGAGCAAATAACCATTACGCGGCCTTTCCGCTTAATGATTTTGCAACTTTCACACATTTTTTTGACTGATGGTCTTACTTTCATTTTATAACCCTCCTAGATAAAAGGTCTTACTTAAACCGATAAGTAATGCGACCCTTCGTTAAATCATATGGTGACATTTCAACAGTTACACGGTCTCCTGGAAGTATCTTAATGTAATGCATTCTAATTTTACCAGAAACGTGCGCTAAAATTTCGTGGCCGTTTTCTAGTTCCACTCGAAACATTGCATTTGGTAGTGTTTCGGTAATTTTTCCTTCAATTTCAATTACGTTATCTTTCGACACAACAATCCTCCAAAATTTAAATCACTCAAGTTCTTTTCCAAAAACCGTTATCAATACCTACCAATATAGCATATTAGCGGCGATTCGACAACGAAGCTGTTATTTGTTAATGAAGATCAGACAGAACTTGGTTGATTTCCTTTGTAACTTCTGCGATTGGTTGATTTCCGTTCACCGTATGCAACAAGTTGCGTTCGGAATAAAAGTCAACTAGAGGTGTATTCATCTTTAAGTTAACTTCTAACCGATTCTTAACGGTCTCTGGTTTATCATCGCTCCGTTGATAAAAGGCATGTCCACCACATACATCACACGTACCTTCAACTCGAGGTTTTTTGTACAATTTATGATAAGTAGCACCACAGTTTTTACAAATGAACCGACCAGAAAGCCGTTCGATTAAGGTTTCCGGATCAACATCAATGTTTAAAACGGCATCCAACGGTTTAGCTAACTTCGTCGTCATTTTTTCTAATTGTTCTGCCTGAACAATCGTTCGCGGGAAACCATCTAGTAAGTAACCAGCTTGCGTATCTGGTTGCTGTAATCGTTCTTCCACGATTCCACAGGTGACATCGTCTGGAACCAGTTCCCCTTGATCAATATACGCTTGGGCTTTAACTCCCAACGGCGTTTGTTGCTTAATGGCCGCCCGGAAGATATCTCCGGTTGAAATATGAGGGATCCCATATTTCTCCACAATAAAATCTGCTTGAGTTCCCTTCCCGGCTCCGGGAAGACCCATAATTAACAAATTCATTGACATTCCATTATCCTCCTACTTTGCGTCTGGATCATCTTGAATAAATCCAGTGTATTCCTGCCGCATCGTCAACCCTTTAATTTGGTTCATAAACTCAATCGTGACCCCGACAATGATCAGGAGGTTTGTTCCCCCTAATCCAATCGAACTATTTAAGTTCCATACGTTTTGCGCAATCAACGGAATAATGGAAACCACTCCTAAGAAGAGGGCTCCAATCGTACTCAAGCGCATCAATAATCGAGATACGTAGTCTTGCGTTCCCTTACCTGGCCAGACACCCGGAATATAGCTTCCTTGCTTTTGCAAGTTTTCAGCTAATTTTTGGGGGTTAACCTGAACGAAGGCATAGAAGAAGGTAAAGACAACAATCAGAACCGTGTAAAAAGTTGCTCCCATTGGAGTTTGCATGTTAAACAGTTCTGTTAAGAATTGGAACCAACCCGCATCACTGTAGTTCTTGGTAAAGAACATCAGAATTGTTTGGGGGGTTGAAATAAAAGCACTAGCGAAAATTACGGGAATCACTCCCGCGACGTTCACTTTCAGAGGCAGATAACTAGATTTTGAAGAACCAGCCGCCCGGCGGGTATATTGAATTGGAATTCGACGTTCCGCTTGTTGGACCCAAGTCACAAACGTCACGATGATTAACATCGCAATGATTAATGCTCCAATGAAGAGCAGTGGCTTCCAGATTTGATCCATTGGCGTACCCTGCACGTATTCACGATAGATACTTTGGAATCCCGTCGGAATGTTGGCAACAATTCCGGCAAAGATAATCATGGAAACCCCTTGGCCAACCCCTTTATCAGTAATCATGTCTCCCATCCAGGTGGTTAACATGGTTCCGGCCGTTAGAATCAAACCAATACTAATGTATGTCATGATTCCAGGGTTCTTCACCAGGTTTAAACTACTTAAAGCATTAAATCCAGCTGTAATCCCAATCGATTGCGCAAAGGCTAACACAATGGTGAGTCGCTTAGTGACCTTGTCCAGCTTCAGCCGACCAACTTCACCTTGCTTTCCCCATTCAACAAACTTCGGAACAATATCCATTTGTAATAACTGAACCACAATTTGCGCAGTAATGAAGGGTGACACTCCCATCGCAAAGATGGAATAGTTAGTTAACCCTCCACCACTAAACATGTTCAAAACGTTAACTAACCCAGAAGAAGCAACTTCCTGAAGTGCTTTGGCGTTAATCCCTGGGACTGTAATGTAAGCACCCAGTCGAAAGACCGCAAGGACAAACAACGTGAATAAAATTTTACTCCGAATGCTTTTGTCCTGGAATGCACTTTTTAAGGTTGATAACATTAGATCACCTCAGCTTTACCGCCGGCATCTTCAATTGCTTTTTTAGCGCTTGCAGAGAATTTGTTTGCTTGAACAGTTAACTTCTTGTCCAGTTGACCGTTACCAAGCACCTTGATTCCGTCTTTAAGGTTCCGGATAATTCCTGTTTCTACTAATGCTTCAGGAGTTACTTCTGCACCATTATCAAAAGCGTTTAATTCGTTAACATTGACAATCACAATATCCTTGCGGTTGATGTTTGTGAAACCACGCTTTGGAATCCGACGGTACAATGGCATTTGACCCCCTTCAAAACCTAAACGGGTCTTACCACGTGCTTTTTGTCCCTTTTGGCCACGACCAGAAGTCTTACCCTTACTACCAAGACCACGACCCTTTCGAGTCCGGCTGGAACGGGAACCTGCAGCAGCTTTTAATTCGTCTAACTTCATGAATTGCACCTCCTCTTACTTTAAATGTAATTAATCTTTAACCTGTTCCACTTCAACTAAGTGAGCAATCTTGAATAATGCTCCCCGAGTTGCTGCATTGTCAGGCTTGATCACACTACTGTTAATCCGGCCTAATCCTAAGGCTTCCACAATCTTACGTTGTTTGGGAAGACGATGAGCAGCACTGTGAACTAAAGTAATCTTTAATTGAGCCATCTGTATCTCCTCCTTATTCAGCTAAATGGTCAACAGAAACCCCACGAAGTTCAGAAACTTCTTCGGCGCTCTTGAGACCCTTTAGGCCTTCGAAAGTTGCCCGGATAACGTTGATAGCAGTATCAGAGCCCAGTCGCTTACTAGTAACATCGTTGATACCAGCTAAGTCCATCACGGCACGAACAGCACCACCAGCGGCTACTCCAGAACCTTCTTCGGCAGGCTTTAATAAAATCTTACCCCCACCGTAAACTCCAACGATTTCGTGTGGAATAGTTGTTCCCACGATTGGAACTTCGATCAGGTTCTTTTTAGCAGCTTCAACGGCCTTTCGGATGGCTTCTGGAACTTCTTGAGCTTTCCCAGTTCCAAAACCAACGTGACCATTCTTGTCACCAACAACAGCTAAGGCAGCAAACCGTAACCGACGTCCACCTTTAACAACCTTTGTAATTCGGTTGATGGCAACTACGTTATCATCTAAATCCAATTTGTTCGGATCAATAAATTTAGCCATGCGCGTGTCTTCCTCCTTTGATTAAAATTCGAGTCCATTTTCGCGTGCGCCCGTAGCTAAGGCAGCCACACGACCATGGTATAAGTAACCACCACGGTCAAAAACAACTTTTTTAATGTTTTTGGCAGCGGCCCGTTCAGCAACTAACTTCCCAACACTAGCGGCTTGTTCCGTTTTGTTGCTTCCAGTTACTTCTTTGTCAAGAGTTGAGGCACTAGCTAGCGTTACACCCGCTACGTCATCAATAACTTGAGCGTAGATGTTTTTGTTAGAACGGAAAACGTCTAAACGTGGGCACTCAGCAGTACCAGCAATTTTACTACGAACACGAGCATGTCTTACTTTTCGTGTTTTGTTCTTGCTTGGTTTTGAAATCAAAATAGTCACCTCTATATTATCAGTTTAAAAACTACTTACCAGTCTTACCTTCTTTAAGCACAATCCGTTCGCCTTCGTAACGAATCCCTTTCCCCTTGTAAGGTTCTGGGGAACGAATAGCCCGAACTTTGGCAGCAAAGTCACCAACGTGTTGCTTGTTGATTCCTTCGATTTCGATCGTTGTGTTGTCAGGAACTTTAACGTCTAAGTCTTCTGGAAGGGGAACTTCAACTGGATTGGAGTAACCAACGTTTAAAATTAAAGTTTTTCCCTTTAATTGAGTCCGGTATCCAACTCCAACTAATTTCAAGTTCTTCTTGAAACCGTTTGAAACTCCTTCAACCATGTTATTGAAGTTCGCACGTGAAGTTCCGTGCATTGCCCGTTCCTTGTTGTCGTATTTTCCAGTTGGTTCGAAGTTAACTTCGTTACCGTCAACCTTCATTTCCACTAATGGAGAGAAAGTTTCCGTTAATTCACCTTTAGGACCCTTAACGGTCACTTGATCACCGTCACGAGATACAGTAACTCCTTCTGGAATTACAACTGTTTTGTAACCAATTCTACTCATCTGTTAAACACCTCCGTTTCCGTTATATTAATTACCAAACGTAAGCTAAGACTTCGCCACCGACTTGTTTGTCACGGGCTTCTTTGTCAGTAATAACTCCGTTTGAAGTTGAAATAATCGCGATTCCTAAACCATTTAAGACCTTAGGAACATCATCTGCTTTAACGTAAGAACGTAAACCTGGTTTAGAAATCCGTTTTAATCCGGAAATAACCCGTTCGTTGTTCTTACCGTACTTAAGGAAAACCCGAATTACGCCTTGTTTATCGTCTTCGATGTATTCTACTCGACTGATAAATCCTTCGCGCTTCAAGATTTCAGCAATATTACGTTTAATTTTCGATGCAGGTACATCAACCGAAGCATGGCGTGCCATGTTGGCATTCCGAATTCGAGTTAAAAAATCTGCAATTGGATCTGTCATTGCCATAAGCGTGGAACCTCCCTTTTAGTTTGTTTTTTCTACCAACTAGCTTTCTTCATGCCAGGAATTTGGCCCCGGTGAGCAAGTTGCCGTAAGCAAACTCGGCATAAGTGGAACTTTTGGTAAACCGCACGAGGTCGACCACAACGTTCGCAACGAGTGTAGTTTTGAGTAGAGAACTTAGCTGGACGCTTGTTCTTTTCTACCATTGATTTTTTAGCCAAATTAAAACCTCCTATTTAGCAAAAGGCATGCCAAATTGTTTGAGCAATTCGTGGCCTTCTTCATCAGTTTCAGCGGTAGTTACTAAGACGATATCTAAACCGCGAACCCGGTTAACATCATCGTAGTTAATTTCTGGGAAAATTAATTGTTCCTTAATTCCTAACGTGTAGTTCCCGCGACCATCAAAGGAACGGTTAGGAACTCCATGGAAGTCACGAACTCGTGGTAAAGAAACGTTAATTAATTTATCCAAGAAGTCGTACATTTTGTCGCCCCGTAAAGTTACCTTGGCACCGATCGGCATTCCTTCCCGTAACCGGAAAGCAGCGATTGATTTCTTGGCCTTAGTAACTAAAGGCTTTTGTCCAGAAATTAGAGTCAGTTCGTTAACGGCCTCATCTAAGTTTTTGGAATTTGTTACAGCATCACCAACACCCATATTCAAAACAATTTTTTCAAGTTTTGGTCCTTGCATAATTGATGAATAGTTGAATTTTTCTACTAGTGCTGGGAGAATTTCTTTCTTATATCTTTCTTCTAAACGAGTAGACATGCGAATTGTTTCCTCCTTTCACTGACAATCGTTAGTCGATTGCTTTGTGTGATTTCTTTGAAATACGAACTTTTTTACCATCTTTAACTTCGATGCCAACCCGGGTTGGTTCGTTGGTTGATGGGTCAATCAACATTACGTTAGAAGCGTTAATTGGTGCTTCAACGTCAAAAACTCCACCTTGGGGGTTACCTTGGGAAGCTTTTTTGTGTTGTTTTACTTTATTGATTCCTTCGACAACTACGCGGTTGTCAGCAGCAAGGACCTTGGTGATGTTACCATCTTTTCCCTTGTCCTTTCCTGCAATTACACGAACTTTGTCACCAGTTTTCAAGAACATTAATCTGGCACCTCCTTATTTTTGTGAGTGAAATTAGAGTACTTCGGGCGCTAATGAAACAATCTTCATGAAATTGTTGTTCCGTAATTCACGAGCAACCGGTCCAAAAATACGGGTACCTTTCGGGCTCTTGTCATCGTTGATTAAAACAGCAGCGTTTTCATCAAAACGAATGTAAGAACCATCGCTACGACGAGAAACGGCTTTAGTTCTTACGATTACAGCTTTAACAACGTCTCCTTTTTTGACAACGCCACCTGGTGTTGCTTGTTTAACAGTAGCAACAATCACATCACCAGTACCGGCGTAACGAACTCGTGAACCACCTAAAACTTTAATAGTTAAGAGTTCGCGGGCACCAGAGTTATCAGCAACCTTCAAACGACTTTCTTGTTGGATCATGGTAAGTGTGTCCTCCCTTCAGATTTAAAATCAAAATACGATTAACATGACACAAAGCTAGATAATGATAGCTTCTTCAACAACGTCAACCAGACGGAAGTGAACCGTTTTTGATAGTGGACGAGTTTCCATGATTTCAACAATATCGTTTAACTTAGCACGATTGTTTTCGTCACGAGCTTTGTACTTCTTTGTGTACTTAATCCGTTTTCCATAAGTAGGATGAGTCTTAGTCGTTTCTACGGCAACGGTGATAGTTTTGTCCATCTTGTCAGAAACAACTCGACCTCTGTAACGCTTACGTTCATTACGTTCTGTGCTCATCTAAATAAACCCTCCTTTTTTCGGATTCTTACTTGTTTAATTCCTTTTGCCGCAAAGCTGTTTTGAGCCGGGCGATTGTTTTCCGGACAGTTCTCAAACGAGCGGTGTTTTCTAGTTGACCAGTGGCTAATTGAAAACGAAGATTGAACAATTCTTTTTTGTAATCTTGTTCCTTAGCCCGCATTTCATCAGTGGTTAACTTACTAATTTCTTTAGCCTTCATTTGATTCGCCACCTACTTCCTCACGTTTAATAATCTTAGTACGTACCGGCAACTTGTTTGAAGCTAAAGTCAAGGCTTTAATAGCTGTTTCTTCGTTAACGCCAGCAACTTCGAAAAGAACCTTTCCGCGTTTAACTGGAGCAACCCATCCAGCTGGACTACCTTTACCTTTACCCATCCGAACACCAATACCTTTTTCCGTGTATGATTTTTGTGGGAAAATCTTAATCCAAACTTTTCCACCACGTTTCATGCAACGAGTAATGGCAATCCGGCATGCTTCAATTTGTCTGTTAGTAATCCAATGTGAATCAATGGCTTGTAAACCATATTCACCGAAAGCAACGCTGTTTCCGCCCTTTGAGTGACCGCGTAACTTACCACGGTGTTCACGACGGTGTTTAACACGTTTTGGTACCAGCATGTTTACTTACCTCCCTTGCGATTTTCCTCAGGTTTGTCAGGTAATACTTCCCCACGGTTAATCCAAGTTTTAACCCCGATTGATCCGTAAGTAGTGTGTGCTTCATTCCATGAGTAATCAATGTCAGCTCTCAAAGTGTGAAGTGGAACCCGACCTTCAGAATAACTTTCGATCCGAGCCATGTCAGCTCCGTTCAAACGACCAGCTGATTGAGTTTTAACTCCCGTAGCACCAGAGCGCATTACACCCTTCATAGCACCACGCATGGCCCGACGGAATGCAACCCGGCCTTCAAGTTGACGAGCAATGTTTTCACCAACCAAGTCAGCTTCTAAGTCTGGCTTCTTGATTTCCACAATGTTGATGTGAACCCGACGACCAGTTAATTTGTTTAAGGCTTGCCGAAGACTTTCAACTTCAGAACCACCCTTACCAATTACCATTCCTGGTTTAGCAGTGTGAATGGAAATGTTAACTCGTTTAGCAGCCCGTTCAATGTCAATTTCTGAAACAGAAGCGTCAGCTAAACGTTTTTCGAGGTAGCCACGAATCTTCAAATCTTCATTTAAGTATGAAGCGAATTTATCGTCGTTTGCAAACCATTGTGCTTGCCAACCACGAGTGACACCAATTCGTAAACCATTAGGATTAATTTTTTGACCCATGTTATCCCTCCTTCTTTTCTGATACTACGATTGTGATGTGACTAGTACGTTTGTTAATTGGAGAAGCAGAACCTTTTGCCCGAGGACGGAACCGCTTTAAGGTTGGTCCTTCGTCGGCATAAGCTTCGCTTACAACCAAGTTTTGACCATCAAGATCAAAGTTGTTTTCTGCGTTAGCAACGGCAGAACGTAAAACTTTTTCAACCACTGGAGATGCACCACGAGGGGTGAACTTAAGGATTGAAGTTGCTTCTGCAACGTTCTTGCCTCTAATAAGATCTAAAACAAGGCGGACCTTACGAGGGGCAATGCGAACAGTTTTAGCGATTGCTTTTGCTGATGTAACTTGTTCAGCCATTAGATATCCTCCTTGTTATACAGTTTTCTTATCGGTATTTCCATGCCCGTGGAATGTCCGAGTTGGTACGAATTCGCCAAGTTTGTGGCCTACCATGTCTTCTTGAATGTAAACTGGGACGTGGGTTCTACCGTTGTAAACTGAGATAGTGTATCCAATGAAACTTGGGAAAATCGTTGAACGGCGTGACCAAGTCTTGATAACCGTTTTCTTTTCTTGGTCTTTTTGCGCATCAATCTTCTTTAAAAGAGATTGGTCGGCAAAAGGGCCCTTTTTTAAACTACGACTCATTAATGAAACCTCCTCTGCGTGTACTGGATGTGCTTAGGATGTAACTAAATTACATCTTTGAACCTTTACGACGACGAACAATAAACTTAGTTGAACGTGCAGACTTCTTCCGTGTCTTCTTTCCAACCGTTTTCTTGTGCCATGGAGATAAAGGAGATGGGTAACCAACTGGAGCTTTACCTTCCCCACCACCATGAGGGTGATCGTTAGGGTTCATTACTGATCCACGAACGTGAGGTCTTTGACCACGGTAACGAGTCCGACCAGCTTTACCCCAGTTAATTAAGGAATGTTCTTCGTTTCCAACCGTTCCAATCGTGGCACGGCAAACAGAAAGAATCATCCGAACTTCACCGGAAGGTAACTTAACCAATGAGTACTTGCTGCCTGGTTCATTACTCAATAATTGAGCAGAGTTACCAGCGGAACGAGCTAATTGGCCACCCTTACCTGGTTTTAATTCAATGTTGTGAATGGTACTACCAACTGGAATGTCTTGCAAAGCCAAGGCGTTTCCAATCTTAATGTCGGCATCCTTACCAGATTCAATCACATCGCCAACCTTTAAGCCCTTTGGTGCTAAGATGTAAGATTTGATTCCATCTTCGTAAACAACCAAGGCAATGTTAGCACTCCGGTTAGGATCGTATTCAATTGTTTTTACAGTTGCAGGAACATCATCATGGTTCCGCTTGAAATCAATCACACGGTACTTGTGTTTGTTTCCACCACCACGGTGACGAACGGTCATACGACCAGAGTTGTTTCGACCAGCAGTCTTTGAGTTAGCAGTTACCAAACTCTTTTCCGGCTTGTTCGTCGTAATTTGACTGTAATCGATACTAGTCATGTTACGCCGACCGTTAGTGGTTGGTTTGTATTTCTTTAAAGCCACGTTGTTTCCCTCCTATTCTATGATTTATTCTTCAGAGAATAATTTAATTTCGTCTGAATCGTTGGTTAAAGTTACGATTGCCTTCTTACGTTTCTTCGTAAATCCAACGTAACGACCTTGACGTTTTTCTTTTCCACGAACGTTCATCAAGTTAACCTTTTTCACTTTAACGGAGAAGATTTCTTCTACAGCGTCGCGAACTTGGTTCTTGTTTGCCCGTAAATCAACGTCAAACGTGTATTTCTTTTCGTCCATCCGGTCAGTTGAAGCTTCAGTAATAACCGGACGTAAAATGATATCTCGTGCATCCATTATGCGAGCACCTCCTCTACTTGAGAAAGAGCAGCCTTGGTAATGATAACTTTCTTACTGTTCAAGACGTCCAAGGTGTTAACCCCTTTACCACTAATAACCTTTACGTTATCAATGTTACGTGCTGAACGAGCAGCATTTTCGTTACCGTCTTCCAAAACTACCAGCGTCTTCGTAGCTGCATCAAGATTCTTCAACAAGTTAGCAAATTCCTTAGTCTTTGGTGCATCAAAGCTCAAAGAATCAACTACGAGTAAATCACCGTTCGCAACTTTTTCAGATAGAACTGACTTAACGGCTAATCGAGTAACCTTCTTTGGAAGGTGGTAGCTGTATGAACGAGCTTGTGGTCCAAAGACAGTTCCTCCACCAACCCATTGTGGGGCCCGGATTGATCCTTGACGAGCACGACCAGTTCCTTTTTGTCTCCATGGCTTCTTACCACCACCGCGAACTTGACCACGGGATTTGCTTCCGTTCGTTCCTTGTCGCAGTGAGGCACGTTGCATTACAACCGTGTCAAAGACAACTGA
Organism: Fructilactobacillus hinvesii; assembly: GCF_024029435.1. NCBI lineage: Bacteria > Bacillati > Bacillota > Bacilli > Lactobacillales > Lactobacillaceae > Fructilactobacillus > Fructilactobacillus hinvesii. The sequence continues at coordinate 631,058 of NZ_CP097118.1, read as the reverse complement.
TTCATTTGGTTCAATGTTAAAAATGGCTTCGTTTAATTCAACTTCACCGTTTTTAGTTCCATCTTGTTTGTATAATGATACGCTTGTCATTTACGGTTCCTCCTTTCCTTATTTTCTGGATTCGCTAGCAGCTGTTTTAACAGTAACCAGCGTCTTGTTAGCACCTGGAACGTTTCCTTTGATCAATAAAACGTTGTTTTCCACATCAGCTTTAATGATTTCGAGGTTTTGAATGGTAACCGTCTTGTTACCCATCCGACCAGGTAATTTCATTCCTTTAACAACCCGGTTAATAATAACCCCTAATGAACCAGGACGACGGTGGTAACGAGAACCGTGAGTAGTAGGCCCACGACGTTGACCGTCTTTGTGGATGTTACCTTGGTAACCATGACCTTTAGTAGTACCCGTAACATCAACGATGTCACCAGCTGCAAATGTGTCAGCCTTAACTTCGTCACCAACTTTGTAGTCTCCCAAGTCGACATCGCTGATTTCACGAATGAAGCGCTTAGGAGTAGTATTTGCCTTTTTAACATGACCTTGTTCAGGCTTGTTGCTTAATACTGAACGTTTGTCGTCAAATCCAAGTTGAATTGCTTCGTAACCATCCGTTTCGTTGTTCTTAACTTGTAAGACAACGTTAGGAGTAACGTCAACTACCGTAACTGGAACTAATTCCCCGTTTTCGGTAAAAACTTGGGTCATTCCGACCTTTTTCCCTAAGATTCCTTTTTTGGTCATGAGTACACCTCCAATGTTTTGTAATTAATTAAAGTTTGATTTCGATATCCACACCACTAGGTAAGTCTAACTTCATTAATGAGTCGACCGTCTTAGGGGTAGGGTTCAAAATGTCGATTAACCGTTTGTGGGTTAACATTTCAAATTGTTCTTGAGCCTTGCTGTATTTAAATGGTGATGCTAACACAGTGTATAAAGCTCTTTCAGTTGGCAATGGAATTGGGCCAGAAATCGTTGCCCCAGTTCTTTGTGCCGTTGCCACAATCTTGTCCGCAGCTTGATCTAAACTACGGTGTTCGTAAGCCTTTAAACGGATCCGAATTTTTTCTTTTGCCATAATTATCCCTCCTTCGTCTCTTTTCCAAAAATTGACTAACTCCGTAGAAATTACCGGCGCATCTGCCATGGCAAAGCGGCCGGGTGTGCCGCAACCTTCTACATCATCGCTATTCTCGCTCATTTGAGGGCACACTGACCCCACAAATTTAAGCACTATTCCATCTTACTTGATAAACGCTGATATTTCAAGGGTTTTCCCTGAATAAACAAAAAAAGTTTTACGGCAAAACTGCACGTAAAACTTTTTCATAAAGCGGATAGCTAATTAAGCTTCTCCACCATTTTGTTTAATAATGTCTTCTTGAATGTTCTTTGGAACGGCCGTGTAGTGGTCAAAAGTCATCGTAAACGTTCCTCGACCTTGCGTAGCGGACCGCAAGTCCGTAACGTAACCGAACATTTCAGCCAATGGAACCATGGCATGGATGTCTTCGGCTCCGTCTCGAGCTTCCATTCCTTCGATGTTACCACGCCGAGCAGTAACTTGACCCATTACGTCACCCATGTATTCTTCTGGAACCCGGATATCAACCTTCATGATTGGTTCCAAAATCTTTGGATCAGCTTTCTTAGCGGCTTCACGTAGTGCTAATGAAGCGGCAATCTTGAAGGCTGCTTCACTAGAATCGACATCGTGGTAACTACCATCGTATAACTTAGCTTTTAAGTCAATTAATGGGTAACCGGCTAAGACACCGTTTTCCATGGCTTCCTTCAGTCCTTGTTCAACTGATGGAATGTATTCACGTGGAACTACCCCACCAACGATGGCATCTTCAAATTCGAAACCTTCACCTTCGGCATTGGGCGTAAATTCAATGTAAACATCACCATATTGACCTTTACCACCAGACTGACGAACGAACTTCCCTTCGGCACTAACTTGCTTGCTGAATGCTTCTCGGTAAGCAACTTGTGGAGCACCAATCGAAGCATCAACCCCAAATTCACGACGCATCCGTTCGATAATGATGTTCAACTGTAACTCACCCATTCCGGCAATAATCGTTTGACCCGTTTCTGGATCAGTATTAGCTTGGAAAGTTGGGTCTTCTTCAGACAGTTTTTGTAAGGCAGTGTTCATCTTGTTTTGATCGGCCTTGGTCTTTGGTTCAATCGAAACTTGGATCACTGGTTCTGGGAATTCCATTGATTCTAAGATCAACGGGTGATCAACGTCAGTTAAAGAATCACCAGTCGTGGTGTTCTTCAAACCGATTGTAGCGGCGATATCACCAGAGAATACTTCTGGGATTTCTTGCCGTTGGTCAGAGTGCATTTGCACTAATCGACCGGCCCGTTCCCGTTTATCCTTGGTAGCGTTCAAGATGTATGAACCTGATTCCAAAGTTCCCCGGTAAACCCGGATAAAGGTTAACCGACCAACGTAAGGGTCCGTCATAATCTTGAAGGCTAAAGCAGCGAAAGGTCCTTTATCGTCAGCCCGAACTTCAACTTGAGCGTCGTCATTTTCTGGATCAGTAGCCATGTATGGGCGAACTTCCAATGGGGATGGAAGGTAGTCAATCACACCATCCATCATCATTTGAACCCCTTTGTTCTTGTAAGCAGATCCAGCGTAAACTGGGTAAAGTTCCAAGTTCAAAGTTGCCCGCCGAATTCCAGCTTTGATGTCTTCTTCGGTGAGTTCTTCCCCTTCAAGGAATTTACCCATCACGTCATCATCAACGTCAGCAACGGCTTCAATCATACTTTCACGAGCTGCTTGAGCTTTTTCTTGGTAGTCAGCAGGAATATCAACTGTATCCCAGTTTTCTCCCTCTTTGTCTTCATCGTACACGTATGCCTTCATCTTGATGAGGTCAATTACCCCTTCAAAGTCTGATTCAGCACCAATTGGAACTTGAACCGGAACGGCGTTTGCGTGTAAACGATCTTTGATGGTTTGAACAGACCAATCAAAGTCGGCTCCCATCTTATCCATCTTGTTGATGAACACGATCCGCGGAACACTAAAGTCAGAACATTGCCGCCAAACAGTTTCTGTTTGTGGTTCAACTCCGGCTTCACCATCCATTACCACGATTCCACCATCAAGCACCCGCAATGAACGTTCAACTTCGGCAGTAAAGTCCACGTGTCCTGGGGTATCAATGATGTTAACCCGGTAACCTTTCCATTGCGCCGTAGTAGCGGCAGATTGGATGGTGATTCCACGTTCCTTTTCTTCTTCCATGAAGTCCATTTGTGAAGCACCATCATGGGTTTCACCAATTTTGTGAATGCGACCCGTGTAGTATAAAACCCGTTCCGTGGTCGTCGTCTTCCCAGCATCAATGTGGGCTACGATCCCGATGTTACGGGTTTTGTCTAACGGAAATGCACGTTTGTTAGCCATTTTAAACTCCTTTAATTTCTAATCATTCGAAAAAAGTGGCTAAATAATTAGCCACCTTGCCTTACCAGCCTGTAATCAGCAGCTGATTACCAACGGTAGTGAGCAAAAGCCCGGTTGGCTTCGGCCATCTTGTGGGTATCTTCCCGTTTCTTCACTGCTGCTCCAGTGTTATTAGAAGCATCGATAATTTCTTTGGCAAGCCGTTCCGTCATGGTGTGTTCACCACGAAGCCGAGCGTAGCTTACAATCCAACGTAAGCCCAATGTAGTTCTCCGGTTGGGACGAACTTCGATCGGAACTTGGTAGTTTGATCCACCAACCCGACGAGCCTTAACTTCCAGCACTGGCATTACGTTTTTCATTGCTTCTTCAAAAACTTCTACCGGATCGTTTCCAGTTTGGTCTTTGATTTGTTCGAATGCACCGTATAAGATTTCTGATGCAGTTCCTCGCTTACCATCTAACATCAAGTGGTTGATTAATTTAGAAACCAACTTTGAGTTGTAGATTGGATCAGGAAGGATTTCTCGTTGTTGAACTTTTCCTTTTCTAGGCATCTAAAGGTCCTCCTCAATTAGTCGATCTATTTCTTATCCTTTGGCCGCTTCGTACCGTACTTCGAACGTCCTTGACGACGATCTTGAACTCCGGCAGTATCAAGCGCACCACGAATAACGTGGTAACGAACCCCAGGTAAATCCTTAACACGACCACCACGGATTAAGACCACACTGTGTTCCTGTAAGTTGTGACCAATTCCAGGAATGTAAGCCGTAACTTCGTACAAGTTAGAAAGACGCACACGAGCGTATTTCCGCAAAGCAGAGTTAGGCTTCTTTGGTGTCATCGTTCCCACACGGGTAGCAACTCCCCGTTTTTGTGGTGAAGGATTGCGAGTTGGTTTCTTCTTGTAACTGTTGTAGCCAAAGCCCAAAGCTGGGGACTTTGATTTAGAACTTCTAGATTTACGACCTTTTCTAACTAATTGGTTAATTGTAGGCATCTAAAAAGTCCTCCTTTCGTAAAATTTGAGTTGTAAGTCCACACATCCAGGTGAACCATTTTTTGAAATAAAAAAATCGCTTAACATAGATAAGCACAATGAGTAGAATACCACGGGGCATGGTTGATGTCAACTGTAGTTCCGTATTTCTCCTTAAAGAGGAGGAATATGATGATGCTAATTTTTTGGTTTTACTGTGGCTGTTGTTGTGGTTCATTTTTGCTGGTGGTGGCAAGCCGGACGATTGCGGGAGAATCCTTGGGGATGAGCCGGTCACATTGTCAGTTTTGTCAATGCCCGTTACACTGGTGGGAGTTATTCCCCGTCTTAAGTTTTTGTTGGCAACGCGGACGGTGTCGAACATGTCACCACTCGTTACCGTTGTCACTACTAGTCTGGGAACTGACGGCTGGTTGGTGTTTTTGGCTAAGTCCCCCCGTTAATTTCCAAAGCACCCTGTGGCTATTGTTTTTGTTAGGCTTTCAACTCCTGAGTATTTTTGACAGTCTCTGTTGGGGATATCCCACGTGGCTTTTACTGCCTCAAATTGGACTGACTTTTTTATTAAGTCAACAATCGGTTTTAGCAATCCTGCTAGAAAGTTTCCTTTACCTGGCGCTCTTGGCTTTCAACCACTGGCATCCTTGGATTGGCAATGGTGATCTTGATTTGCTCTGGCTCCTGCTTCTCATTCTGCCTCTAACTACCTGGTGCAGTATCCTGCTAACTGCATCTGGATTGGGACTGATCTGGCTGATTAAACAGCACCATCGCTCGTTACCATTTTTACCGTTTCTCTTTCTCAGTACCCTCCTGTACCTAACTGGACTGGTTTGCTTCTCCGCCTAATTCAGAGTAAGATAAAAGAAATTGTTACTGCTTATATATGGTCAGAATTGGCTGACCGTTTCTACTCCGAACCGGAATTCTGAACTATAAGTGGGAGTTAGCCCACTAGTTTAGTGGGCTTTTTTTATGGAGGAATTTGACTATGGACGCACTAAAACATGCCATTGAAACCAACGGAACCGTCTTACCGGGCAACATTTTAAAGGTAAATTCTTTTTTAAACCATCAAATTGATCCCGAATTGATGCAGCAGATTGGCCAAAGTTTTGCGGATTACTTTCAAAAGGCTGGCATCACCAAGGTCCTTACGGTAGAAGCCTCTGGAATTGCTCCTGCCGTTTTGACCGGGTTAGCCATGCACTTACCCGTAGTTTTTGCCCGAAAGAGTAAATCGTTGGTGGTTAAAGATGACGTATACAGCGCCAAAGTCTATTCCTACACCAAAAACACTAGCAACCACATCTACGTTGAAAAACAATTTCTAGATAATACCGATCGGGTCTTAATCATCGATGACTTCTTGGCCAACGGAGAGGCGACCAAGGGGCTGATTAAGATTACCAAAGCAGCCGGAGCCACGGTCGGTGGCATTGGAATTGTGATTGAAAAGACCTTCCAACCTGGAGGAGCGTACCTGCGTGATCATGATTATGACGTGTTATCGTTAGCAAAGATTGCTTCGTTAGATAACCAAAAGGTCACGTTTGCGGATTAATTAAAGGGAATAATTTAGATACAAAAAAGGGAGCGTAAACATACGCTCCCTTTTAGCTATTTAAAGCTGGTATCAACGGTAGGAATCCCGTTGTAAAATTTGCTTGTATACTCTCACTAAAAGCCATAAAAGTCGGTACGCCAATTAACGCCCTAAGATGGCCTAAAGTGATTATATCATGGTATTTCTTTTTTTCAAAATTAGTGTGTTCAATATTCTATAAAAGTATTTCCAAAAACATCAACTCTATTAAGATTACCATCATAAAATTTATCTTGAAATTTAGAATATAATTGTCTTTCTGGATAAGAATGAGTTTCAGAAAACTGTTTAACTGTTGCACCAACAACTACGTCAGCAATTTGTAACAATGGTGAACTAGAATTATCTTTAGGAATGAAAAATAGTTCTTTTATATGTTTGTTTACCACTCGATTACTAAATTTTGATTGATCTAAAAATTTAAAACCATAAAATTCTTTCATTATCTTGTCTCTACTAGTATTATCTTCAACAATTATAGATCCAGTAGCATTATTTTTCACTAAAAAATGAAGATAGTTATCTAGTAACTTTTGAAAGGCAATTACATACCAATCAGCATACTTCATTGAATATTCATGTTTCATATTTTGGGCGGAAATACTTGAACATATAAGTTTAGTTTCATGCTCATTAATTAATTTACTAATTTTCCTGAATAAAGTTTTATAAGTACTATTCGGAAAAAAAACATTTTTATAGTATGGATATTTATGAACTGTATTAAAATATTGTTGATTATTATGGTAATGAGCTATCTTGACATCAACTAAATGAATGATTCTCCTTTTAATTTCTCTTTTAGACTCCTTAGGCCACAGGTCTCTTTTAATAGCATTAAACTCATCAATAATTATCTTTTTTTCATTTTTATTTACTATCAACCCACCAACAGTAAAAAAGGAATCGAAAGTACTTTCATCAACAAAAAAATTAAAATTATCCATACAAAATTCCTCACATTTATAGTTGGTGATAATTATAACAAACATCAAATTAAATAAATAGCAAAAAAGGACGATTACAAATTGTAATCGTCCTTTTGCTTTTCTTAACTATTCGGCATCGTCACTATCAACGCTGGTTGTTTGATCAGAAGGAGCAGTTACTCCTTGATCAGCAGTTTGCCCCAGTTCTTCTGGTTCGATGTCTTCATATTCATGAACACCCGTTCCGGCTGGTAACAACTTCCCGATAATGACATTTTCCTTCAAACCGATCAATGGATCGACCTTGCCCCGAATGGCAGCATCGGTCAACACTCTGGTCGTTTCTTGGAAGGAAGCAGCTGATAAGAAACTGTTGGTTTCCAAAGCGGCCTTGGTGATTCCAAGAAGTACTGGACGAGCCGTAGCAGGAACCTTCCCTGTCATTACGGCATCCCGGTTTTGTTCCTTGAAATCATCAATATCAATCAACGTTCCAGGCAGAATGTCAGTATCACCCGGATCCATGACCCGGACCTTCCGTAACATCTGCCGCACCATGATTTCGGCATGCTTATCGTTCACTTCCACCCCTTGACGTCGGTAAACTTCTTGAACCGCCGTTAACAAGTAGGTTTCAGTGGATAAAGTATCTCTGATCTTCAGTAATTCCTTTGGATCAATCGAACCTTCGTTCAAGGCTTCTCCACGGCGAACCGTGTCACCTTCAGCAACCCGCATCCGGGCAGTCAATGGCACCTTGTACTTTCTGGTATCGGCTTTCCCTTGAATCGTGATTTCTTTAACCCCTTCAGCGGGATCTTCTTCAATCAATTCCACGACTCCGGTAACCTCACTAATGGTTGATTTACCCTTTGGATTCCGAGCTTCAAAAATTTCTTGAACCCGTGGAAGTCCCTGGGTGATATCAGTGTTACTTGCAACCCCACCGGTATGGAAAGTCCGGAGGGTTAACTGCGTTCCTGGTTCACCAATAGATTGAGCAGCAACCGTTCCGACTGCTTCTCCCACTTCCACTTCGTCACCGGTAGCAAGGTTTTGACCGTAACAACGTTCACAAACCCCGTGGGCCGTATTACAAGTAAAGGCGGAGCGAATTTCAACGGCTTCGATGCCAGCGTCCACGATTGCTTGGGCCTTCTTGTCATCGATCATTTCGTTTCGATCCACAATTACTTCGCCCGTTTGCGGGTTCGTAACCGTCTTCATGGCATTTCGACCTAAAATCCGATCGTAAAGTGGTTCAATCATTTCGTTCCCTTCCGTGATGGCAGTCACGGTTAAACCACGATCAGTGCCACAGTCTTTTTCCCGAATAATAACGTCTTGAGCCACGTCAACCAACCGCCGAGTTAAGTAACCTGAGTTGGCCGTCTTCAAGGCCGTATCGGTCATCCCTTTCCGGGCTCCGTGGGTTGAAATGAACATTTCCAAGACGGACATTCCTTCCCGGAAGTTTGAGGTAATTGGCAGTTCCATGATTTTTCCATCAGGAGATGCCATCAAACCCCGCATTCCGGCTAACTGCGTAAAGTTCGAGATGTTTCCCCGGGCACCAGAGTCACTCATCATGAAGATTGGGTTTTCTGGGTCGAAGTTCTTCAACAGGTCTTCTTGGATTTCGTCACGGGCGTTGTTCCAAACGTCCACAACCCGTTCGTACCGTTCCTGGTCGGTAATTAATCCCCGCCGGAACTGCTTTGTGATTGTATCAACCTTTTTGTGGGCTTCTGCAACCACAACGGGCTTTTCGTGTAGGTCCATGATGTCACCCATTCCGACCGTCAAACCAGACTTCGTGGATTCATCGTTTCCAAGGTCTTTAATCCGGTCCAGCAGTTCGGAGGTTTCAGTCACCTTGTACTGACTGTATACTTCCGCAATGATGTCTGATAAAAAGCCTTTCTTAAACGGTTTTACCAATTCAGCGTTGGCAAGGTGTTCGTGGATATCTTCGCCTGGTTCCAAGAAGTATTCATCCGGAACGTACCCATGCAAGTTTGTTTCGGTTGGTTCATTCAGGTAGGTAAAGGCCTTAGGCAAGATCTGGTTAAAGATCACCTTTCCGACGGAAGTAACCATGATCTTATCTTTTTGGTCGTCCGTAAACGGCTTGTCTGGATAAGCAGCGGCTTTAATCCCAATCCGGCTGTGCCAGTGCACTAACCCATCACGGTAGGCTAATTCTACTTCATTAGGGTCGTTGAAGATCATGCCTTCACCTTCCCGGTTGGGTTCTTCCATCGTGAGGTAGTAGTTCCCAATCACCATATCCTGAGATGGAGCCACAACTGGTTTTCCATCCTTTGGTGCCAAAATGTGACCCGCAGCGGCCATTAAAAGCCGGGATTCTGCTTGAGCTTCTTCTGACAGTGGCACGTGAATGGCCATCTGGTCTCCATCAAAATCAGCGTTGTAAGCAGCACAAACTAATGGGTGTAACCGCATTGATTTTCCGCTTACTAACACTGGTTCGAAGGCTTGGATTCCTAACCGGTGCAAGGTAGGGGCCCGGTTTAAGAGGACAGGGTGTTCTTTAATTACATCTGGCAGCACATCAAAGACAACATCGTCTTTTCGTTCAATTTCGCGTTTAGCGTTCTTCACGTTCGAAGCTAACCCACGTTCCACCAGTTCATGCATAATGAACGGTTTAAACAATTCTAAGGCCATCGAAACTGGTAGCCCCATTTGGCTTAACTTCAACCATGGACCAACGTCGATCACGGAACGACCAGAGTAGTCAACCCGTTTCCCCAACAAGTTCTGACGGAACCGTCCCTGCTTTCCCTTTAAGAGGTGGGACAATGATTTCAGTGGCCGGTTTCCAGGACCAGCCACTGGACGACCACGTCGACCGTTATCGATCAGGGCATCCACGGCTTCTTGAAGCATCCGCTTTTCGTTTTGCACGATGATGCCCGGTGCGTGTAAATCAAGCAACCGTTTTAATCGGTTATTCCGATTAATTACCCGCCGGTACAAGTCGTTCAAGTCAGAGGTGGCAAACCGACCCCCTTCGAGTTGGACCATTGGCCGTAAGTCAGGTGGCATTACCGGAATCGCATCCATAACCATCCAATTTAGTTGGTTACCAGAAGTCAAAAAGGCTTCCAGAATGTCTAACCGACGAATGGCCCGGGTCCGTTTTTGTCCCGTAGCGGACTTCAATTCTTCTTTGAGTTCGCCAACTTCTTTTTCCAGATCTACGTCATCTAACAGGGTTCGAATGGCTTCCGCTCCAATTTCAGCTTCAAATCGGTTGCCGTATTCACGCTTCTTGTCTCGGTATTCTTGTTCCGTTAACAGTTGTTTCTTTTCCATCGGGGTATTCCCGGGATCGGTAACAACGTAGGCCGCGAAGTAGATGACTTCTTCTAAGGACCGCGGACTCATGTCTAAGACCAAGCCCATCCGGCTCGGAATTCCCTTGTAGTACCAAATGTGAGTTACTGGAGCAGCTAACTCAATGTGGCCCATTCGTTCCCGCCGAACTTTAGCGCGGGTAACTTCAACTCCACAACGGTCACACACAATTCCCTTGTACCGGATTCCTTTGTACTTTCCACAGGCACATTTCCAGTCCTTGGTTGGTCCAAAGATCCGTTCGTCGAATAATCCGTCTTTTTCCGGTTTCAACGTCCGGTAGTTAATGGTTTCTGGTTTTTTTACTTCCCCAAACGACCAGCTGCGGATCGTTTCTGGAGCAGCCAAACCAACTTGCATGCTCTTAAATTTGTTCACATCAACCATTGGCGTTCCCTCCTTGCTCAGTTTTTACTGATCTTGTTGCTCATTTTCATCGTGTCCAGCCGCATGACTAGCTTCTGGTTTTGTTTCTGCTGGTTGATCATCTTGTTCGTGAGCAACCTTGTTTAAAGCGTTCACGTTCACAACTTCATCATCTTCATCCATGTCGCGCAAATCAATGGCCTGATGGTTAGAACCTAAGACCTTCATGTCTAATCCCAGCGCTTGTAATTCCTTCACTAAAACCCGGAATGATTCTGGAACCCCTGGTTTTGGAATTGGATCGCCCTTTACGATGGCTTCATAGGTCTTTACCCGACCAACCACGTCATCAGACTTGTACGTCAGGATTTCTTGGAGGGTGTGGGCTGCCCCATAAGCTTCGAGGGCCCAAACTTCCATTTCACCAAACCGCTGGCCCCCAAATTGGGCTTTCCCACCAAGGGGTTGTTGAGTAACCAAGGAGTAAGGTCCAATGGAACGAGCGTGAATTTTATCTTCTGACATGTGGTTCAACTTCAGGTACCCCATGACTCCGACAGCCACTGGCTTGTCAAATGGTTCCCCGGTCCGACCATCATATAGAATTGTCTTGCCATCTTCAGAAAGTCCCGCTTCTTTAACAGCATCCCACACATCAGCACTAGTAGCCCCATCAAAGACAGGCGTTGAAACGTGGATTCCCAATTTCTTGGCTGCCATTCCTAAGTGCATTTCGAGCACCTGACCAATGTTCATCCGGGAAGGCACCCCCATGGGACTTAACAGGATATCAACTGGAGTTCCATCTGGCATAAATGGCATGTCTTCTTCTGGAACCACGATTGAGACCGTCCCTTTGTTTCCGTGCTTACCGGCCATCTTATCACCGACTTGCAACTTCCGTTTTTGGGCAATGTAAACCCGCACCATTTTATTCACACCTGGTTGCAGTTCATCACCGTTTTCACGGGAGAAGACCTTGACGTCTTGAACCACTCCATCGGCACCGTGCGGAACCCGCAGGGAAGTATCCCGAACTTCACGTGATTTTTCCCCGAAGATGGCGTGCAACAACCGTTCTTCAGAAGAAAGTTCGGTCATTCCCTTAGGCGTCACCTTTCCGACCAAAATGTCACCGTCGTGCACTTCGGCTCCAATCCGGACAATTCCATTTTCGTCAAGGTCCTTTAAGGCATCTTCACCGACGTTTGGAATTTCGCGGGTCATTTCTTCTGGTCCGAGTTTCGTGTCCCGGGTTTCTGATTCGTATTCTTCAATGTGAATCGAAGTGTAGGCATCTTCTTTAACTAATTTTTCGCTAATCGCGATGGCATCTTCGAAGTTGTAACCTTGCCAAGTCATGAAGGCCACCGTTGGGTTTTGTCCTAAGGCTAATTCTCCACTTTCCATGGCTGGACCATCGGCGATGATTTCATCGGCATCGACGTGGTCCCCGGTTTTCACGATTGGTGTTTGGTTGTAGTTCATTCCGTTATTAGACCGCATGAACTTCGTCAGTTCGTACGTATCTAACGTGCCGTTGTCACGGCGGATTTTAATTTCACGCGCATCAACGTATTCTACCGTTCCTGGATATTTCGCAATCTTAGCCACTCCCGAGTCATGGGCGGTCTTGTATTCCATTCCCGTTCCCACTAATGGAGCGTGGGGATTAAGCAGTGGAACCGCTTGCCGTTGCATGTTTGATCCCATGAGGGCCCGGTTCGAGTCATCATTTTCCAAGAAGGGGATACATGCCGTAGCGACGGAAACCACTTGCTTAGGTGAAACGTCCATGTAGTCCACGTCATCAGTGTTAGCTTCCACGTATTCGGACTTGTCCCGCGCCATCACCTGGTCATCGCGGAAGGAACCGTCGGGGTTCAACGGCGAGTTGGCCTGAGCAATCACGTACTTATCTTCGTCGCCGGCCGTCAGGTAATCGATCTTATCGGTTACCTTGTGGGTGTTCCAATCCACCCGCCGGTATGGTGATTCGATGAAACCATACTTGTTAACCCGAGCATAACCAGAGAATGAGTTAATCAGTCCAATGTTAGGACCTTCGGGCGTTTCAATCGGACAAATCCGACCATAGTGGGTATAGTTAACGTCTCGAACTTCATAACCAGCCCGGTCCCGCGTAATTCCACCAGGTCCTAAGGCTGATAACCGTCGCTTGTGCGTTAATTCTCCCAGTGGGTTCGTTTGGTCCATGAACTGGGATAGTTGTGAGGAACCAAAGAATTCCTTTACGGAAGCCACGACGGGCCGAATGTTAATCAATTGTTGCGGTGTAACCGTAGCAGTATCTTGGATTGACATCCGTTCACGGACCACCCGTTCCATCCGGGATAATCCAATCCGGAATTGGTTTTGCAGTAATTCACCCACGGAACGAACCCGTCGGTTACTCAAGTGGTCGATATCGTCAGCCGAACCAAGTCCTTCTTGTAAGTTAAAGAAGTAGTTGACTTGGGCTAACATATCAGCAGGCGTGATGTGTTTGTAATCCAAGCTAATGTTGTCGTTTCCAACCACCGGAACCACTTTTTCAGGATCTGTGTTGGAGTACACCTTGATGATTTGAACCGTCACTGGATCGGTAACAACCGCTTCAGCAGATGGATTGAACGTGTAGGCTTTAAAGTCCTTGCGTTCTAAGTAAGGTGCTAACTTCTTCATTAGTTCCTTTTCGAGCACATCACCCTTGTTAGCAATGATTTCTCCCGTATCTGGATCGGCTAAGGTTTCAGCCAAAGCAGCACCCATCAAACGGTTTTTCAAGCTTAACTTTTCGTTCGTCTTGTAACGACCAACGGGAGCCATGTCGTACCGTTTCGGGTCAAAGAACCGGGTCGTTAACAGGTTTCTTGACGATTCCGCGGTCTTTGGTTCACCCGGACGCAAGCGTTCGTAGATATCCTTTAAGGCTTCTTCAACCCGTGAATCACTGGCATCCTTGTGGACGTCCTTTTCCAAAGTCAGGTTCAAGGTGTCACTCGTGGAACCAAAAATTTCCGTAATTTCGTCGTCGGAACCAAATCCAAGGGCCCGCACTAATTCCGTAATTGGTAGCTTCCGGGTCCGGTCAATCCGGATGTAAGAAATGTTCTTCGCATCCGTTGCAAATTCCATCCAAGCTCCCCGGTTGGGAATCACCGTGGCACTGTAAGTTTCACGACCATTTTTATCTAATTCTTTGTGGTAGTAAGCACCAGGCGAACGAACTAATTGCGAAACAATCACCCGTTCTGCTCCATTAATAATGAAAGTTCCCTGGTCGGTCATCAACGGTAAGTCCCCGAAGAAGACGTCTTGGGTTTTGATTTCTCCAGTTTCGTGGTTCGTTAATTTTAAGGTTACGTGCAGGGGGGCGGAGTAGTTTACTTCATGAGCCCGTGCTTCCGCAACTGTGTACTTTGGTTCTAATAATTGGTAGTCAACGAAGTCTAACGATAACTTTCCTTGAAAATCATCGATGGGCATGATGTCTTTAAACATCTCACGGAGTCCTTCGTCTAAGAACCAGTTGTAAGAATCCGTTTGGACCTCAATCAAGTTCGGTAAGTCTAAAACCTTCTTGATTCTGGCGTAACTCCGCCGGGTTCTGTGTTTACCGTACTTAACAACGTTACCGGCCATTGCTTGTGGTGTGTTTACCTTCAAGTCTTCTGCCAAGTTGTTCACCCTCCTTATAAATCTCGCGAACTGAAATGTTACAATTTGATTACAAATGGGCAAAAAGCCCAATTTTAAGCAAAAAAAATCCAAAAATAAGTACAGTTACTTATTTTTGGCTTTGTATAAACACGATTACGGACAATAGATCGCAATCGCACATTTCAATTCATAGTCAATACTTCTGTAGTATACAATGTTGCCCCCCATCCGTCAACCAAAAAGACTAACGACCAAAAGTGATCGTTAGTCTTTTCTCTATTTAAACTAATTTGGGGGACTTAGCGGTAATCGTAATTTCGTTTTTCCGGGCTCCCACCGTAATGCGATCGCCCTTTTGAAATTTACCGGCCAACAAATCTTCACTCAACGGATCTTCAATTAGAGTTTGGATAGCCCGACGTAACGGCCGCGCTCCGTACTCTGGCTGATAACCCTTAGTCACCACCGCATCGATGGCTGCCGGGGTCAAGCGGAGTTCAAAGCCTTGCTCTTCTACCCGACTCACCAGCTTGCGCGTCAGTAACCTCACAATCTGGTGTAATTCTGGTTTCGTCAGAGAATGGAAGTAAACGGTCTCGTCAATCCGGTTCAAAAATTCCGGCCGGAAGAACTGCTTAACCTGTTCGTCAATGACCTGTTTCATTTCTCGATCCCGATCCCGGGTTTGGGCGGTTTCAAATCCTACCGTCTTTTGTTGCTGTAAGGCAGTAGCTCCTAAGTTGGAGGTCATAATGATAATCGTATTCCGAAAATCAACCTTCCGTCCCTTTGAATCAGTTAAGAAGCCGTCATCAAGAACTTGCAGCAACATGTTAAAGACGTCCGGATGTGCCTTTTCTACTTCATCCAGCAAAACAACGGAGTATGGATGATTGCGAACCTTTTCAGTCAGCTGGCCGCCCTCGTCGTAACCAACGTAACCAGGAGCAGATCCCACTAACCGACTAGTAGAGTACTTCTCCATGAATTCACTCATATCCACTCGAATCATGTCATCGGACGAACCAAACATCGTAGCCGCCAACTGCTTGGCTAGCTCGGTCTTTCCAACTCCCGTCGGACCTAAGAAGAGGAACGAGCCAATCGGCCGGTTCGGATCCTTCAAACCACTCCGGGCCCGCCGAACCGCTCTAGCCACGGCCGAAACGGCTTCGTCTTGTCCAATCACGTGTTTGTGCAGTTGAGCTTCTAGATTAATCAACTGATCCGTATCGGCTTTTTGGAGCTTAGTAACCGGAACCCCAGTCCATTCAGCTACAATCCGAGCCACGTCTTCGGCGTCCTCTTGTAGTTCATACTGATGATTATCGTTTTCGCGTTGGCGTTGTTGATCACTTTGCTGCTGCAACTGTTGGAGCTCTCGTTCCAGTTCTTGTTCGTGAGCCCGAATCGAAACCGCATCGTCAAAACGTTGGTCCTCAATTGCCTGATCCTTTTCTTTGCGTGCCGTTTCTAATTCTTGCTGTTTTTTCAGCACCGGACTCGTTCCTTGTAGTTCATCAATCCGCACCTTAGCAGCGGCTTCATCCATTAAATCAATGGCTTTGTCCGGCAAGAAGCGGTCACTAATGTAGCGGTGGGATAAATCAACGGCCGCATCAATCGCAGCATCAGTAATCTGAACGTGGTGGTGTTCTTCATACTTCGGCCGTAAGCCTCGAAGAATTTCCTTGGCTTCAGTAACGGATGGTTCGTTCACCTGAATCGTGGCAAACCGCCGTTCCAATGCCGCATCAGACTCAATGTGTTTTTGGTATTCATCGAGGGTCGTTGCTCCCATCATCTGAAGTTCGCCCCGAGCTAAGGCCGGCTTCAAAATGTTAGACGCATCAATGGCTCCTTCGGCGCCTCCAGCTCCAATCAGGGTATGGAGTTCGTCGACAAATAGAATCACGTTCCTACTCGTCTGGATTTCGTTAATCACCTTCTTTAACCGGTTTTCAAATTCACCCCGGTACTTGGTTCCCGCCACTAAGGAGCCCATGTCGAGCATCATAATCCGTTTGTTCAACATGTCCTCCGGGACGGCCTTTTGCACGATCTTTTGTGCTAGACCTTCCGCAATCGCGGTCTTTCCAACTCCTGGTTCCCCGATTAAAACGGGATTGTTCTTGGTTCTTCTGCTCAACACCTGAATGGCCCGCTTGATTTCTTGATCTCTACCAATAATTGGATCGAGTTGCTCATCTCGGGCGGTCTTGGTCAGGTCCTTAGCTAGAGAATCTAGCGTCGGAGTTTGGCTTTCGTTAGCTTGCTTTTCGCGAGCTGCTCCGACGCCTTGGTCCGGAACCCCCATCTTACGGATCGTAATCTTACGAACTTCTTCAGGAGTAGTGCCAAGCCCCACCATAATTCGGGAGGCCACTCCCTTTTCATCGGTCGTCAGGGCCAACAATAGGTGCTCTGGTCCAACCTTTAAGCTCCCGTATTGTTGGGAGATTCGAGCAGCCAGAGCGATGATGTCTCTCATTTTAGGTGAGTAACTCAGGTAGGTTGTAGCTTCAGCATCTAAGTTTCCGTAGCCAACTCGTTGTTCGATTTCCTCAAAAACGTCTTGATCTGTGATTGAGAGTTGCGTCAGGGTTTCGTAAGCAATCCCAGTTTTTTCCAGCGTTAGCGCCAACAAAAGATGCTCGGTTCCCACCGCTTGGTGCTTAAAGCTGCGCGCTTGGTCTTGTGCAATGTTTAACACTCGTTTTGCACTGGGAGTTAATGAATCTGCCATAAAAGCAAGTCTCCTTTCAATTAGCATTCGTACCGTAAACGACTCAACAGAGCCTTCAGGACGTTTGCTCGTACTTTTCCTTCGGTTTCAGCATCAGTAATGGCAATTGCTTCATGAGTTAAGATGGAAGAAATCATGTTAACTTCGCGGGCGGAAAGCATCCCATTATGATAGAGGGTGGTTAGAATGTCTTCTTCGGCTTTTTGGGTAATCTGGGTGCCGATGGAGGTCACCAACTGGTCAAACACTTCAGCATCACTGGCCAAATCAATTTGTTCGATGCGGATGTAACCACCCCCGCCCCGCTTGCTCTGGACCACGTAACCGTCGCGCAGGGTAAATCGAGTTTTAATCACATAATTAATCTGAGAGGGGACGACGTCAAAGTGGTCCGCAATGTCTGAACGACGAATTTCCACTTCCGGCGTGTCCGCACTAAGCAACAATTGTTTTAAATATTCTTCGATTGTATCTGACATGCTGTGATGTGTCATAATCTCATCTCATCTCTGACTAATGTTGACTTTAATTATATAATATCCACAGCAAATAACAAGCAAAGGCCCTCCGTTGGTTTCTAACTATACAAAAAAGTATTGGCTGAAGCCAGCCAATACTTTTCATTGATGCCAATTAAAATCGGGAAGACAGGATTCGAACCTGCGACCCCCTGGTCCCAAACCAGGTGCTCTACCAAGCTGAGCTACTTCCCGAACAATGCACCTAGCAGGAGTCGAACCTGCAACCTTCTGATTCGTAGTCAGACACTCTATCCAATTGCGCTATAGGTGCATAAATGCCGAGGACCGGGATCGAACCGGTACGGTCATTACTGACCGCAGGATTTTAAGTCCTGTGCGTCTGCCAATTCCGCCACCCCGGCATGAATAGCAAAAAAGCGGAAGACGGGATTCGAACCCGCGACCTCCACCATGGCAAGGTAGCGTTCTACCACTGAACTACTTCCGCATAATGCCGACTAGAGGACTCGAACCTCCGACCTCATCATTACTAGTGACGCGCTCTAGCCAACTGAGCTAAGTCGGCAAAAATAATCAATGCGGACGAAGGGACTCGAACCCCCACGTCACTAAGACACTAGAACCTAAATCTAGCGCGTCTGCCAATTCCGCCACGTCCGCATATTATTATTTTTACAAATGAGCCGTGGCAGGTTCGAACTGCCGACCCTCTGATTAAAAGTCAGATGCTCTACCAACTGAGCTAACGGCTCATGTAATGGAAGATACAGGGCTCGAACCTGTGACCCTCTGCTTGTAAGGCAGACGCTCTCCCAACTGAGCTAATCTTCCATTTCTGAGAATCAAAACAGCTACATCGTTTTGACAACTATTAAATCATAGCATCAGATTTTAAAATCGTCAACACATTTTCTGAACTTTTTTTAACTCCTAATTCAATCTCCCCTTTTCTTACTTATATAAGTTGGATTTTACCTTGAATTTAAGAAAACGGTTGCATTTGAATGTGAAAAGTAACACTTTCAATGTTATAATTTAGCTGTATCTTAATAACATTACCACTGAAAGGATGACAGTTATGACTAAGAAACACCAAAAAGTTGTTTTAGTTGGAGACGGAGCCGTAGGTTCATCTTACGCCTTTGCCATGGTTCAACAAGCACTTGCTGAAGAATTCGTGATTGTTGATATCAATAAGGATCGGACCGAAGGAGACGCCATGGACTTGGAAGATGCCATTCCATTCACGGCCAACAAGAACATCTACTCCGGTGACTACCCTGACTGTAAGGATGCCGATTTGGTTGTCATTACAGCTGGTGCTCCCCAAAAGCCTGGTGAAACTCGGTTAGACTTAGTTAACAAAAACCTCAAGATTTTATCTTCCATCGTAAAACCAGTCGTTGATTCTGGTTTTGACGGAATCTTCTTGGTGGCCGCTAACCCTGTAGACATCTTGACTTATGCCACCCAAAAGCTTTCCGGCTTCCCGAAGGAAAAGGTCATTGGTTCTGGAACTTCTCTTGATACTAGCCGGTTCCGCGTTGCCGTTGCCAAAAAGTTTGACATCGATCCGGCCAGCGTAGAAGCTTATATCATGGGTGAACACGGTGATTCTGAATTTGCTGACATCGACGAAGCTTCCGTTGGTAACGTACCGTTATTGAAGTACGCTGCTGATCGTGGCGTTTCTAAAGACACCCTCTTAGAATTAGAAGATGACACTAGAAACAAGGCTTACCAAATCATCAACAAGAAGGGGGCTACTTTCTATGGCGTGGGAACTGCTTTAATGCGGATTTCACGGGCCATCCTTCGCAACGAAAATGCTGTCTTACCCGTTGGTGCTCCAATGGATGGTCAATACGGTTTGAACGACATTTACATTGGCACACCAGCTGTGGTTAATGCCCACGGAATCGCTGACGTGCTTGAAGTTCAACTTAGTGAAGAAGAACAAACTAAGATGGCTGCTTCCGCTAAGACTTTGAAAGAAACGGCCGAAAAAGGAATGCAAGAAACTGGTTTAGCTTAAATCGGTTCAAAAAAGAAGCGCTTCGCAACTGCGAAACGCTTCTTTTTTTTTTGTCAATAATTAATGTTGGTCACAATAAACTTGTAGTCGACGAACGGCTTCTTCCAAATTACTCATGCTGGTGGCGTAACTTACCCGCACGTAGCCTTCGCCTCCGGCCCCAAAACTTGATCCAGGAATCATCCCGACCTTCACCGTCTTGGCCACGTCTTGACAAAAGGCAGCACTACTCAAATGGAAGCGCTCTGGAATCTTTGCAAAGAGATAAAAGGCTCCCTGCGGTTTCTCACACGCAAAGCCTAACCGCGTAAATTCGTTGTAAACGTAATCTCGCCGGCGTTCGTATTCTGCCCGCATGGAAGCGGCGTCATCCATCCCGTTACCAAAGGCTTCTTCAGCGGCTACTTGGGCAGCGGTCATCACGGAGGTCGACATCAATTCGCGCACTTTCGCAATCTCAGTCATCACCGCTGCTGGTCCGGCGGCTACTCCAATCCGCCAGCCGGTCATCGCATGCGATTTCGACAACCCGTTAAACAAAATTGTCTGCTCCGGTAAATACCGAGCCAACGAAACGTGACGCCCGGTGTACGTCAATTCGCTGTAAATTTCATCACTAACCACCACCAAATCGGTCCTTTTAATCACATCCGCCAGCGCCTGAATCTGGTCTGTTGAATAGCTCCGCCCCGTTGGATTCGATGGAAAATTGACAATTAAAACCTTCGCCCGGGGATGAGCGGCTAACGTAGCTTGTAATCGTTCGGGCGTCAGCAAAAAGCCATCTGGTTGCGTGTTGATTTCCACCAGTTTTCCTTCGTTTAGTTCCACTAACGAATCGTAAACCGGAAAAGCCGGCGTTGGCAATAGAACTTCGTCGCCCTTCCCCACGAAGGTTGCTAACGTCGCATACATTGCTTCCGTCACCCCATTGGTAATCACCAGCTGGGTTTTCGGATCGTAATCTAGGTCATACCGATTTTTTAGGTATCGTGATGCTGCCATCCGGGTAGCAATCCGCCCCCAGGTAGCGGTGTAGTGACTCTCATCAGCTGCAATTGCCGCCATTCCGGCTTTCTTCACGTGTTCTGGAGTCGGAAAATCCGGTTCTCCGATGGTCAAAGACACCAGATCTTTTATCTGGGCTAGTTGTTCACTAAACCCATAAATATCCGATAACCGGGTTTTTAACACGTTAGCTTTAATTTCATTCTTTAGGTTTACCATGCTCTCATTACTCCCATTGCTAAAATATAACTTCCATCTCACATCTAATTATTTTACACTATTCCTAATCACATGAATCGGATCCGGTTTTAAACTGGCAAGCTAATTAAAGGAGTATCCGTATGAAAATCAACCAATTTGCCCAACGCCGTGACGTTTCTTTGCAACAGATGCAACAAGAACTCGCAGCAGTCGGCTTTTCCTCCACCAGTAACCAACCCAAACAACTGTTGTGGCATTTTTTACAACGAACACACTGGCAATTGCAGAGTAAAGCGGCGCTATTAGACCACCTTAGTCAATTTTTAGCAACTCCCACGACCACCATGCAACAATTTTTCACGGGTCCTAGCGCACTGACGACTAATATTTTTACCTTACTGGGCCTGGAACTCCTCGGCTTTCAAGCCGGAACTGACTTTCAAACGGAAACACCGCAAGCCAGTTGGCAAAAGCTAGGCTTAGCCCCGCTTCCCGCCATTACGGATGCAGCAACATTACAACGAGCCTGGTACCAATTACTGACCACCCACACCCCCACGGCCCTAACTTACTTAGATCTCTTGGCCAGTCAGGGTTACTTTAACCAACCCCAGTTTGACCATCACCACCCGCTTTATTTTAACGGAAAGGCGCAAGCCGTTTTTAACGTGCGGGACTTTCACTACGAAACGGTTTTTGTAGAAACCGACTTTGATTCAGATGGCGACGGTCAAAACGACCTTTTAAAGGTGGAAATTACCCGGCCCGATGCTGTTAATCCGGTCCCAGCTGTCTACACTGCTTCTCCATATGACCAGGGAGTAAACGAAACGTTAGGGGAACAACTAACCCACGACGTAAACGTGGACCTCCAACCAAAACCCACGAGCCACTTTCAGCCCCAAGCACCAACTCCACTGAAACCCGGTCAAAATCATCCGGTCCATGGGCACACGAATCAGGCGACGTTACCTCATGATCCCCATCCGGGTTACACATTAAATGACTTTTTACTCCCCCGAGGATTTGCCAGCGTGTACGCTGCCGGAATTGGAACCATCGACTCCGACGGACTGCAAACTTGTGGTGACCCTTACCAAACCGCCAGTACCATTGCCGTGATTGAATGGCTGCATGGCGAGCGGCGAGCCTTCACCAATCGCACCGATGGAATTACGGTTAAAGCGGACTGGTGTAATGGTTCCGTCGGCATGACCGGCCGTTCCTACCTCGGAACCTTGGCCATCGCTGCGGCCACAACCGGAGTGCCCGGTCTCAAAACGATTATCCCCGAAGCAGCAATTTCTTCTTGGTACGATTACTACCGTGAAAACGGGTTGGTCGTGGCCCCCGGTGGCTTTCAGGGTGAAGACGCCGATGTGTTAGCCGGTGAAACCTTTTCGCGCAGTCTTAGATCCGGAGACGAATTACGCACTAAAACTGCCTTTAAAGACCAATTAATCCAGCTGCAAACGGGTCAAGATCGTGAAACTGGTAATTATAACCAGTTCTGGGACGACCGCAATTACCGCAACCACGATCAACGGGTTCGAGCCGACGTCTTGTTAGTCCATGGTCTAAACGACTGGAACGTGAAGCTGAGCAATGCCGGTCGTTTCTGGCAGGACATCCAAAAGCTCCCCATTAGTAAGAAGTTAATCCTCCACCAGGGCCAGCACATGTACCTCAATGCCTTTCCGTCTGTCGACTACTCAGACATTGTGAATCTCTGGCTCAGTAACAAGTTGGCGGGCGTCAAAAATGAGGCCGCTCAGCTCCTGCCAGAGGTCCTCGTCCAAGACAACGTGGCTCCCGAAACCTGGAAAGCTCAGCCGAATTGGTTAACTCAAGCAGCAACGACCCATCCGGTGCGCTTTAACCACGACCACTGGACCCAGGCTTACGACTCAACCCAATTTGCTGTATTTTGTAAGCATCCGGACCACTGGGAAACCCAGCTACTGGATTTTAGCAACCCGCAATTAGATTCCCATCGCACCGTTGCTCAGCTGGACCTAAACCAGGACCTTACCATCAACGGAACGGTTCGCTTGGACGTTAACGTCAGCAGTGACCAACCGGTCGGACTGGTGAGTGCAATCCTATTAGATGTTGGTTCAGCACGTCGATTACAACCAGCACCCACTGTTTCTGCTCCGCGGGGCTTACCACTCGGCTATCAGTGGTATCAAGATGATATTCGTGAGTTCCAACTAGAAAAATTCCCCAGTGACCACAAAATCATTTCCAGAGTCCACCTTAACCTCCAAAATCGCACGAGTCCCGCCACAACGGAACCGCTGGAACTAGGGCAATTTTACCCATTACACCTCGCTTTTCAACCGGTTTACTACCACTTACCAAAGAACCGGCAGTTAGCCGTCGTTTTGTATGCCACTGACTTTTTGATGACCACTCGGGGTAATCAACCAATCAATTATCACCTGCAACCGGCCCTCGCTCACTTACAGCTCCCCCAGCAGTAAAAAAAGAACTTCGCTCATTTCGGCGAAGTTCTTTTTTGATTTAACTTTAGTACAAACCACTAATGGTGCCGTCGTCTGTAATTTCAATCTTTTCGGCCGCTGGATGTTTGGGCAACCCTGGCATCGTGAGGATGCTGCCGGCCATGGCGACGATAAAGCCTGCTCCTAGTTTCGGCACAAACTCCCGAATGTGAATCTTAAAGTCAGTCGGAGCGCCCAATCGTTTGGCATCATCAGTTAGTGAGTACTGAGTTTTGGCGACAATCACCGGCAAGTGATCCCACCCCTGAGCCACTAACTGACGCAGTTGTTTTTGGGCTTTCGGTTCCAATTCGACTCCTTGACCCCCGTAAATTTGGGTAACAATCCGGTTCAGCTTGGTTTCCACGTCATCCGTTGGTGCATAAAGCGGGGTAAATTTTGCTGGTTGTTCCGTTGCAGCGACAACGCCGGTTGCTAATGCTTGGGCTCCAGCACCACCTTGCCCCCAGACGTCCGCTGGATAGGCTGGAACATCGTGTTCTTGAGCGTAATCAACCACCATTTGTAACTCAGCATCCGTATCGTTAGTAAACTGGTTCACGGCCACCACCACGGGAATCCCGTAGCGCTTCATGCTGTGTAAATGCCGACCGAGGTTAGCCAATCCCTTGTGCAAAGCATCTAAATCTTCATGATCGAGTTGGTCCTTTGCTAAGCCCCCGTGCATCTTCAAGGCCCGCACCGTGGCCACCACGACGATGGCATCAGGATGCTTATCTAACAACGGTGTCTTCACGTCTAAAAACTTTTCGCCTCCGAGATCAGCGCCAAAGCCTGCTTCTGTCACCGTGTAGTCTGCTTGTTGTAAAGCCAGTTGCGTTGCTTGAATCGAGTTGGTTCCCTGCGCGATGTTGGCAAAGGGACCGCCGTGAATCAAAGCGGGCGTGTGAGCAATTGTTTGCACCAGGTTTGGTAAAATGGCGTCCTTTAATAAGGTTGCTAATGCGCCTCCCACGCCCAACTGAGCCACCGTCACCGGTTCACGGTCATAGGTATAACCCACCACGATCCGGTTAATCCGCCGCTTTAAATCAGCAAGGTCAGTCGAAAGGGTTAAGATCGCCATCATTTCGGAAGCCGCCGTAATTTCAAAACTACCTTCGCGGGGCACTCCACTGGTCCGACCGCCCAGTCCAATCACAATGTGACGCAGGGCTCGATCGTTAACGTCTAAGACCCGTTTCACAATAATTTGGCGTGGATCTAAGTTAAGGGGATTGTCCTGGTAAATGCTGTTATCAATCAAAGCGACCAGCGTGTTTTGGGCCACGGTTAGAGCGTGAAAATCACCCGTAAAGTGGAGGTTAATGTCATCCATCGGGATCACTTGAGAGTATCCACCACCCGTGGCGCCCCCCTTCATCCCCATCACGGGACCTAAGGATGGTTCCCGCAGGGCTAACATCGTCTGCTTGCCCGCTTGTTGCATGGCATCGGCAAGGCCCACGGCTACCGTGGATTTTCCTTCTCCGGCCGGCGTGGGATTAATTGACGTTACTAACACGAGCTTGCCAAATTGTTGCGGATCAACTGGGTGACGGCGTTCAATTTTAGCCTTGGAGCGACCGTACGGTAAAACTTCTTCTGGTTTAAACCCAGCGGTCGCAGCCACCTTCTCAATTGGCCACGGTGTGGCTGCTTGCGCAATTTCAATATCACTTTTCATGGGGCATCCTCCTCTACGACCAAACCATGGCCGTGCTCCTTCACTCTACTAATTGCTTTCATTCTGACCGATATCTGGTCGGAAAGTCAACTCCGTTTGCGATTTGTAAGTCACAAAATATTCGGGTAAACAAAAAAGCCACCCACTAAATGGATGACTTTTGGTTTAACCTAATCGTTTTCTAATGGTAGAAGAACACGTATCAATCACAATTACCATCAACACGATTCCCAATAAAATGATTCCCGTCTTCGACCAGTCTCTGGTTTGTAAGGCAAACATCATGGGGGTTCCGATTCCTCCGGCTCCCACTAACCCTAAAATCGAAGCGGATCGAACCGAGATTTCAAACCGGTATAACGTGTATGACATTAACGCCGGTAGAATGGTTGGTAACGTGGCAATCCGGAACGTTTGAATTTTGGATCCACCCGCGGCAATAATGGCCGTCTCAGCACTCCGATCCATCTCTTCAATGGCTTCTGAGAACAATTTTCCAAGCATTCCGACCGAGTGCACTCCAATGGCGAGTACTCCGGCAAAGGAACCGGGTCCCACCATTTTAATGAACAGAATGGCAAGCACCACTTCTGGAAAAGCCCGGATGGCAGTTAAGATCACCTTCCCGATGGTTGAACGGGGGTGAAAGAATTTTTTCGTGGTTTGAGCTGCTAAAAAGGCCAGTGGCACACTGAGAAACGCCGAAATGATGGTTCCTAAAAAGGCAATCGCCAATGTAATCACGAGTTGAGAAACAAGGTCTTCCCCACTCCCGTTATAAACATAGGACCATTCCGGATGAATGATTCCCTTCAGGATGGCCATACTAACGCTACTGGCCGACTTTTGAATTCCAGTGAAGGGAATTCCGTTAATTGACCAGAGGTAGATAAAAATGACTAAGAGAGCCACTACAATCCATTTAAAGCGTTCCAACGCGGTTGTTTTTGTTTTATTCATTATTGAAGTCGCTTCCTTACGTAATTACTGATGGCGTCAATGACAAGTACAACGGCAAAAATGGCTAGAATAATTACAGCCGTCCGGGGGTAGTCAAATTGGTCGAGGGTTTGTTGTAAGTACAACCCAATTCCCCCAGCCCCTAGGTACCCTAACACGGTTGAGGACCGCACGTTAATTTCCAACGTATACATAAAGTCACTCATAAACTGACCGGAAATTTGCGGAATTACCGCAATCCGAATCGTTTGCAACATGGTTGCTCCCGTCGCCTGTAAAGCTCGCACCGGACCCATGTCAATTGTTTCAATAAAGTCATAAAACAGCTTGGCAATCATTCCAAAGGAGAAGAAGGCCAGGGTAATGACCCCGGTCATCGGTCCAATTCCAAAAATGGCCACGAACAAGGCTGCCAGTAACAGGGTGGGTAAGGTTCGGATTAACGAAAGGATCAAGCGAATGATCAACCGTCCAATCGGGTTTCTCACGATGTTACGCGCTGCTAAGAAGGAAAACGGAAGCGCAATAATTGCTCCAATCGTCGTCCCAATGATCGCCATTTGGAGCGTCTGTGCTAACGTCCCCGCAATCTTTGTGAGGTACGGCCAGTCCGGATGTTTCATCTGATTTAAAACGACTCCGAATTGATCAGCGTTTTCAAAGAAGGCGTTCACATCGACCCCCGTAATCAGCGCCGAATAGTAAATTAGAATTAAAATTACGACTGTAATCGCAATTCCCACGACGTGGAACCGCCGCACAAACGATAGTTGTGGGACTTCCTGTTTCATTAGTTATCCCTCCCGTGTTCGTAAACTTCACGTAGGTCAGCTTCGTTGGCTTCTGCAATCGGTTTGTTGTAAACCAACTTTCCGTCCCGCAGCCCGATGATGCGATCCGCGTACTTTAAGGCCAGTTCCATCGAGTGCAAGTTCACCAACACGGTGATGTGTTCGTACTTCTTTAAGTTGTACAAGTCATCCATCACACCCTTACTGGTCTTTGGATCCAATGAGGCCACCGGTTCATCGGCCAACACGAGGGTCGGATCTTGCATCAAGGTTCTGGCAATGGCCACCCGTTGCTTTTGTCCTCCTGAGAGTTGGTCAGCCCGACGGTAGAGCTTTTTCACCATGTTCACTTTTTCCAGTTGGGCCACTGCTTTTTGTTGATCTTCCTTAGAGTAAATCCCTAACAACGTCTTCCAGGTTGGGTAGTAACCGGTCCGACCGGCTAACACGTTCTTTTGCACCGTAGCCCGGTTCACCAGATTAAAGCTTTGAAAGATCATTCCAATTTTACGCCGCATCCGCCGTAATTCCTTACCATTTACCTGAGTGATGTCTTGTCCATCAACGATGACTTGTCCGTCAGTGACATCAACCATCCGGTTAATCGAATTAAAGAGGGTACTCTTTCCAGCTCCGGACAATCCAACTACTGCCACAAATTCACCCTTGTGCACCGTAAAGTTGATGTCGTCTAATCCCTTCACTCCATTTGGATATCTCTTATTCACGTGTTTCAGTTCTAATACCGTCTCTTCACCCACTAGTTTATCTCCCCTTACTCGTCTAAGCGTCCTACTTTACGTAAGTACGTCCGCACAATGTTAAAGTCACTGTCCTTAACCGGAACGTATCCTTGATGACTATAAATTTCGTAAATAATCTGGTGTCCCTTTTTCGATTTGGCAATCGTTTGAAAAGCATTCGCAATTTTCTTGTCCCACTTTGGACTCATGTCCTTGCGCACCGAAATCGTATCGTTTGGAATTGGTTTCGTTTTGTAGAGCACCGAAGTGTCCTTCATGACGTTTGGATCATCCTTGGCCGCAATCTTGCGAGCCCCTTGGAAAACAAAGGCCGCATCGGCGTTGCCGTTATAAACGGATAAGACCCCTTGGTCGGCCCCTTTGACCGTAAAGGTTTTAATCCCATTCTTATGAATGTTAATCCCGTGTTCTTCCAATTCCACCGCTGGGAAAATGTAACCCGCGGTCGAAGTTGTATCCTGAATCGCAATCTTTTTTCCCTTTAAATCGTTCAGGTTTTTCACCTTTCCGTTTTTCCGGACCACGATTTCCCCTAGATACGTACTAGTCGGAACGTCGGTTACGTCTTCCGTTGCATCAGGACCGTACTTGTACCGGGTGGCCTGTAAGATGGCCTTTACTCCATAGTTAGAGTGTCCCAGTACGTACGCCGTGGGGGCTAAAAATGCCACGTCTGCGGTTTTGGATCCGAGGGCTTCCACCATCGAGCTTCCACTCGTAGATACCACCACTTTCACGGGAATGTGGAGTTGTTGTTCCAACATCTTTTCCAATGGTTTGGCTCGTGCTTCCATCTTGCCGGCGTTTGAAGATGGATTAAATTCCACCACTAGCTTCTTGGGTTGGTAATTTTCGGCAGTAGTGTGCTTCTTACAACCACTCAATTCGCCCCCTACCATCAGTAATACCAACGCCAATAATCCGAACTTTAGTACCCGACTGACCTTCATTGCGCTCCTCCTCAGTTAATAGTGACTCCAGTTTATCACGTTTTAGTTAACGATTGCAACATAATCCGGAAAAATGTTCGTATTATGTTTCGCTAGATGATCTTTCTTACTTTTGTTTAGCACAAATTGCCACAGAATGCCGAATTTTCGCCAATCAAAAAAGAGCGACGCAACCGTCGCTCTTTTCTTTCATTTATAATTAAAATAATTGTTGCTTGGTAATTTTCTTCATGCCGTGCATGTATGGTTGCAATGCTTCTGGAATTGTCACCGAACCATCTTCGTTTTGGTAGTTTTCCAAAATAGCAGCCACCGTCCGGCCAACTGCTAATCCAGACCCGTTCAGCGTGTGTACGTATTGTAACTTTCCGTTTTCATCCCGGTATTGGATGTGAGCCCGCCGGGCCTGAAAATCAGTCGTGTTGGAACAACTAGAAATTTCTCTGTAGCAGTTTTGGGCCGGCATCCATACTTCCAAATCGTGAGTCATCGCCGCCGTAAAGCTCATGTCACTCGAGGTTAACGTAATCACGTGGTATGGTAAGCCCAGTTTTTGCAGAGAACTTTCGGCCTGGTGTGTGATTGCTTCTAGAGCATCCCAAGAATCTTCTGGTTTAGTGAATTGGACCATTTCCACCTTGTTAAATTGGTGTAACCGAATCAAACCCTTAGTGTCTCGACCAGCGCTCCCTGCTTCCGAACGAAAGGCCGGAGTTAATGCGGTAAACTTCACCGGGAGCTTTTCCGTGGGAATCACTTCATCACGGTAGAAGTTGACCAACGGTACTTCCGCCGTTGGAATCATCGTTAAATCACTGTCGGTAATTTCAAAGCCGGATTTGTTTTCTAAGAACTTTGGGAATTGTCCCGTTCCGTACATCGAATCAGAATTTACCATGTACGGTGGTAATACTTCCGTGTATCCAGCCTTGTCGTTTTCGTCCAGGTAGAAGTTGTAAACGGCCCGTTCCAACATGGCACCGGCCCCTAAGTAGTAAACGAACCGACTACCGGCCACCTTGGCACTGCGTTGAAAGTCTAAAATATCCAGGTTTTCTCCAATTTCCCAGTGGGCTTTGGGCATAAAGTCAAACTGACGGGGAGTGCCCACCTTACGCAGTTCGACAGAACCTTCCTCGGTGAGGCTCACCGGCACTTGATCGTTCGGAATGTTTGGTAAATGAGCCGCCACGTCGTGTTGCTTGGCCGCTACTTTTTCCAAGTCCTGATCTAACTGTTTGATTTCCGCTCCCACTGCTCGCATCCGTTTGATGGGTTCTTCTGCATCCTGTTGATTGCGCTTTAACTGCGAAATTTGGTCAGAAACTTCATTTCGTTCTGCCTTTAATTGTTCGGTGTGCACGATTAAATCCCGGCGTTGTTGGTCTAACTCTAACAGGTGATCAATCGTTTCTGGGCTCACGCCCCGGGTTGCCATCTTTTCCTTGATCCAGTCTGGCCGTTGCCGAATTAACTTAATGTCTAACATGAAAAAGACCTCCTAAATTTGAACTACCAATTGTTAAATAAAAAGACCCCGCCCCTCAATTGGGACGAAGGTCTTTGTTCGCGGTACCACCCAAGTTCCTGACTACACTGAGCCAGGCCCTCAACTTGATTAGTAACGGAATCACCGTGCAGGATTAACTGCCCTCGTTAGCGTAGCGGAAGATTCGAACGATGACTCGCACCACCCGTCATCTCTCTGACGTTCTACTAAAACTACACCCTTCGTTTTCATTTTCTTTATTATACAATACTTATCCCAAAATTTGGGCAATTTTTTGATCCAGCAGTTGAAAAATTTGCGCCCGGGCCTGCTCATTTTCCACAAATTCCAGCTGATCACCGTCAATTTTAAGCTTGGGAGAAAGATCGTACTGGTTAAACCACTGGTCGTAGCGCCGATTTAACTCTTGGTAATAATCATATAGGCTGGCGTCGTGATCAACCTGCTCATAACTGCGGCCCCGCTTCTTAATCCGTGCCAGCATCGTTTCAAAGGAAACATGGAGGTAGATTAACAAGTCTGGAATCTTTTGATAATCAGTGGAAGAAACCGGAGCCAACATGTTAGCTAACAACGAGTCATACGTATCAACTTCCGTCTTAGTGGAACGACCCAGGTCAGCATTCAAATGAAACAACAAGGAATCTTCAAACAAAGACCGGTCCATCACGCTCAAACGGTTGGCATTGGCCTCCTTGATTGCTGCGAGTCGGCGGTTTAAAAAGTAAATCTGTAGCAAAAAGGCATACTTTTGCGGGTCTTTGTAAAACAACGGTAAAATCTCGTTATCATCCAAGGATTCGTAAAAAGCGGGAGCGTTGAAATGCTCCGCTAATAACGTGGTTAACGACGTTTTCCCCGCTCCAATTGGTCCTGATAAAACAATCATATGGTCCATCCTCCACTGAAACTGATTTAAAAAGCACTCCCTATTGTAGCATTAATCATTCGCTTTGTTTTCTTGGCTTAAATCAGCCGGAGAAACATCAACCTGATCCAACGGAATCAAGTGCGTGTGTTTGATCAGCTTGTAGGCAATGTACAGAATCAAGACCAACGGAACACTAATATAGGTAACGGCAATTTGGAACCATTGCCCGTGAACAAAGGCGCCCACATCCTGACCAAAAATCACCACGATACATAAAATCAAACATAGAATTGGACCAAATGGGAACCACGTAGCATGGTACTTTAGTTCATCTAACTTGTGTCCCTGCGCAATGAACGCGCGTCGGAAGCGGAAGTGTGAGAGCGCAATCCCGAACCAAGCAATGAAACCAGTCAAACCAGAAGCAGCTACCAGCCATAGGTAGATTTGTGGTCCCATGAAACTGGTCAAGAAGGTTAAAAGAGCCACGGCCGTTGTTGCTAATAATGCTAAGAAGGGAATCCCACGTTTGGAAACTTTCCCAAAAAGCTTCGGCGCATATCCTTCATCAGCCATTGAATACAGCATCCGCGTCGAAGCGTACATCCCGGAGTTTGCAGAAGAAATCACGGACGTTAAAATTACGGCATTCATCACGCTGGCGGCAGCTGCCAGCCCAGCCCGTTCAAACACAATTGTAAACGGACTGATAGACACGTCGCTCGCAGATGAACCCAATAAATCAGGACTCGTGTACGGAATAATGGCGGCAATCACAAAGATTGCCAAGAAGTAGAACAAGATGATCCGCCAGAAAACTTCGTGAATCGCCTTAGGGACACTCTTTCTAGGATCATCTGCTTCCCCAGCGGTAATCCCCACTAGTTCAGTTCCCTGGAACGAAAAACCAGCGACCACGAACACGCTGATAATCCCAGGAATTCCATTGACAAACGGGGCATTTTTGTAGGTAAAGTTATGCAGTCCTACGGCATGACCACCCATAATTCCAAAGATGGTTAAAAAGCCCACGATCAAGAAGATGATAATTGTGATCACTTTGATCAATGACATCCAAAATTCGGTTTCTCCAAAGGCGGACACCGCTAACGCGTTGATGATAAAAATCAGGATTAGCGCTGCCGCACTCCAAATCCACGCCGGAAAATGCGGAAACCAAAATGCCATGACCAAGGAGACCGTTGAAACATCCACCGCCACGGTAATCGCCCAGTTAAACCAGTAGTTCCAGCCCATCGCAAAGCCCAGGGCCGGATCAACGTACTTCGCCGCATAGGTCGAGAATGAGCCAGAAACTGGTAGATTAGTAGCCATTTCCCCTAAACTAGTCATTAAGAAGTAGACCATAATCCCCATCAGAATGTAAGCCACTAGGGCTCCACCTGGTCCTGCTTTACTAATTGCTCCTCCACTTGCAACAAATAACCCGGTTCCGATACAGCCCCCGAGGGCAATCATCGACACATGGCGGGATTTTAAGCCCCGCTTCACGTGCTGAGTTCCCTTTTCTTTTGCCATCTTTCTTCCTCCTGTAGTTATGGATCAGTTTAATTAAAACCTAAAAAGGGACCCTTCTTAATCCAGAAGAGTCCCTCACCTTGCCATTCGTATTCGTCCGTTAAAGCGCTCCGCATGCAAGTGCGACAGTCCTTGATTTCTTCAACCAAGCCCCAACCAAAAAGGTACCAGCTTTTCAGTTTCGGCAACGTTCCCTTTCCAACTGTTTCTTGGGGTTGGTGCCCTCCCCAGTCGTACTGATGAAAATTGCTCCTCTTTTTAGATTCTAAGTTATTTAATTCTTACTCAGTATAGGGGTTTCCCCTCTGAAATGCAAATCATCTTCAAAACCCCCAACGGTCTCCTTTGCTATAATGAAGAAAACCACGGAAGGAAGAAATCCTCATGACCACTAAAAAGGCCCTTTTGATTATTGACTATACCAACGATTTTGTTGCCGACAACGGTGCCTTGACTTTAGGCAAACCCGCCCAAGCAGCTGCTCCAGCCATCATTAGCCTTGCTAATGACTTTGTTGCTCACGATCAAGTTGTCATTTTACCCACCGATTTGCACCAAAAAGATGATCCCTACCACCCTGAAACCAAGCTCTTTCCACCTCACAACTTAAAAGACACCTGGGGTCGAGAATTTTACGGAGACTTGCAGCCGTGGTACGATGCCCACCGTAATGATCCTAACGTCGGGGAAATGGATAAGACCCGCTACAGTTCCTTTGCGGGCACAGATCTAGACCTCCAGCTGCGGGCCCGTGGCATTACCGAACTGCACCTCACGGGCGTTGCCACTGACATCTGTCTTCTACACACAGCTGTGAGCGCCTATAACTTGGGTTACCAACTGGTAATTCATCCCCAAGCGACAGCCGGATTCTCTAAAGAAAACCAGGCATTTGCGCTTAATCACTTCCAAACGGCATTGGGAGCCCGCATCGAAAACTAATCAATTAAACGGCTCTCCTGCTCAGTAGCAGGAAAGTTTTTTAGTTAGAAGAATGACGCCAAGCGCTGACCATGCTTAGTAAAGCAATTGCTAAAAGCCCCATCCCTAAATAGCTAACTACGTTGAGTAAATTCATTGTGGTCGTTAATAAGCTTACCAACGTTGAACCCACCGTCAAAATTGCGGATTCGGTAAAAGTCGCTAGGGAAAAAGCCGAAGCCCGGGTATGTTCGTACGCCAGATCTTGAATTTGATTTTCAAACAAAAGGTGCCACATTTCAAAAACAACGTTAATCACCACCAAACCCAACACGACAATCATGCGGTTGTGGGTCAAAAATGAGGCAAAAAACAGTAAACTGACCATTTGTAAAAGCATAATCAAGACATGTGGAGCAATTACACGGGTCAAGCGGTCTACTAACAGCACTAGTCCTGCTGCCACCAATGCCAATCCCCCAAAGACGAGCGAAATCAACTGTGTGGAAAAGTGGAGTTCTCGTAACATTAATGGTCCATACTGATAGCTCAAGGTAACGGCTGCCGCCGAAAAACTCATCGCAACCACAAGCCACCGAAAATTTCGTTCATGCCTTAAAAACGACAGAAACCTAGTGATAATGCCCTTGAAGGTAACCACTTCCGTTGTTTCCCCACTAATTTGCTGAGCGTCAAGCCCGAGTACCAATAATCCTGAGATAATGCGCGTGCCAATTGCTAACAAAAATAGTAACGGCCAAGAATAGCTCGCAATCCAACCGCCAACGGCATTCCCAAAAGCCATCGCAAGAATTCCCATAAAGTTAAAGTAACCAAGCGCTTTTAAATACTGGGGGTCAGTTTCAGTTCCCGCCGTTTCGTACACTAACGAAACGTCCGTTCCAGAAATCAGAGCTAATCCTAAGGCAAAGAGTACAAAGCCAATGTAAATGAGCCAGTGCACCGTGGGAAAGAAGTACGTAATCAAGTACAGCACGCAAATAATTTCTCCACTTAACAAGGCTGCTTTGTGCCCAATTCGGTCAGAAATAATTCCAGCCGGAAATTCAAATCCTGCTTGAGCCACCGTAAACAGTCCCTCCAACAAAGCAATTTCTGTCACAGACCAGCCCTGCTCCTTTAAATAAATCATCCACACA
Source organism: Fructilactobacillus hinvesii (assembly GCF_024029435.1). Taxonomy (NCBI): domain Bacteria; kingdom Bacillati; phylum Bacillota; class Bacilli; order Lactobacillales; family Lactobacillaceae; genus Fructilactobacillus; species Fructilactobacillus hinvesii. The sequence goes on along the minus strand of NZ_CP097118.1, from coordinate 596,533 downwards.
ATCACTTCTAACATAATGTTAGAAAAACCGTTATACAGTAATAACTTTTTCACGTCGGCCTCCAGTGCCCTCTAAGGCTTGCTGGTTTAAATTAAAATATATTTTTAAATTATAATTGAAGCAAGCAATGATCACAACTGCTCATTATCTTGGATTCTTTAAACTGATCTGCAAACAAAAATCCCCTTTCTCAATTGAAAGAGGATTTTTACTTATTCAGTTGCTTTGGATCCTTGTTGTAACTTCGAGTGCCAGAGTCCATAGGCAAAGTAAACGATTACTCCCACAATCAGCCAGAGCCCCACGGCAATTTTAGTGGCATTTGGCAACATTATGATGAAATAAATGCTACACAATCCGGCCAAGACCGGTAGCACTGGATACCAGGGCATCTTAAACCCGTCGTTTGGAATATCCTTCCGGTGACGTAGCGGAATAACGCCAAAGGAGATGCAGGCAAAGGCCAGTAGGGTTCCCGCGTTAATCAAAGAAGCTAGTTGTTCCAATGGAACGACTCCCGCAAAGAAGGCCTGCACCACCAAGGCAATCACCACTGCATTCCGGGGGACTTGACTCTTTTCGTCCACCTTACCCATCTTTTGGGACAAAAGCCCGTCACGCCCCAGGGCGTACACCAACCGGGAACCACCAAAGAACATCGTGACCATCGCAGTAAAGATTCCAAACAAAGCCCCAATTGTAATCAGCTTGTTCCAACCATCAAGATGCACCACGTGGAGCGCGTAGGCAGCGGGATCATCCACATTCAATTGGGTGTAGTGCACCATTCCCACTAGTACCAGGGAAAAAGCCACGTAGAGAACTACCGCGATTAAAACGGTCCCCAGAATGCCCCGCACCACGTTGCGTTTGGGGTTGATGGTTTCCGCTGAATTAGCGGCTAAGGCATCAAATCCGATGAAGGCAAAGAAGACGGTAGCAGCCGCCGTTGAAATTCCCCCTAACCCCAAGGGCGCCCCGTGAAATTGCTGAGGGTAAAACGGCACGTAGTTACTTGATTTAACGTAGAAGACCCCGAGTCCAATGAAAAGAATGATGATTGTAATCTTCACGATTACCGCCGTGTTTTCGACCTTTTTAGATAAGTCGGCGCCCTTCGCGATAATAACCGCAATCACCAAAATAATTAAAACCGCCGTCAGATTCACGATCCCGCCTTCCATCGGCCCAGCTTGCAGAGCCTTCGGAAGGTGCACGCCTAACGGTGCCAATAGGTTATTGTTAAAGTAGGCTGCAAATCCAGTTGCTTCAGCGGAAACCGCCAAGAAGTATTCCAAAATTAGGGCCCAGCCAATTAGCCACCCCACAATTTCTCCATAGATCACCGTTCCAAATGAGTACGCCGAGCCGGCAATCGGCATCGCCGACGAGAATTCGGCGTAGGCCATGCCCACCACCCCGGATAACAGGGCCGCTAGTAAGAAAGCAATTGCTACGGCCGGTCCCGCGTGTTGCGCTGCTTCGTGACCCGGCAGGATAAAGATTCCGGTTCCAATGACCGCTCCAATTCCCAGTGCCACTAAGTCCCAGGCGTTCAAAGTCCGCTTTAAGCGGGCATCCGCCTGGAGGTAGTGCGCAACTGATTCCTGGCGAAAAATTCGTTTCCACATTGTTGTTCATCCTTTCAATGCACGTATAATGAATGCACTTTGTGATTGATGTTTCTTATCTTACCGGCTAGACTTAGATAAGTAAAATTAATCTTTTTAATCAAAACATTAGGAGAACTAATCCAATGAATCGTTTCGCCGTGTTCCAAAAAATTATCGAAACCGGAAGCTTTACCAAAGCCGCTCAGGAACTGGGTTATACCCAATCTTCCGTTAGCCAAACCGTCGCGAGTCTTGAAGCAGAGTTTAACGTCCAACTCCTCCAACGGTCCCGACGAGGAGTCCGCTTAACGCCGGCGGGACAAAAACTTTATCCAGAATTTCAACACCTTTTGCGTCAGTACGAAGATGCTCAAACATTAGCGCATCAAATCAACGGATTGGAAACTGGAACCGTCCGTATTGGGGCCAGTAACAGCACTTCGCGCTACTGGCTCCCCGGATTAATCAAGGGGTTTGAAGCCCTCCATCCCCACGTCCATTTCACCCTCTATCAAGGCGATTACGACGAGATTCTCGCTGACATTAAACGGGGCCGCGTTGACCTGGGCTTTTTAAAACGCACCTTGACCCAGGGGCTAACCACGGTGCCCCTCAAACGAGAAAAGTTAGTCGCAGTCATGCCCAAGGATCATCCGTTGGCGGGAAATCCGGTGGTCTCCTTAGCCAAATTAAAGGAGCAGTCTCATAACATCATCCTGATTCCAGAAGGCACCCACAGTGACGTTCGGGCGGCCTTTGCCAAAATCGGAGTTAATCCAGAGATCAAGGATCAGATTCAAGACGACTACACCGTCATGGCGATGGTCGAAGCCGGGTTAGGCGTGAGTTTAGTCTCAGAGCTCATGGTCGGCAACTCTGACTTTCAAATTGCAACGGCTCAAACCCAACCGGAAGTCGCTCAGGCAATCGAAATTGCCTGTAAGAATCCAGCTGGACTTTCGATTGCTAGTCAACATTTTCTTAAATACGTGGTATCCCAACGCGATTATTTGGCATAAAAAAAGCTTTCCAATTGCTTGGAAAGCTTGCTGTTTAGTAAGTACTATTGTGAAAGAGTTTCATCTGTACCATGCTGGGAGCAAAACGGACGTACAGGTATTCGGCAATTTGCAACCAGAAGTATGCTAACGTGGCCGCTCCCACTACATCTGTGGGAAAGTGGGCGTTCAAATAAACTCGTGACAACATTACCAGGATTAACCACACCACGAGCAATGTGCGCACAATGACCATCCCGGCCTTTTGATTAATCATGGGCACCAGCATGATCCAAATGATGCTCAAGACTAACAACGTTCCTAAAACGTGCCCGCTCGGAAAACTGTATCCCGTATCTTTGGCTAAATGAAGCGCTGGCCGTGCCCGTCCCACGATGTGTTTTACAATAAATCCGAGGGCATCTCCTCCAAAAAGCAAACAGAGGGCAAAGACCGCCGGTACCTTAGCCCGGCACCCCCACAGAATAAAGGCTAACAACACCATCCAGATCACGTCCAGCTTCGGACTAGCAATGAAGCTCACGATGGTGAAGAAACTCGTCATCGTGTTGGAATTCCAGTGTTGAACAATTCCCGTTCCAATTGTGTCTAAAAAGTTAATGAAGCCCCAGTTCCCCTTCACGGCAATTGCTAAAATCAAAGTTAACAAGCCGGCAATCACTAACTTATAAGGACGACTTGGATCTCTTTTAATCATCATTTTACTTTCCTACCTCCGCATTAATTCAATAGTGCTAGTATAGCATACTCCCTTAGAGTTCCTCGAATTAAGCCAGTCAGTTTCTGCGCTTTTGGAGAATTTGCGTTACAATAAATTATATTTATGCTAAAGGAGAACTACCATGCTCAATAGTATTATGCTGATGCTCCTGGTCGGCGTCTTCGTTGGAATCCTGGGATCCATTCTCGGGATTGGGGGCGGAATGATCATTACTCCCGTCTTGACCCTTGGAATGGGACTAGACATCAAATACGCAATCGGAGCCAGTCTCATTGCGGTGATTGCTACCAGTTCAGGAGCAACAATTGCCTACCTCCGCGACAACGTGTTAAACCTGCGGGTGGCAATGTTTTTAGAAATTGCCACCTCGGTGGGAGCAATCGTGGGTGCCCTACTAACCGGAGTCTTAAATCCGATTTTTCTCTACATTCTCTTTGGCCTGTTGCTCTTCTTTTCCGGTGCTAACATGGTCAGAAAGCTCTGGGGCAAGAATAGCGACCAAATCACCCACACCGATGATAAAATCGCACAGGACCTCCGGCTGAACGGATCTTACTACGACAAGAATCTGCACAAGGAGATTGACTACGGAGTTACCAACGTTCCGACCGGTTTTGGGATTATGTTTGGTGCGGGAATCGCGAGTGGATTACTCGGAATTGGTTCGGGAGCCTTTAAGGTCATCGCCATGGATACCTTCATGAAAATGCCGTTAAAACCATCCAGTTCGACCAGTAACCTCATGATGGGGGTCACGGCAGCTGCTAGTGCTACCATTTACTTCTTCAACGGTTCCATTTTACCCCAAATTGCGGTGCCATTAGCACTGGGCATTATCGTGGGGGCAGCAGTTGGTTCCCGAATTATGCAGATGATGCCCACCCGCTTGATGCGCATCATCTTCATTCCGATTCTCTTGTACCTGGGCTTACAAATGATTCTGAAAGGATTTGGGGTGACCATCTAATGAAACAAACCAAGCAACCAGCGGCCAGTGAAATGCGATCCGTCGAACAAACCATCGGTAAGATCTTACGGTGGGGGGTGGTCGTCGCTGCCATCATCATGATCCTCGGGTTACTGCTATACCTAATTAACGGGAGCCTCGGTGTCGCCACTAATTACCACGTCAAAAACTTCCATGAAATTTTATTCGGAATTTTAAATGGTAAGCCCTACGCCATTATGATGGCCGGCATTTTTGCCCTGATTTTGACGCCCGTTTTACGGGTCGTCGTTTCGATTTACTCGTTTTACCGGGAACATGATTCTCTGTACGTTGTCATTACTAGCCTCGTGCTCGTTATCCTTTTGACCAGTTTTTGGCTGGGAATCGAATTTCATTTATAAAAAAGTGACACGCAAAAAAGCTGAACCACTTACATCTGGTCCAGCTTTCTGATAATTTGCCGTCGCGTATAGTAAAACAACTGAATAAAAAGTTCGGAAAGCAAGAAACCCATTGCAATTGAACCAGCAATCATCACAACCTGAATCAGGTAGTAAAAGGCCATGTGCGGCTGATTCATCGCAATGTACTTCATGACTTGATAAGCCTGGCCCCCCGGAACTAGGGGCACTAATGCTGGTGTGTTAAAAACAATCACCGGCATTTTTTTATACCGCGCGGCCATCATTCCGCAGATCCCGATGGTAAAGGCGCCAAACACATTCCCGCCAACGTATCCGCCACCCAGACTTTGGTAAGCCAAATAAACCAGGTATCCGGCAACCGCAACAATTCCACCTAGATTAAGTGCTCGGGGCGAAACGTTAATGAGGAGGGCAAACCCAATTGTGGCAATGTAAACGCCCCCAATTACAATCAAAAAATGTATCAATTTTGTTCACCTACCCTAGCCAAACTAACGCTAACGAAACTCCAAACCCCAGGGCACAAGCACAAATCAGGGCTTCAATCCCACGGGCGGGACCACTAATCAGATTTCCAGAGATTAAATCCCGGACGGCATTTGTAATCGGAACCCCCGGAACCAGTGGCATCACTGACCCAATGATAATATTATCAACACTTTGACCGAGTCCCAGTTTGACGGAATAAATCCCCATGGCGCCAATCGCCATCGCAGCTACAAATTCACTGATGAAACTAGCGTGCACCCGCTTACTAACCTCGCGAAAAATCAGCCAGCCCAACATTCCAACCAAACTAGTAATAAAAAAATCGGGAATGTCATTGTTAAAAACGATGGTAATGGCTCCCGAGAGCACCGCCGCGGAAACCATCAATAGCCAGAACGGATAGTATAAGCCGATATGTTCTACCTTTAATAAAAGCCGGTAAAACTGGTTAATGGTCAGTCTTTTTTCCGCAAACCGACGAGACAGCTTGTTGACGGCTGCAATGCGGCGTAGATCAAAGTCTCGCTTTTCAATTTCTTTAATTTGAGCTCCAGCTTCATCATTAGCCGAAATCATCAATCCCGTGATGGTAACGTAGGCATTTAAATCCTTTAGCCCCGCATTATCAGCAATTCGTTTGATTGTGTCAGAAACTCGGTTTAATTCCGAACCATTTTCAATTAAAATTTTGCCCGCCAGCAAACACGTTTGGACGACCTTGTTACTGTAAGCGGGCGAATTCTTGGAGGGTTGCTCCTGCTTACGCACCGTTGCCACCACCTTCATTTTTACTCCACTACTTCCTTGCCTACTCTACTATATTTTTTCGCATTTTAAAACTAACTCTTAAAATGATTTTACGGATTTCTAAGAGACCGTTATAATAAGGAACGAGACTAAGTGCAACGAGCACAGGAGGATTAGCATGAGCGATAATTTATCATTTTCAGAACTAAACGACGCCGCTAAAGACAAGGCTCTAACCGATTTTGTCCCTTTTTACGTTTCCTTATTACGAAACGAAGAACTGGATGTCATGGCTTCCTTTGACTTTAACCACGTCATTGCTGACATTAACCGGACCATCATGGACGTAAACAATCAGCTGCCCGAAGAGATTTACGCCTTTTCAGCTCAATTTAATCGAAAAGATTACGAAAATCTCTTAGAACAATTGCCACAGACGTTCTTTGATAACGGGAATCCCAACACTGACTGGCGGGAATGGTACGTTGAGGAAACCAACAAACTTGATCCGTTCGCAACCCTGTAAGTTGAACGCAACAAAAAAGCAATTCCAGCCTCGACTGGAATTGCTTTTTTTAAGCTAAGCCACGGTGGCCTGAATTAGTTTCAGCCTTCCGGTTATCCGAGCCACCGGAAATCTAACTGGTAGGACAAACGTTTGCCCAATGGTTAACTCATAGGAGTGGTCCGCAACCTCTAACTGACCCGTACCAGCAATCACAACGTTAATCGACCATTGACTTTGGGGTTGCAGTCTAATTTCTGTGGCACTGGCTAATTCAGCCACGTGGAAATACCGAGACCGTAAAATCTCAGTGCGACCCGGTTGTTTTGAGTCAATTCGTGGCGCCGTCACGGTTGCAGCCGGCGCCTGGGCAGGAAACCGGGTGGCTGAAAGGGCCTCCTCAATCTGTAAGGACCTTTTTTCCCTGGTCTTCGGGTTAACTCGGTCAAAATCATAAAATCGGAGCGTATTATCGGAATTCTGTTCAACTTCCAGCGCTACAATGCCAGCGCCCAGGGCATGGAGCGTTCCCCCGGGCACGTAAATAATCTCACCGGGCGTCACTGGACGGGTGATTAAGTAGTCGTCTAAGCGCTGGGTTTGAATTGCACGTTCTAACTCCACCCGGGTCTGAGCCCGGTGCCCATAATATGCCCGAGCGCCGGGTTGAACGTCTAATATGTACCAACACTCCGTCTTTCCGTTGGGTTCATGAAAAAGAGTCCGAGCATTATCGTCGTCTGGATGGACCTGAATCGAAAGATTTTCATGAGCATCTAGTAATTTAACCAGTAGCGGGAAGTCTGCTCCGGTTGAATGGCCGCCAAACAACTCAGGATGGGTTTCCCAAACTGCTTGTAACGTCTGGCCTTTAAAGGGGCCGGAACTAATTTGGGACTGAAATTTTTTGTATGTCGATGCAATCCAGGCTTCACCCATTCCAGCCGTGGCAAGCTGTGGGTAGTACTTATGTAATCCGTTTCCACCCCATAACTTGGGCTGGAGAACGGGAGCTAAAAATAACGGTTGTGCTGACAATTTTTCTGTCATTTCCATGCTAAAACCTACTTTCTTTTTTACCGTACCTTCAGCATAACATGAAAGCGATTACATCACAATTTTACGTGATTACTCCAAAAAGCCGCTCCCTTAATCTCAGGGAGCGGCTTTTTCGTTAAATGTCATAATCACGATCGTAAAAGAACGCTTCGTCAGAACCATGGGTCGTTTCTGGCTGAATTGTCACGTGATCGATATTGTACTTAGTTTTTAACACTTGGTTAATCCGTGCATAAATTGCTTGAACATCATCTAATTCCATGTTGTCCATGTTAACGTGAGCCGAAAAAACAATACTGTTTTCATCCACCATCAGGGCATGGACGTGGTGCACCTTTTTGATCCCCTTGATGTGCAGTAAGTCCCGGTTAATCCCGGCATAATCCAACTGCGGGGCACACTCCATCAGGATCAGCACCGTCTTTTTGATCACCGGCCAGCTTTCGTAAATAATGTACAGAGCCACCAAAATGGTAATCAACGGATCCACAAAGGTCCATCCAGACACCATGATCACCACGCCCCCAACGATAATCCCCACGGAGGCCAAGGCGTCGCTTAGCAGGTGCAGATACGTCGCCTTCAGGTTCAAATTGTGTTGGGCCCCCCGGTTTAACAACATGGTTGAGCCTAAGTTAGCAACCGCACTAATGACTGCCACCCAAATCATCACGCCACTCTCAATTTTTTCTGGGTGCAACAAACGGGTGCCAGCTTCCATCAGCAAAAAGACCGAAAGAATCACTAAAAACAGTGAATTAAATAGTGCTGCAAGAATCTCCGCTCGTTTAAATCCATAGGTATTAACCCGCGTTTGCTTACGTTTGCTTAAAACATGGGCTCCATAGCTAAAAATAATGGAAAGCGAGTCACCCAGGTTATGGGCAGCATCCGATAACAGCGATAAACTTCCTGACAATAAGCCCCCTAAAAATTCAAGCAGGGTAATGGTTGCATTTAATAACGTTACCGCGAGAAACCGCCGGCCCGTTAATTGTTCTTCGTGTTCATGCATCAACAGTCTCCTTCATCATTCGACCTCATTGAGCTGGTGGGAATTAAATAAACTTCCCGTTGTATTCGTTAGTGGGCATTGCCTGAAAGTCATACTGGGATACTTCTTCCGGTGTTTTAAGGTAGGCGTGCAGACTTTCTCCAATCATCAGATTGACAGTGCCCGTCTTTTCATGAAAAACCACGACCGGAGTCCCCTTTTGAACGGCATACCCAATTTCAAAGGCGGTTCCACTATCCACGTGTTCCCCTTCAAAATCAAGAATGGCCACCACCGCTTCCGCTGCATCAATGTTACTAACGTCCGTATGATAGATTGCAGTCGCCCACGGCTTAGTAAACTGTTCATGTTCCGTTTCCTGGTTCTTTCGCGGAGAAAAGAAGTCCTGTACCGTCGGATTTTGGGTCAAAGCGGCTTCAATCTTTTCAATCCGAGCTACTTGTTCGTCACTAAAAAAGGGACCTGCTAAATAAATTTGTGCCATTGTTTTACTCCTTTATGCCGTTAGGCTTGTACCATCCGCCAATTGCCTTCGTTGGCTTTGGAAATTTGATTTAAAAAATGCAGGACGTTTTCTGCCCGATCATGATCATGCTCATTTAGTTTATTTAAACCCAGACCGGTGTTCATGGGCTGACTGAGTTGAAATTCACCTTGATCATCAGCTGCTCCGGTTGCAAATGCCATCACGGTTTCCCCCGTGGCAATCTTAGTTACAATGAAAAACAACGAAAAATCATCGTCGTCCGTCATGTAAACCGGCATCGCCCAGATTTCTGGCGCGATTTCATTCATCTCATACTCCATGAACTTATAGTCCTTATGGTTTTTGGGGGTTACCGGCGTTTTTAGCGTAAACATCATGTTGGCAAACGCCGCTCCCCCAAGCTTGATTCCATCTTCCACGGTCAATCCTCCTTATCATCACTCATATTTTAGCATATCCGCCGGCAGGGGCGCGTTAAATTCTAACCGTTCGTTACTAAAGGGATCTAGAAACGCGAGTTGTTCCGCATGTAAAGCCTGGCGCTTAATTCCTTGGTTGAGCGGTCCCCCGTACAGTTCATCCCCCAATAACGGATGGCCTAGGTGCGCAAAATGAACCCGAATTTGGTGGGTACGCCCCGTATGCAGCTGGACTCGTACTCTAGTCGCAGCGGAAAAGCGGTGTTCCACCCAGTACTCCGTTTCAGCTGCCTGGCCGGCAGGCGTTACTTTTCGGGCAATCTGATCTCCCACGCGGCCAATCGGAAACCGCACGATTCCATGGTCCTGGTCTAAGTAACCACTTACGACCGCTTGATACTGCTTATGGAGGTGGTGTTGCGCTAGTAACTGATCGGCATAGCCCGTGGCTAACCGATGTTTGGCTACCAACACTACCCCACTGGTAAACCGATCTAACCGGGTAATGACATGCGGACGTAAGTCAACCGCTCCTTGAGCCTGGAGGTGCCCCTTCACCCGGTTAACCAAGGTGTCGGTACGGTTACTTGGTCCCGGAACGCTGGTCAATCCGGCGGGCTTGTTCACCACCAACCAGTGCTCATTTTCAAAGAGAATGGCCAGGGAATGCTTGCTTGGTGGAACGTTGGGATCACTGAGTTCGGGTGGGAAGGTTACAGTGAGCGTTTCTCCAGGGGCAATCAAGCGCGTGGGCGCAATCACAGTTTCATTAACCGCAAAGCTCCGGGAGGCTCGTTTGGTTGCTTGATACAAGCGGTTACTAACTCCGGCCATCGTTAACAACCGTTTGACAGACAGCGGTTGGTCCGTTTGATTTGGAAATTGAATTTGCATGTACCCTCCTCTAACTTTAAAAAAATTTCCCATCACCAACTGGCCATGGGAAATCATGATCATTAATTTTTTTACTAGCGGAATAACTTATGCCGAATGAAGAGTAAGTCGTAAATTCCGACGCCTCCCATGACTAACAGCGCAATTCCAGAAACCCAGAATGATAACCGGGGACTGTCTGAACTAAAGACTTGGTTGATTCCCCCCAAGACAACGGGAGCCAGAAAGATTCCGATGTTACTCCCAATCAAGAGGATCGAAGTCGTCACGTTCAAAGTTCCCTTCGGGGCAATGTCAGCTGCTACGTTCAGAATGTAAGTTACAACCATGGTATCTAACATCGTAATTAAGAACATTCCTAAAGCCGCGGTAAAGAAACCGTGGGCCAGGCCAACGATGATCTGACTAATTCCCGTAGCAAGCAACGCCAGTGGCAGCATGAACTTCCGAAAGGCAGTTAGTGCATTTCCAAACACGATCCCTCCCATCAGACCAAAGAACGGAGCAATACTGATAATCATTGCCGACTGTGCAATTGTCCCCAAGTGGGCGTGCTCGATGAATGAGGACAAACGAACGGTAGCCCCCACGTACGTTATCTGGTAAGCAGCCAATAACATCGTCCAAAATACCACGTCTGGATTAAGCCGGGGTGCCCGCTTGCTAACTTCCATTTTAGGTTCTTCCTTTGGTTCCGGAACAAAGTAGTAAAACAAAATGGCAACCGGAAAGGCAATTGCGTAAACCAGAAAGGAACTGTGCCAACCGTAGTCAACCAGAAGCGCTCCGGCAATGTACGCACAGATTGCGTTTCCGAGCATTTCGAATCCACTTCGATAACCCATCAACCGGTCCTTTAGCTTTCCTTCAAAGAAGGTTCCGATCAAACTCACAGCTAACCCATTAATGAGTCCTAATCCGATTCCAAAGCAAAACCGAGAGATTAACACCACGTAGTAATTCGTGGCAATGAGGGGGATCATCCCAAAGACCCCACTAATAAGTAACCCAACAATTACCGTCCGTTTGGGCTTCATGTATTTAGCGACCCAATTACTCAACAGTAACATGATAATAACTGCTAACGAGGGCATGGTGGCGATAATTTCAATCGCCGAATACGAATGCCCCGGAAAGGCCTTTTGCCACTGCGGAACGGCCGCTGAAACCGAAAGGGCACTAGCCAAAACCAGGGAAACTGATAACAGGGAAAACCGCATCATCGGCGAATAGGTCCCCCGTACCAGATCAGAAAGTCTGAATCGTTTGATTTTTTCCACGCCATTGCTTCTTTTTGCCATGCCGTTTCTCCTTTTGTGTAAAATTTAATGGTATCATTTAAACATCCCGCTTTAGTATAGAAAAAGCGCGCCAAAAATAAAAGGCTTTCCCGTAATTTCTTGCTTGTGAAGGCCAAAAAAGCATGCTAAATTTAAAAGAAAGCCGAGAAAGGAAGTTTTTCCATGTTAAAAAAAGCCATGGGACTCGCACTGGTGGGACTCGCGGCGGGAATCTTTGTTAGTACTACGACCCCCGCTCCATCACTTGCTGCTCCCGAGCAAACCCAAAAGGTTAAAAATACCGCCCAGCTCGATACACTAGAAATCGACGTTCCCGCTCAAGTAACCGTCAAAGAGGGCAATGAGTTTACGGTGACCTCTTCTAACTTTGCTAAAGACCAGAAGGTAAACGTCATTAAAAACGAAGACCACATTAACATCTCCCTCAAAGACCAACAACTGTGGGATCAGTTAAAGCACAATCACAAGCTCAAAACCAAGCTAGTCGTTACGATTCCAAAGATTACCAATCCGAATACCGTAAAGATTAACTCCCGTGATGTAACCTTTAACGCCCCGGCAAACGTTAAAAACTTTCAAGTTGACAGTAACGGTGGTGATGTCACACTTAACAAGGCCAAGTTTAAAAAGACAAGAATTCACAGCGCCAACGGAAGCGTCACCAGTAACAGCAGCCAAACCGGAAAAACGACCGTCAAGTCAGAAAGTGGCGACGTCCGCTTTTTAAACAGCAACCCGACTAACCTTACGATCGAATCCGGCAGTGGGGACGTTACGATCCATAAAGTTACCACCACAAAGCCCGTGAAAATTGACAGTAGTGCGGGTGACGTTGCCTTCGACCAATCGAACCTAAACCAGGTCAAGGTGGATTCTGGCAGTGGCGAAATCGAGAGCCATGATTTAGCTGCTAAAAACCTTGATTTTAATAGCGGTTCTGGTGGAGTCATCATCGATAGTAAAAAACTGGCTAATTACAACCAAGTCAAAATCAACAGTGAGAGTGGCGACGTTCAGGTTAAAAACGCCAAAATCAACCACAGTAACATCAACACGGATGGTGGCGATCTAGACCTGCAACACGTTTCTATCAAACATAAAGATAATTCAACTGACTAATGATTAAACAAAAAGGTGAACTGCGATGCAGTTCACCTTTTTTCGTGTTATCTACTTGTCTTTTTTCAAGTGTAAAGTCAACGCATTGATTGCTACAATCACCGTGGACAGCGACATGATAATGGCTCCCACTGCCGGTGAAAGGATAATCCCAATTGGTGCCAGGATTCCAGCCGCCAGCGGCATGGCAATGATGTTGTAGCCGGCTCCCCACCAGAGGTTTTCCACCATCTTGCGGTTCGTAGCTTTAGCAAGATTCAAGAAATTAATGATGTCTTCTGGATCACTACGGACCAGCACGACGTCGGCCGAATCAATGGCAACGTCCGTTCCGGCTCCAATGGCAATCCCAATGTTAGCTCGTGAGAGACTCGGGGCATCGTTAATTCCATCTCCCACCATCATGACGTGATTCCCCTGTTGCTCTGCTTTGGCAATCACCTGCTCCTTATCGGCTGGTAATAATTCGGCGTGATATTCGATGTCCCCCAGTTCGTGGGCCACCCGCTTCGCTGACAAATCATTATCCCCAGTTAACATGACTGGTTTAATGTTCATCTGGCGCAGATGGTCAATCAGGTGTTGTGATTCCGGCCGCAACACGTCTCCTTGGGCGGTTAAACCAAGCACCTTGCCATCCTGAACTAGGTAACTAATCGAATTTCCAGCGCCCGCTAACTTTTCAAACTGAGCGTGATCGTAAGCAATTTGGTGTTGGTCTAGGTACTTAGCCGTGACAATCTGATAGAACTGACCAGCTACGGTTCCGGTTACTCCGACCCCTTGAATGGCTTGCATGTCAGTAGCGGGATCAATCGTTAAGCCGCGCCGCTTGGCTTCACTAACTAATCCAGTGGCCAACGGGTGACTCGAGTTGGCCTGCACGTCAGCAAACAGATTTAACAATTCTGTTTCTGACAAATCACTGGTACTAACTAAAGCGTTTAACTGAAAGACTCCCTTGGTCAGGGTTCCCGTCTTGTCCATGAAGACGTAGTCCAGTTTGTTAACCTCTTCAATCGCCTGCCGGTTTCTGATTAGTAATCCATTTTGGGCGGCAATCGAGGTACTCCGGGCAATAACTAACGGAACGGCAAGTCCTAGGGCGTGCGGGCACGCAATTACCAACACCGTTACCATCCGTTCGAGTCCCATACTGAACCCACTAATGATGGTCCAAATCACCAGAGCTAAAATCCCGATTGTCAGCGCTGCGTAGAATAACCACCGGGCTACTTTGTTGGCCAACGTTTCGGCCTTGGATTTTTCCTTTTGCGCCTGTTGGACCAAGTTAATCACCTGAGACAGGTACCCGTCACTGCTGGTAGCCGTAACCTGGACCCGTAAACTACCGTCTCCGTTGACAGAACCACCAATGACCTTGCTCCCTTGCTTTTTAGCAACGGCCTTGGCTTCTCCCGTGACTAACGCTTCATTAACGTCACTAGAACCAGAGGTTACGACCCCATCAATTGGAATTTTTTCACCGGGTTGAACCACAACCACTTGTTCCTTTTGCAGTTGGCCCACAGGAACATCCGTAGTTTGCCCGTCTGCAGTCACAAGGTGGGCCGAATCAGGCAGTAAGGCGGCCATCTTTTGCAACGCACTTCCGGCGTTCATAACCGCTCCCATTTCAATCCAGTGCCCTAATAACATGATGACAATCAAGCTGGCAAGTTCCCAGAAGAAATCCATCACGTGGGCCTGCGGATTAATGAAAGTTTTAATCACAAAGGAATACAAACTGTAAAGGTAGGCCACTGAAATCCCCATTGTAATTAAGGTCATCATCGCTGGGGCGTGGTCTTCCAATTCTCCCTTGGCCCCAGAAAAGAAGGGTTGCCCCCCGTAAAAGAAGAGAATCGTCGATAAAATCATGACTACCCATTCGGAGCCGGGGAAGGTAATTTGAAATGGCAATACAATTCCCATGAATGGTGATAAAAGTAGGATTGGAATCGCTAAGATTAACGAAATCCAAAAGCGCCGTTTGAAGTTGCCCATGTTCATCATGTGGCCACCGCCCATATCCATATCCATTTCCATGGAACCGTGGTTCATGTTCATAGCCCCATGCTTCATGTGCATTCCGTGCATATCGTTCATCTTGTCGTTTTTCATGTTCATCTGTTGCATGTCCATGGAATCATGTTGCATGTCATGATCCATGTGCGTTTGGTGTTCGTCTGTTTTCATGATTTACTCCTTTTCATGTTCATGACAGTCGGCTATTCGATCAGGGAGGCAGTTGCAGTCTACCGTTTCGGGAGCCGTGAGAAGCTTCTCTGCCAATTTTTGTTGCAGAGCCTGAATGTCTGAACGACTAATCTCCGTTTTCTGAATCAGATCTAAGAGCACTTGTCCCTTGTGCATCTCACACAGTTGTGTAAACAAGGCCTCTGCGGTTTCATTCATCGCCAGTTGCTCACTAACCTGGGGATGATACATAAACTGCCGTCCATCCTTGGTCGTGGTTAATAAATCTTTATCACACAACCGGCGGAGCAGAGTTTTAATCGTGGAAGTCTTCCAATCCGATTGTTGCTGGATTTCCGTAACGATTTGCGTTGTAGAACTCGGACCTAACGACCAAATCAACCGCATTACCTTCCATTCAGCTGGGGTAATATCTAGTGGTTGCGTTGTTTCAGTCATTTGCTCACCTCGTTTCGTTTACACTTGTAAATTTCAATTATTAGTATAATCTACAATTGTAACTTTTGCAACCAATCTGCTTCAAAAAAACACCATCAACAAGTGATAGTGTTCTCTTGCATTAATATTTTCTTAGATAGAGCCGGTCAATCATGTGCTGGGGGCCCTTGTGGATAATGAGATTCGCCCGATCTCGCGTTGGCAAAATGTACTCGTTCAAATTCGGGAGGTTAATTTTCTGCCACGTTTGTTTGGCAATTGCGAGTG
Source organism: Fructilactobacillus hinvesii (assembly GCF_024029435.1). NCBI lineage: Bacteria > Bacillati > Bacillota > Bacilli > Lactobacillales > Lactobacillaceae > Fructilactobacillus > Fructilactobacillus hinvesii. The sequence goes on along the minus strand of NZ_CP097118.1, from coordinate 580,846 downwards.
CCTCTGCCTGGGAATACTTGGTGTAGCGATAAAAATAGTTATGCGGATCGGTAAAAGCGGTCTGCAGTAACTTTTGAAACCGCGTGAGATACCAGTGTTCAATCAACTGTGACTCGGCATCAATGTAAATAGCAAAATCCGTGAAATCACTGATGTAGAGATGTTCTTCAGCCGGAATCTGCAGGGTATTGATTCCCTCAATGATCAAAAAGTCGGGTTGCTCAATCCGAGTCACCTGGTCAGGGACAATGTCATAGGTTTGGTGCGAGTACACCGGAGCCTCGACTACCGGTTCTCCGGCTTTTACTCGCAGTAAGAAGTCAATCAGCCGCGCCATGTCGTAACTTTCTGGAAACCCCTTACGGTCCAGTAAACCCCGTTCCGTTAGAGTTTTCGTCGGATACAAAAAACCGTCGGTGGTCACCAGTTGGGTCTTGCGGTTGGGCAACAACTGGGTTAACAGATACTGTAACAATCGCGCGGTCGTCGATTTTCCGACCGCCACGCTTCCTGAAATCCCAATGATAAAGGGGATGGTCCGCGGCGTTTGGTGCAAAAAGTCCATCTTGCGCTGTTGCCATTGGTGATACGAATCAAAGGCGCCCCGTAGAAGTTGAATTAGGGGCATGTAGACCTGTTGGACGTCCATAATCGAGATTTGATCGTTAAAGGCCTTCAATTGCTCTAAAGTGGTCGCATCAATTGGTTGAATGGTGGTGGGATAGAATTGGGCCCAGGTCGCTTTATCGTAAGCATCAAAATTTTCCATTTGCTACTCCTTTATCAACTGATAATCGGCTGGGTTCACGGCGTTAAAGAGCGGCGATGGAGTTCCGATTGAAATAATTGTCAGCCGGTGCATCGCCCGGGTACAAATGGTGTAGACCAGCTTGTCATCGTGCACCGTTGGATAATTTTGCTGGGAGCCGTTCCACATGACCACCGCGTCAAATTCAAGCCCCTTGGCAAGGTACGCTGGCACAATCACGACGCCCTTGGCCAGCCGCTGATTTTCGGTTTGAATCAAAGTGGCTGTAATTCTCTGCTGCTGCAATGCTTGGGCAACGGTTCGACACTCAGCCAGGGTCTTGCCAATTACTGCCGTGGTTTCGTGGTCGGCTTGATTGGTTTTAATCGTCTGAATCAGTGTCTGCACGGCCTGCTGCTGATCAGTAGCAACCGCCAACCTTGGCTGTTCTCCCTGCCGGGCGTAAGCCTCAATTGCTTCTCCATCTGGCAGTAACTGCTTGGTAAAGTTCGTAATCTGAGCAGTCGACCGGTAGGACTTCAACAGTTTAATCACCCGGATTTTGTCAGGATCAAAGAGTTGCTTTAAATCGTCCATCAACGTTTGACTGCTATCGCGAGTAAAGATGGCCTGATTCAAATCACCTAGAACCGTAAACTTAGCCCGGGGATAATTCCACTGGAGGTAGGCTAACTGAAACGGCGTATAATCCTGCACTTCATCAACAAACAGGTACCGCATCTTCAGGTCTGGTCGCTTACCGGTTACCAGGTCAAACAGATAGAGGTACATTGACACATCGGCCATGCTGATTTTCCCCGCTTGAAACCGGTTCACTGTAGCCGTGACACTGGCCTGCCAGTCAGCAGCGCTGACCCCCCACTCACTTAAGTTTACCCAATTTGGGAGCGCCCGCAGTAGGTTCACAAACTGCTGATTGATGTTAAAAAAGCGGTTCCGTTTGATCTGTTGGTGAACCTTAGCAAAAGCGGCCTTAACCACCTGACGAGCTAAAAAGCGCGCGTCCTGATCATCATCGGTCCGCTGCCGTCCGGCCTTGGCGTGGAGCATCTCAATTTGTTCGCTGCTCAGTCCTTCCACCGCTTCTTCTACCCACCGCTTCTTCATTTCCGCTCCCATGTGGCGCTTTAAAATTTTAAGCAGCTCTGTCCTCGTTGCCTCTAAGCGGTTGCGGAGGTTGTAATTAGCGTTAAAACTGCGATAAATTTCTGCAATTTGTTCCTTAGAAATTAGAACCTTCCCCTGGAACCGGATGTTACGAAAAATGGCGCCCGTTTGGTTGAGACTGTCCGCATACCGGCCTTCTGCTTGAAACAATTCCAAACTGTTTTTCAGCGTGGTCACGTTGTGTGGTTCATCCATCAGACTCTCATCAAAGCGCTGTTGCAACGTTTCGACCGTTAACCGGGGCACTCTGCGTCGCATGAACTGGTAGTAGGTCATCTGCACCATGTTTTGTTCGCCCAGTTCGGGAAGCACCTGGTTAATGTAATCATTAAAGAGCTGGTTCGGTGAAAAAAGAATTACCTGTCCCGGCGTTAGCTTCCCCCGGTACCGGTACAAAAGATAGGCGACCCGTTGCAGGACCGCTGCCGTCTTTCCGGAGCCAGCGACCCCCTGCACAAACAAGAGATCCGCGCTGGTATCACGGATAATTGCATTTTGTTCCTTTTGAATCGTCGTGACGATGCTTTTCATTTTGGTGTCCGACTGGTGGCTGAGGTTTTCTAATAACACCCGATCCCCCACTGCCTCGTCCGTATCAAAGACCTGGGTCAACTGACCGTTCTTAATCTGCAATTCCCGTTTTAAGGTCACATTAACCCGTTGCGGCCCACTGGGGGCGTCGTACGTCATTGCACCAATCCCACTGTCGTAATAAACACTACTAATCGGAGCACGCCAGTCATAGATTAGGTATTCATCTGCATCATCTGGATTCACGAAGGACGCTAACCCAATGTAAATCTTTTCTGGCGTTGCTTCCCCTTGCTCCTGTAGGTCAATTCGAGCAAAATAAGCATTTTGATCTAACTTTTGCAGCGTTTCTAAATCGCGCGTGGCCGTCTGCCAGCGATTTTGGCGTTGCTCGAGCATTTGCTGTTGTTGCCGTACGGAAACCCCTGTTTCCATTTGACCCTCATAGGTACTGGTTTTTAGCCGCACGTCATCGTAAAAGTGATCTTCCAGTTCCTGTTGACTCTGTTTGGCAGTTTGAATCGTCGTTGCCGTTTTTTGCTCGGCAATTTTCAGCTTGCCCCGGACAAAGTCCAAGTGCTGTTGTTCAGCTTGTTTAATCTTGGAGTTATCTGCTTCCATCGTGCACCTCCGCTTGTTTAATCGATGAATCATTTTAACACATCCAACCGCTAAACACGATGAAACCGCCAATAAGTATGATAAACTGAAGCTAAATCAAGCTGCACAAGGAGGAATTTTCCATGACTGGAATCAACCTATACTTTGTTCGCCATGGACAAACACAATTAAATCACTACCACCGGATTCAAGGCTGGTCTGATACTGATTTAACCGAAAAAGGGGTGCAGGACGCTGTCATCGCTGCCAACCATTTAAGTCAGATTACCTTTGATCAAGCCTATAGTAGTGACACCAAGCGGGCGAGTCGGACCGCCCGGATTATTTTGGAAGCTAATCCCGCCCCGTTGAGTGAACCCGTGCAAAAACCAGCCCTGCGCGAAGAAAACTTTGGCTACTTTGAGGGAAACGATACCGGTCAAACGTGGAGCATCGTCGGTGGTCCCCACGGCTGTTATTCATATCCAGAGTTAATTGAGACCTTTGGAATTGAAAAAACCCGTGATTTAATTGCCGCTGCCGATCCATACGGGGAAGCCGAAAACGACCAACAGTTTTGGGCGCGTCTGCAACCCGGCCTGGATGAAATTGTCGCTAACGCACAACCGGGCCAAAACATCCTGGTGGTAGCGCACGGAACCCTAATTAAAAGTATTGTCAGTCAGTTTAGTGACTTTGACATTGCGGCTTCCATCCTAAACGGGAGCGTCACCAAGTTAAACTATCAAGACGGTACGTTTACCGTTGTTTACTACAATCAAAAGGAGAATTAATGGAATCAACCGAAACTCCCGTTATTACCATCGGACTAAACGTCAATCATCCCAATTTTAACTACTCAATGACAGAGCTCAACGAACTCGTTGTGGCGAACCACATGGAAAGCATTGCCACGGTGGTCCAAAAACTAGATCATCCAGACGCTGGTACGTACTTTGGTAAGGGCAAAATTGAAGAACTAGCCGACCTCATTCGTAGCACGGAGGCCGATACTATCGTTGCCAATGACGAACTTAGTCCTAGCCAAATTCGTAACATCGAAGCGGCCACCAAGGCCACGGTTATGGATCGAACCGGATTGATTTTAGAAATCTTTGCTAACCGGGCGCACACCAAGGAAGCCCAACTGCAGGTACAACTGGCGAAACTCCGTTACCAACTGCCCCGGTTGCGCACTAGTTCTAGTCAACGCTTAGACCAACAGTCTGCTGGAGGCGGGTTAGCCAACCGGGGAGCCGGAGAAACCCAGCTAGAACTGAATCGTCGAACCATCGAACATCAAATTAGCCACGTCCGCCATGAGCTCAAAGAACTTGACCGTTCCTATGCCACTCAAAGTCAGCGCCGCAAAGAAAACCGGGTCAAGACGGTAGCACTCGTCGGCTACACCAATGCCGGCAAGTCTACCATCATGAACCAACTAGTCCAGCGTTTCGGGGCCAATGAAGATAAGCAGGTCTTTGTGAAGGACATGCTATTTGCCACGCTGGATACTAGCGTCCGAAAACTAGAACTGCCGGGACACAAGCAGTTCTTGCTCAGTGACACGGTCGGCTTTGTTAGTGAACTTCCCCATCAACTGGTGGAAGCCTTTAAATCAACGCTGAAGGAAGCGGCGACGGCGGACCTCTTGATTCAGGTGGTTGACTATTCTGATCAAAACCAAGAACTCATGATGCAAACCACCCAACAAACGCTCCAAGAAATTGGGGTTCCCGACCTGCCCATGATTACGGCCTTTAACAAGGCAGACCGCACGGAAAGTCGGTTCCCTGACCGCGCCGGAGAAAACCTAATCATGTCAGCGCTAGATCACGCTTCTATTGATGAGCTTGCCACAATGATTACTGACCAACTCTTTGCTGATTACGTACAAAAAACCTACCTTTTTCCGTTTCAAGCGGGCGATCTTGTTTCCCGTTTTAATCAGGAGTTTGACGTGCAAAGCACGGACTATCAAGCTGATGGCACAAAATTAACGGTCTCGTTACCCCAGGAAGAAGCCGCGCGTTATCAAAAATACGAAATTGAGTAAGTTAATGTTTGACAACTGTTCATTTTCTGTATACAATAATGGCATTGCTTAAAGATGAAATTGCGGAGTACGTCTGCTCAGAGAGTCCACGGTGCTGTAATGTGGATCAGATTCCCGCTTTAGCCGCTTTAAGCTTCATGAACGTTAATTAACAAAAAGTGCTTCCAGTTTTCTGGAAGAATTTGGGTGGAACCGCGCGTCACAACGTCCCTAACTAATTGTTAGGGACGTTTTTTGTTCGGCTCCAACTTTTTAAAGGAGGAATCATCATGAACAAACCAACTAAACAGGAAGACGTTTCGTTAAACCGATCCCTTGGACTCTGGTCCGCATTAGCATTGGTAGTTGGAACTATCATTGGGGTGGGAATCTTTGTCCGCCAGGCAGCGGTAATCAATGACGCCGGCTCTGCCAAAGCTGCCCTGCTAGCCTGGTTAGCGGGGGGACTGTTAACCCTTGCTGCCGGACTCACGATTGCAGAGATTGCCTCACAAATTCCCAGTACCGGTGGGCTTTATGCTTACATGGAAGCCATTTACAATAAATTTTGGGGCTTTTTATCCGGATGGATGCAAATCATCGTCTACGGTCCGGCCATGATTGCGGCCTTAGGTTCCTACCTGGCCATTCTGGTCTTAGACTTCTTCCATCTCCCGGGATTCTGGACCCTGCCGATTGCACTTGGCTCCATTATCTTGGTAGGAATCTTAAACATCTTTCCGAACCGGTACGGGGGCGCTTTTGCAATCATTACCACGATTTGCAAGCTGGTTCCGGTTGCGGCCCTGATTATTTTTGGACTCTTCTTTGGACACGCGGATGCCTTTTCTCAAAGTGTTAGTGGGATCCACACCACCGCTGGAGGCTTTGGAGTGGCCATGTTAGCGACCTTGTTTGCCTTTGACGGTTGGATTTTAGTGGCCAACCTGGGGGGCGAAATTAAGAACCCGAAAAAGATGTTACCCCGAGCAATCTCTTTGGGAATCATGCTGGTCATGATCATCTACCTGCTAGTTTCTTATGGAGTTTTAAAGAGCATTGGTCCCGCTAAAATTCACGAACTCGGAACCACGGCGATTCCATACATTGCTAACCAAGACTTCGGCGTCTGGGGGGGAAAAGCGCTCAGCATTGGAATTATCATCTCCATCATCGGGTGCATGAATGGAAAAATCATGACTTTCCCGCGGATTATGTATGCGATGGCAGAAGAAAAACAACTACCAGGCTCCAAATGGCTTGCATACCTCAACCCGAAAACTCGGACGCCGGTTTTTGCCATCATCGCTACGCTAATCATCGCGGGCTTGATGATCTGCTTCACTAATCCAGACCGGATCTCTGAACTCTGTATCTTCACCGTCTACTGTTTCTACGTGATGGCCTTTGTGGGAGTCTTCTTACTCAGAAAACGCAATCCGCACCAGATGCGGGTCTTCTCCGTCCCCCTCTTTCCATTCACGCCGATTGTGGCCATTTTCGGTTCCTTGTTTGTAATTGGCTCCGAAATCTTCTCCGATCCAATTGGAGTTCTGGTTTCCTTAGGCATTGTGGCGATTGGGATCCCCATTTATTACTACAAGGTGATGCGGACAAAACCATCTGCTAAATAATGCTAATCAAAAAAAGAAGTGCCAAATGGCACTTCTTTTTTTAGTTAAAATCTTGCATTAATTCCGCCACTAATTCGGCGACGGTAGGTTCGGTTTGGATCAAATCTAAACCCGTGTTAACACTAATTTCGCCCTCTTTTAGTTTACCGTGGAGCATTGCCGGACGCACCCCGCCCATTTCTCGGGTTTGGTGGAAAGTCGTCTGATCACCAGCTTTAAACCGCCGGGCTAGTTCCTTCATTCTCTCGTTTGAAAGCGACCGTTGGTTGGGAGCTACTAACAGCAAATCTTCTGCGGTGCTCTTCATAATCTTTTGCTTGGTCACGGGTGCTGTTCGGGCTTCCTGGGTGACCAAGAAGCGGCTCCCCACAAAGACCCCTTCTGCTCCCAATGCCATTGCTGCTCTGACTCCACGCACGTCGTTAATTCCGCCGGCAGCTAACACTGGGATTGAAACGGCATCCGCAATCCGGGGAACCGTCGTAAAGGTCCCGTTCCCATGGGTGGGAATCACGCCCCCTTCGTCGTATCCCGTTGCCACAATTAAGTCAGCACCCAGTTCTACCTGCCGCCGTGCTTCATCTGGGGTTGGATTGTAACTACGCGCAATCAGGATTGCTCCCACCGCTTTCACTTGCCGATAAATCGCTTCATCTGGTTCGCCCCCTACCAAAAAGAAGCGGATGCCAAGTGCCAACGAACGCTCTAACACTCGTTGGGCATAGGATTGATCTTCCCCCTGCGGATTCAATCCTAGGGTCATCGCAATCGACCCGTTCGTCTGCGCTTGCGCTAGTTTGATCTGCTTTTCCATGATCTGCATCCCCTCTTGAGCCAGGGAATCGCGACCAGCATTGGGGCCAAATGTACCTAATCCCCCTGCATTTGCGACCGCCGCCACTAACCGGGCATCTGTTAGCCAGTTCATCGGCGCTTGAATTAATGGATACTTTGTTTGCAAAATGTCTGTCACTCGATTGTGCATGTTTATTCCACCTTTACTTACTTTTAGTAATTGATTTTACTAGAGTTCGGCTACAAACACAAGAACCACGTCTCCACATGCAAACCATTCGAAAAAAACATCCGGAACCGTTATAATGACCCTTTAGAAACTAAAAAGGAGATTTTTACCAATGAAAATTATGATTATTGGTGGTTCTGGCCGGGTCGGAGCCGCTTTAACCCACGAATTACTAAAAGATCAACACAACGAAATTGTCATTGCTGCTGCTCACCCAGCGAAAGCGGAAGCTTTAGCAGCATTAGACCGCGTCCATGTCGAAAAATTAGAGTTAGCCACGGCCAGTCTCTCTGACCTGACCCAGTTAGAAACCGGCATGGATGCCATCTACTTTACGGCTGGTTCCCGGGGAACTGACTTAGTCAACGTGGACAGTTTTGGAGCTATCAAGACGATGATTGCTGCTGAAGCTGCTCACGTGGGGCGCTACATCATGTTAAGTTCCTTTGGTTCCTTAGACATCAACAGCTGGCTCAATCACGATCGATACGCAAGTTTACAAGCCTACCAAGCAGCCAAGTTCATGGCCGATGATTATCTCAGCCACCGCACGACTTTAAACTATACCATCCTGCAACCGAGTTCTCTGACAGAGGAAGCAGGAACGGGCTTAGTCACTTTGAATCCAACGCAACACAGTGCTAGCAACCCGATTCCAGACGTAGCCGCAGTTTTAGCAGCGAGTCTGCAAAACCCCCACACGAACCAAAAAGTAATTACGATGCAAAGTGGAGAGACTCCCATTGTAACCGCGCTTGACCAACTTTAATTTTCTGCACAACAAAAGCCAACTCCTGACGTTCAATCAGGAACTGGCTTTTTAAATACCTTAAATAACGTCGCCACCGGCAACCAAAGCTTCGTGATAGTTCACCATTGTTCCCACGTAGTACGGAACCAGCCAGAATAACCCAATTCCCAGCGTCAAAAACGACAAGATGGCCCACCCGATGAAGGACAAGTTCAAACAGAATAATTCCATTTTATGGCCATCCATCAACGCCCGGCTCTCCGTAATGATCTCGTTAAGATCCGGAGCGGTTTCTCCTCTGATTACGTGATCCCGGTAAATAAAGAGGGCTTGGGAATAAGCTAGACTCTTTACGATGCCGGGAATAATCAACAACAGTGACCACAACAGCGTGTAGATTTCCACCACGATGCAAAGTAAAAACGGTCCCCAGGGGCGTGGGGTTGAGAGCATGTTCCGAAAAGTGGTGGTTAACGGAGAAGCTGGTGCACGGTTAAAGTCGAACCACTCGCTAAACGTCAACACCATCCCGACCGTTGCAAAACTCCCGAGGACGGCATATAGAATCCCGGATGATGCCGTAAAATACGTCACGATTACAAACGGAAGGCCAATTAAAATGGCAGTTCCCCAGTTTCCGGCAAAATTACGTAACGTTTTTTGTTTTAATAGTTGAAAGTTCATGATTTCACCTCGTCTTATTATTTTCGTTTAATATTATAAAACGTATAATATCAAACTGCAACCACTAAAAAAGAGGACTCCCGATCGAGAGTCCTCTAGTTGTTTAGTTTGTTGATGATTTTCGTTTCCGTTTGCGGTCAAATAGAACGTAACCAACAATCATGGCCGCAAAGAAGATTACCGTTGCAACCACTGAGAGTCGGGTCTGCCCATTAACTAACAAGACCACTAACACAGCCAGGTAAAAGAGAATCGTGATGTAACTGGAACCTGGGAACCACGGCATTTTAAAGTGATCAGCCGGGTTGGAGTTGGTTCGTTTGTAACGAATGTGGGTAATCATGATGATGATCCACACGAAGATAAAGCTCATCGTGGCTACTCCCGTAATCAGGAGGAAGATCTTGCTAGGGTAGAAGTAGTTTAGCAACACAATCCCTAAAAAGAGAATTGATGAGAACAAGATGCCGACGTACGGAACGTTGTGCCGCGACAATTTACTAAACGACTGCGGTGCTTGTCCGTTTTTCCCCAGAATGTATAACGTCCGTGAGGTTGAAAAGATTGCAGAATTAGCAGCGGACAAGGCCGAGGTTAAGACCACGAAGTTAATGATGTCAGCGGCATACCGAATCCCCAGCCCCGCAAAGATTTGAACGAACGGTGACTGGCTAGGATTAATCTGATTCCAGGGGTACACTGACATAATCACAATCATGGAACCGACGTAAAACAAACCAATTCGCATGGGAACCGAATTAATCGCCTTAGGAATATCCTTTTGGGGATCCTTTGTTTCCCCGGCAGTTAATCCCACCATTTCAATTCCAGTAAAGGCAAAGATTACAATTGGAAAGGCCATGATAAAGCCACTGATTCCCGTGGCAAAGAATCCGCCATGGTCAAACAAGTTGGCTAATGAAGCGGTGGTTCCGTGAGTGTGAAAGCCCACCGCAATCATTCCGATTCCCGCGACAATCAACGCTAAGATTGCAAAGACCTTAATGCTCGAAAATGCAGATTCTAGTTCTCCAAACCAGGCCACGTTGATCAAGTTAAAGGCCACGAGGACCGTCACCACGATCAGGGGCATGATCCACTGGGGTAACGAAGGAAACCAAAAGTGCATGTAGATTCCAGAAGCCGTCAAATCGGCCATGGCCAGACTAGCCCAACTGAGCCAGTAGGCCCAGCCAATCGCAAACTCCCATTTTTCTCCCAGGTACTGACGAACAAAATCAATGAAAGAATGAAACTTCAGGTTTGAGAGCAATAGTTCTCCAACCGCCCGCATCATTAGATACGAGAAAATTCCCGTAATTAAGTACGCCAGAATCAAGGCCGGCCCTGCCGACTTAATTCCCTCTCCGGATCCTAAGAATAATCCGGTTCCGATGGCACCTCCAATGGCAATCATCTGCACATGGCGGGAGGTCAGGCCCCGGTTTAGATCTTGTTCTTCAGTTACTTCAGGTTTATGAGCCATATTCAACACCTTTCTAAAACAAAAATGTCTCCGTTTCAAATCAGGTCGGTTTGGCGTCGAGACATTTTTAATTGGAAATTATAAATTTTTTCTTAAACAATCTGTTCATCATCGTATCAAGATTGAAAATTGTTGTCAACTAAGTTGCCTAGCTACCCTAGCATGATACACTAGGAACGAGGAGGAACCCCTATGAAAATTAGAAATGCCCTCGTTGTAATTGCTTTGATTTTGATTTTTTTGGCAATCATCGGGCTCTCATGGAACATCCAACACTAAGAACTGAAAGACCCCCTAGTATTACTAGCTAGAGGGTCTTTTTCAATAATTAGTCCAATTAATCAGTTAAATCTTCTTTGACGTCTTCGACTTTGTCTTTAACGATTCCTTTTCCGTTTTCGACATCACCGGCCAATTTTTCTTTAGGATCATCCGTCAAGGATCCTTTCACTTGTTTGGCCTTGCCTTCAGCTTGGTCCGTCAAGTTATCAAACTTGGCAGCGGCCTTGGTGCTAAAGTCATCAAATTCATCTGACAATTCTGCTAAGGCATCCGTGTCTTTTAAAACCACGTAACCTAAGGCCACGTTGGCAGCTAAACTAAGTCCTAAAAGTAAGTTTTTCATGGTTAAATCCTCCTTGTTGATTGTGGTTTAAATGTAGCACATTTTTAGCGTTTCGACCACTCTAAACCACTAATTTTACTTGGCATTAATTTCTCGTTGTTGCACGTCTAATACTTCCTGGTATGTCTTTGTAATCCAGTCCACGTATTCCTGGTTCTTAGGAATGGTTTCCGTTACCCGTACCACTGGAATTTGCTGGGAATTTGCCAACTCTACCATTTGGCTTACGATTCGACTATCCGTCTGGGTATTATTTACAAAAAAGGCAATTCGGCGCTTTGTAAGATCCTGCTTCATCTCCTTAATGCTGGCTGGAGACGGATCAACTTCTTTTTGCGTCGCATTTTCAAAGCTCCGATTATTCACCTGATATCCCATGGCTTGCAGGGCATAATCAAAAACTGGTTCACTAACGTCAACTTTCCGATTCAGTTGGTGCTCTTTCAGGTTCTTTTGGCTGATCTGAGCGAGTTGGTCAACCTTTTCTAAGCGCTGCAGGTAGGCCTGCCCATTTTTTTGAAATTCCTGGCGGTGCTGTGGTTGTAACTTACTAGCTTCGGCTACGACTCGATTAACCACTTTCGGTGCTGTTTGCGGGTCATACCACAGATGTTCGTTATCCCCATCTTGCTTGTTCATTAACTTGCCTACGTTCAGCTTTACCGCCGAGTCACTGGCATTTTGTTCCAATTTATTCATCCAGTCATCGTATCCGATTCCGTTTTGAATGATCAGATTGGCAACGCTAATGCGGTCTGCATCCTGGGTACTAGGATTAAAGTCGTGGGGATCCACTCCACTGTTTACCAGAGAAGTTACCTGTCCATGCTTGCCGACCACGGCCTTGGCCATCTGCCCGTAAATGTTAGTGGAGGCTACCACCTTAATTTGCTTGGGGTGTGCTGGTTGACTTTGCTGCTTTCCTAGTGAACAAGCCGTTAAGCTCACCGCGCACAACAGTGTTATGAAAATAAGGGCATAGCGCCGTAATTTTGCCATTTTCCCGTTTTCCTCCTATAATAAAACCATTCATTTAATTAGATTTAGTTACTGTTTTAATTTCTTTTAATAATATAACACTGTTATCTAAATTATCGCAACCATTTCGATAGGAGACTTATAGATGGCTACTTCTCATTCCAAACAAACCACCCATGACCTACTCTTGCAAGCCGGATTAACGTCGTTTTTAGACCATGGCTACGAACAAACCACCCTGCGCGAGATCTGCCGGACCGCCCATCGAACCACCGGAGCCTTTTACCAACACTTTGCTTCAAAGGCTGCCCTACTAGATGAGTTGCTTGATCCATTGTTACACCAGCTCACCACCGCTTACGACCAGCAGCTTGCCGCCGGCTTAGCCCGTCTAACGTCAACCAATGCGGCTGCTTTTTGGCAAGAAACCGTGCTAAATCTCGATCAAATTATTAGCACCCTTTACGCTAACGAGCAGCTCAAACGACTATTGCTGTTTCGGACCGATGGCTCCCGCTACGACCAACTAGCCGAATTAGCAACCCAGTACTTCACCACGCAAATCATTCATGTCATTAGCGTGATGCAGGAACGGGGCATCATCAAAATCACCTTTCAGTTCAACTACCAAGAGTTGCATTTTCACGTTTTTGCTTTCTACGCCACCGTCTGTGACATTCTCAAACACGATTATCCCCAACCAGAAACCCTGGTCTTGAGCCATAATTTAGAGCGCTTTTTTACCCCCAGTTGGTTAAAATGGCTGGGCCTTCCCGTCCAGAATTAATAAGACGAATCTTTTGAAGTCCACCGTGGAAAAGATGCTATAATGAGGTCGAACCAGCAAAGGAGGAATTTAATCATGAAGATGATTGCTTACGGAATTCGTGACGATGAAGCACCTTATTTAAAGGATTGGGAAGCAAAGCACCCAGACGTTGAGGTCAAGAGTGAAGCCAAACTGCTTGATGAAACAACGGTTAAAGAAGCTGAAGGCTTTGATGGTGCCGTTGTTTACCAACAAAAGCCTTACACGAAGGCTGTGTTGGATCAATTAGGTCAATACGGCATTCACGCCCTCTCCTTACGAAACGTCGGAGTCGACAACGTTGATGCCGATGCCGCAAAGGAAAATGACATTCACGTTACTAACGTTCCTGCTTATTCTCCATCTGCAATTGCTGAACTAGCCGTTACCGAAATGATGCGGCTCCTCAGAAATACGAAAAAATTTGAAGATAAAATGCGCCACGGTGACTTAACGTGGGCTCCAGACATTGCCGAAGAAATGAACCAACAAACCGTTGGAGTTTATGCTACCGGTCGGATTGGTCGCGAAGTAGTTAAAATCGTCAAAGGCTTTGGTGCCAAGGTGATCGCCTACGATCCATATCCTAACCCAGAGCTACAAAAAGAAGGAATTTACGTTGATTCCCCCGAGGAACTGTACGCAAACTCTGACATTTTGACGCTTCATGCTCCCGCCTTAAAAGAAAACGACCACATGATTAACGACGATGCCATCGCGCACATGAAGCCCGGAATTCGGATTATCAATGCCGCACGGGGAACTTTGATTGACACCGACGCTTTGATTCGGGGCTTAGACAGCGGCAAGATTGCCGGTGCAGCCCTTGACGTTTACGAAGACGAAGTCGGAATCTTTAACACAAACTTTGGTAGTTTTGACAAGATTCCAGACGCCCGGCTCAAAGATTTAATGCAACGTGACAACGTTTTAATTACGCCCCACATTGCCTTTTACACTAAGGTCGCCGTTAAAAACATGGTTCAATTCGCCATGGATGCTAACCTCGATTTATTAACAACTGGCAAATCTGATAAAGAAGTAAACTTATAATTTTTGTCACACCATAAACGGTTTCTGCTCCCATTTTTTCGGGCAACAGGAACCGTTTTTATTTTTTCTTAACATTTTCGTAGACAAATCAGAAAAAATCTTTTATAACTAACCTTGACTCTTTTAATCTCACGTCACTACGGAGGAAATTATGAATCAATTATCCTTAGTTATTATTTTACTGGCGGCATTATTGATTCCCTTGCTGCTCAGTCGTTTCAAAATTTCAGCCCTCCCGACTTCGGTTGTTGAAATCCTGGTCGGAATTGTGCTCGGTCCTAGTTTATTAAACTGGATCAGTCCCCATGATGGGATTTTATCGTCCCTTTCGAGCATCGGGGTCATCATCCTGCTGTTCTTAAGTGGAATTGAAATTGACTTCGATCTTTTTCGACCCAAAAACAAAAATCCCAGTCAACTCGAAAAAAAAGCGCGCCAACAAGTTTCTAAGTACACTCCCGTTCGCCTCGCAATTTACGGGTATCTAACGATTGTGGTCCTTTCCTTTGCCCTTGGCTACCTGACCAAGGTAACCGGCATGTTTAGCGACGTTTGGTTAGCTTCGATTCTCTTCATGACCATTTCTTTAGGAATCGTGTTAGCTGCCTTAAAGGAACGCAGTGCGCTCAGCACCCCCTTTGGGCAAACCATTTTGCTCATCTCCGCTTTAGGAGAAATCGTACCGGTGTTTGGGCTTACGATTTACGCCTCCATCTTTGGCTCTGAATCAAAATCGCTGTGGCTCATTTTGATTCTCTTTGCAGTTGCCGCGTTACTATTACTCCGCTTCCACAACTTCTTTGACTACTTCGATAAGATCAACAAATCCACCACTCAGGTCGACATCCGCCTAGCTTTCTTCATCATTGCTCTCCTCTCGGTCGTTGCCGTGACGGTCGGATCAGAAGCCGTGCTAGGAGCCTTCGTTGGTGGAATGGTTTACAAGCTGTTAAAACCATCCGAATCAACCAAAGACAAGTTAGATTCAATTGGTTACGGGTTCTTTATCCCCATCTTCTTCATCATGAGTGGGGTCGGCCTTGACCTAAAAAAAATTCTGGCAGATCCAAAGTCCTTGTTGTTAATCCCGCTGATTTTATTAGGCTACCTCATTGCCAAAGTAGGACTCTATCCCATTTTCCGCCTACGCTTTAATCGGCAAAATTCCATTGCTGGGATGGCACTACCAATGACCACCCTAACCATGGTCTTAGCCATCTTGAGCGTGGCAAACAACATGAAGGTCTTAACCAGTCAACAATCTGGAGCCTTTCTCTTAGCAGCAATCATCACCTGTTTAATTGGACCACTGGCGTTCAACCACTTCTTTAACCCGAAAGCTGACATTTATCACAAACTAAAGGTTAATATTTTTGGGGTTAACATGGCCACCATTCCCGTGGCCCAACAGTTGGAAAAAAGCTGGTATGACGTGAATGTTTACACCGATAAAGAAAAGAACTTCCAAACCTTTAACAGCGAAGCAAACGTTCATTTGTTGCCTAGTCTAGACGTTCAACAACTGATTGACCAAGAATACTTTGATTGTGATCTGGCGGTCTTTGCCTACTTTGATTCAGAAACCAACTACAAATTAGCCAAAGCAGCCAAGCATTACGGAGTAAAACGGGTGATTGCTCGGTTTGAAGACCGCAACATTCTCAACAAACACGAAAAGGAACTCACTAGCCTTGGCGTCGAAGTTTACAATACCTTCGCCATTAACGTTGCCATGCTGCGCGAAATGATTGAAGTGCCATCCACCTTCAACATGATTAAATCAAACAGCATCGAGCTCCACGAAGTGACCCTCCAAAACAGTCAATTTGCTGGGACCCGCATCAAAGACCTACCGTTTGGAACTGGAATCACCGTCAACCGCATCTTCCGCGACAAACAGATCATTCAACCCACCGGAGATACCATTCTGCGCCTGGGCGACAAGATTATCTTCTCAACTGATACGGATGATAGTGCTAAGGTGCGTGAGGAAATGGCCAGACTTAACTAGTTAAAATAAAAACTCGTTCAGAAAGTTATATTTCTGAACGAGTTTTTTTAATGATCTGCTTTTAAGGCTTGCAGTTGATGGGTCAAGTCCTTCGTTTGCGGATAAACCTCGTGATACAGTGCGTAAATTTGATTGTACCGTTCGACGTTAGTCGGAATTGGTTGGTAAACTTGATCTACGTGGACAAATTGATCGGCACAACTTTGGTAATCAGGATACCAACCTAAACCAACGGCAGCAATCATGGTAGCCCCTAAACCGGGGCCCTGCTCGTTTTCCAATTTTTGCACCGGAACGTTAAAAATATCAGCCTGCATCTGCAACCACAGTGGGCTCTTCGCACCCCCGCCAATTGCCACCACGCGCTTGAAATGTGCGCCGGCCTGCCGGTAAATCTCCAGTAGATCCCGAAAACTAAAGGTTACCCCTTCAATCACGGACCGGGTAAAATCGCCCCGCGTTTGGGTCGCATCCACTCCGATGAAACTGCCCCGTACCTCGGCATCCGCGTACGGTGTCCGTTCGCCAACGATGTACGGCGTAAAGAGGAGTCCGTGGGCTCCAATTTCTGAAGCAGCCGCTCCGTTAAGCATCTGCTCAAAGGTAAGATCCGCACAAAACGTCTTTTTATACCAACTCAAGGAATAACCGGCCGCCAACGTCACTCCCATCGAGTAGTAGGCATCGTTCACCACGTGGTCTTCCATTTGCACCTGTCCCTGGTAGGCATCCGTGGGGTGATCTTCATACTTTAAAATCACGCCTGACGTCCCGATGCTAGATAACACCACTTCCGGACGTAAAATTCCTGCTCCTAAAGCTCCACAGGCATTATCGGCTCCACCTCCAAAGACCTTCGTGTCCTGACTTAATCCCGAAAACTCTGCGTATTCTGCCGTAACGGTCCCGACTAAATCGTCTGAATGGACTAACGGTGGTAAGATCCGGTCCGAAATTTCAAACCGGTCACAGATTTCCTGACTCCACTGGTTCGTGTGAATGTCTAACAGCGTGGTTCCGGTTGCATCCGAAAAATCGATTCCCAACTTTCCGGTCATCCGGTAGCGAACGTAATCTTTGGGCGTCAAGAAAACAGCGGTTTTGTCCCAGAGTTCTGGTTCGTGTTTTTTAACCCACAGTAACTTGGGCAAGGTAAATCCCTCAAGCGGCCGGTTCCCGGTAATCCGGACGAATTCGTCTCCCATCGTTTGTTCGATTTCTTCACGTTCTGCGGTTGTTCGGGTATCATTCCACAAGATTGCTGGTCGTAACACGTGATAATCTTGGTCTAATAGGACTAGCCCGTGCATTTGCCCGGAATAACTAATCCCGGTAATTTGAGCTGGATCAATGTGATCATCCAAAATTAACCGCACAATTGCTACCGTGGTTGACATGACCCAGTCATTGGGATTCTGTTCACTATACCCCGATTGGGGTTGGCTCAGCGGGTAATCAAATGCTTCTTGGGCAATAATGTTTCCCGCTCGATCCACCGCTGAAACCTTGACGGCACTGGTTCCCAGGTCTACTCCTAACACACATTCTGTCATAACGTTGTCCTCCTCATTTACTTTTCTCTATTATAAATGATTTAAGCGCTTCCAAAGCAAAAAAGACCACCGAGATGGTGGCCTTTTTTGCTTATTCTGCTGCTTTAGAAGCAATTTCAACTTCGATTTGATAGTCAGCGTTTTTTTCCATTACTCCACGCCGACCTAACATTTTAAATTTTCCGCCGGTTAGGTACGCAGCGGCCAGAAAAATTTGAACGTGGTTAGCATCAACCTGATCAATTCGTTGTAATCCTACCTGGGTTACCGTCCCGACTGGTTGCGCATGTGCTTCGTTTACACCGGCGTACACTACGTGTTGTCCGTTTTCAAAGCGCATCGCAAAGTAGGGGAGCAGGGTTCCCTTCCCAATCGCATTCACTTGGGGTTCGTGTTGTAATCGTTGCTTTAATTCCCGATCACTTTGCCCATCGTAGTCAGCCTTAACCAAGCCCTGTTGGATTAGTTGGGCAGCTAATTGATTAACAAACTGCTGCTCGGTGGCATTCATTGTGAGCTTTCCAGGCATAGTTTTGCGGTTATCATAAATTCCGTTAGCCGGAATATTACGGACCTTCGTTCCCCCTTGTGCCTGTGGTTGGGGTTTAATGTGCAAGACCTTGTAAATCCACGGAGTGATGTCGATTTTGGAAGTTCGATTCGTAAAGTAGTAAATCGTATTGAGATAGAGGAAGTAGGCTAATACCACGGTTACCAATAGTAAAATCAAGCCCCGCGCCCAAAAACCGTTGGCTAAAAAGCGGTAGGTAATGTAGACCATGTAAAGCTCGCCTAGAAACGACAAGATATCGTAAATCCGGCCCTTGGTTTTGGCTTCAATGTTGATGTAACCAAGCCACGAGTTAATCGCGTCTAAAAAACTAAACATCCTTAGTTACCCCCTTCCTGAGTCTGGTTATTCCCGGTTGAGGTTGAACTGGTTGGGGTTTGGCTGGAACTGCCATTCCCAGAGTTCCCCGAACTTTGTTTTGATTCGGAGTTAGTAGTCTCTGAGTTGTTATTCTCACTCTTTTGGGTATTACTGCCGTTATTAGTTTGATTCTCACCCTGATTTTGTTTGGTCGTGCCATCAGTTGTTTGGTCGTTGGTCTTAGTATCGTTGTTTTTGGTGTTATCTTGTTCGTTATTATTCTGTTTTTGATCAGAATTATTCTCGTTATTCTTCGTGGGGTTATCGTTCTTATCAGTCGTATCCGTCTTGTTTTGATCAGTTTTATTTGGATTATTTTGCTGGTCATTAGAATTCGAATTACCCTGATTGTTAGTCGTGGTTTTTTGGGTGGTCACCTTGGCCCCTTCTTGGGTATGGGTCACCTTGTTGGTAACCACGTTAGTTGCGCCCAGCGCCAAACAAATGGCAAAGATCGCAAACGGAGTTACAAATGGTGGAATTCGGTTCATAGATTTCAACTCCTTTTCCTTTAGTATGGCAAAGCAACCTTAAAAATTAATTAATCGTTGCTTAACTTTTCAATAATTTGCTGTAATTGCGCTGTCGTTTGGTTCCAGTCCTGATTCGGCAGGTAAATCCCCACGTCTTTTAATTCCGCGGGAAGTTCCAAATCACGCTGAGTTTCAGCACTATGTAACCGTTGCTGCACAGCTGCTGGTGAATCACCCCGCTGTAGCATCCGGCGGTGCAGTTCTTGTGTTTCTGGAACCGCAAGGTAAATAATCACTGCCTGATTACCCAGTCGTTTTCGGTAGGTCAACGCTCCTTCGGTGTCTAGCACAATCGAAGCCACCTGGTGGTGTGCCCAAGCGCGTTCTAAGCCTTCTTTTGAGGATCCATACTGGTGGCCAGCGTAATGAACCGCTTCTAATAAATCCAGTTTGGCAAAGCTCTCCGGCGTTTCAAAGTAGTAGTGCACCCCTGGTTGCTCGTGCGCCCGGGGAGCACGCGTCGTGTGGGTAATAATCTTAGGAATGCCATCTTCCGTTGCCAGGTAGTTCTGTACGGTTGTCTTGCCCGCGCCGGCTGGCCCCGTTAGTACGATGATGTAATGCTCTGGTTGTGTTTTTCCTGTCATCATAATTCCCCCGGTTATTAATTTTATTTTTTAAGCCCCCACTTTAACATAATTGGCGACAAAATGGTGGTTAAAATGATTACAAAAATAATTTCAGAGTACAGGTTGTTAGAAAGAAGATGGCTACTAATTCCAACCTGCGCCACAATCAACGCCATTTCCCCTCGTGATACCATTCCGGCTCCAATTACATTACTATCGTTCCAGGTAAAGCCAAAGAGTCGGGCCCCCAGGCCGCAACCAACCCACTTGGTCAGGATTGCCACCACGGTCAACAAGAGCACAATCAAAAGCCCGCGCCAGCTAGTAACCAGTTTTAGCTCCAATCCTACGGATACGAAAAAAATGGGAATCAGTAACGCATACCCAATGATGTTGGTACTGTGTTCGATCTGGTCACGAGCTGGAGTAAAGCCGACTGCAATTCCAGCAAAGAACGCTCCTAACACAGAGCTCAGGTGACAAACTTCTGCTAGTTCAGCCAAAGAAAAGCAAAGCACAATCCCAATGATGGCTAAGGCGATGTCATCATGAAAGTACATTCCGATTTTAATGATCTCTGGGACCACCCACTTCACCATCACAAATAAGAAGAGCAGATAGACAACTTGTAAGCCAATCACGAGGGCAATGTTGCCACCCCCAGTAAAGAAGCTGGTAAATAAGCTCAATAAAACAATCGAAATGATGTCGTCGACCACCGCGGCTCCCAAAATTACGGCTCCGGCCACCGACTGCAGTTTCCCGTATTCTTGGAGCACCGCTACACTAATCGACACGGATGTCGCAGAAAAAATCACTCCCCAAAAGAGGGCTTCCACCATTCCTTGTCTCAACAACAGCCCTACCCCAAAAAAGACCAACATTGGTAAAACAACCCCACACACGGCAATTCCCGTGGCAGACTTTAGGTACTTTTTCACCTGCTTGAAGTCACATTCAAGCCCAGCCAAAAACATCAATAAAATAATGCCCAGGTCGGCACTGACCGATAAAATTTCGTTGGGTTTAACCCAGTTCAACAGGGCAGGCCCAATCACAATTCCGGCCACAATTTGTCCCACGACGCTGGGCAAGCCGATGCGACTCGCTCCGTAACCAAACAGCAACGCCGCAATTAATACCATCCAAATGCTTCCTAAATATTCCATTCTAACCTCAACTTTACGTAAATTTTGCTTCTAATTACTATCTTACACACTTTCCCTTCGTTTGGGTACTCCGAGAAACTGCTCAATTATGAATCCACTTTTCAATCGTGGTATCATACAGTTAAACTAAAAAAGTAGGTGGAAAAGATGAAAACAGGAACCACAATTATTACCCTCGAAAACGGTTACCATTTATGGACTAACACCCAGGGAACCGGTGACATTCATTTGCTCGCTTTACACGGTGGCCCAGGTGGAACCCACGAATACTGGGAAGACACGGCCAAGCAACTCGAAAAGCAAGGACTGAACGTGCAGGTCCACATGTATGATCAACTCGGTTCATGGTACTCAGATACTCCTGATTGGGACGACCCGGCCGTAGCTAACAACATTGAAACCTACGATTACTACGTCGATGAAGTTGAAGAAGTGCGCCAAAAACTGGGTCTCGACAACTTCTATCTGATTGGTCAATCTTGGGGGGGAGCGTTAGTCCAAATGTACGCTGCTAAGTACGGACAACACCTTAAGGGAGCCATCATATCATCCATGGTGGACCGCATTAGTGACTACACTGATCACCTCGCCCAAATTCGCAAGGAGGCCCTCACTCCCGATGAGTTAGCTTACATGCAACAGTGTGAAGCAGACAACAACTACGACAACGATCGTTACCAAGCTCTAGTGACCCGTTTGAACCAACAATACGTGGATAGAAAGCAACCAGCTGCCATCGCACACTTAGTAGACACGATGAGCGTTCCTCTTTACAATGCCTTTCAGGGTGATAATGAATTCGTAATTACCGGAAAATTGAAGGACTGGAACTTTACCGACCACTTAAAAGACATCCAAGTGCCAACCTTAGTGACCTTTGGTGAACACGAAACGATGCCACTGGAAACGGGAAAACGGATGGCGCAAATGATTCCCAACGCGCGGTTTGCCTCCACGCCGAACGGTGGTCACCACCACATGATTGACAATGCCCCCGTTTACTACGATCATTTAGCTAGCTTTATTAAGGACGTCGAAAACAATCAATTCTAACTAAATTCACACTAAAAAGCCTAGCAGGACCAACCTGCTAGGCTTTTTACTATGCAATCTAAATCGCACGATGAATCACTTATTCGGCTTCAAAATTCGTGATGGTTGCTAACAACTCCGCCTTGGTGGCTTCATAAGCAAAGGAGTGGCGAACCGCCGTTTGGTTGCACAACCGAAGTTGCTCCTTGGTCAACCCATTATGATGGGATAATTGAAAGTATTCTTCCGTCAGGGTCGTATCGGAAACGGTCCGATTATCGGTATTAATGCATAACGCCTGCCCCTGTGAAAGCCACCGTTGTAAGGGATAGTCCTCGATCCGGTCTAATGCTCCGGTTTGACAGTTACTAGTGGGACACCCTTCGATGCAAATGTGCCGGTCTTTAAGCAATTGTTCTGCAGTAGCATCACCATTAGCAGCAATGCCGTGCCCAATCCGTTGACTGCCAGCTTGAATCGCCTCTACCACGTTATGAGCACAACCACACTCCCCCGCGTGCAGGGTTAGTTGAACGTTTAAATCGGCCGTGGCTTCCTGTAATGCCGCTTCGTATTCGGGCACGTAGCCATCCACTTCTGGACCCGCTAGATCAATTCCTGCTACCTGATCTTTGACCTCCGTTAGTTCCTGAAAGTCCTGCTTAACTTCGTCACTTGTTTCCGTCCGCATCCCACAGACAATTAAGTTTCCTTTGATTCCATAGGTTCGATAGGCCTCATCCATTCCGGCAGCTACCGCCTGAACCGTTTCTGGAATTGTTAGTTGCCCCTGGGTGGATAAAACCGGGGCAAAGCGGATTTCTTGGTACACCACTCCGTCCTGGTGGGCTTGTTCCATCACGTCGTAAGCTGCCCGTTGTAAGGCTGGCACCGTTTGTAAAAAAGGTAGCACAAAGTCAAAGGTTTGCAAATATTCCTCTAAGTTCTCACACTTTTTGGGAGCCACCATTTTTCGGGTCAACTCCATCAGGTTTGCTTCTACGTCCATTCCCTGGCTCCGCGCAATTTGCCGTAGGGTGTGAGGCCGGATGGAACCATCCAAATGACAATGAAGTTCGGCTTTGGGGAATCTTTGAATCTCAGCTCGAGTTAACATTTTATTCCTCCTCAGTTCAGAATTTGTTTAAATTGGTATTATGTTACCGGATTCTCTTTCCAATTGCAACTGACCCAAGCCAAAAGTTGCCAAAAAAAAGCGAACCATTTTGCGGTTCGCTTTTTGATTTATTCGGTTTAATTCAAGCTGAGTTTTTCTACGTCAATCGTCTTATCTGCCAATCCTTCGGCAAAACTCGTTTCGTGACTCACTACGATTGCATTACCGGGAAACTCTCGAATCGCTTTTTTTAGTGATTCCTTCGTTTCATCATCAAGGTGATTGGAGGGTTCGTCCAGAATCAAGAAGTTGCTTGGTTCAAATTCCAATAAGGCTAATTTTACTTTCACCTGTTCACCCCCAGACAGGGTGCCAATCGGTTTAAAGGCATTGGCAGCATCCAAACCAGCTTGGGCTAACTTGGTCCGAATTTCATTTTGGGTTAACTTCGGGTAGCGATTTTGAATAATCTGCATCGGCTGTTCGTTTGGATCATCCCACACCAGGTCCTGGCTAAAGTAACTCACTTTGGCCGAAGGAGAAAAATTAGCTTCCCCACCTAGGGACGGAATAATTCCCAAAATACTTTTAATCAGCGTCGACTTTCCGACTCCATTAAATCCCTGTAACACAACCTTTTGGTCTGTATCAACGGAGAAAGTTACGGGTGCTAGCAACGGGTGTTCATACCCAACTGAGAGCTGATTAACCACCAGGGCATTCTGTGAGCCAGTTTCTGAATAAGGAAAGGCAAATTCCGCTTTAATGTTACTCTTAGGTGGTTCAATGACTTCCATTCTGTCCAACATTTTTTCCCGTGACTTGGCCATGGTTGAGCGGCTTCCGGCCTTATTTTTTTGAATGAACTTTTTGGCCTTTTCAATTTCAACCTGCTGTTTTTCGTATTCGCGTTGCTGGGTCTTTTCCTTTTCAGCTCGTTGACGCATCGCGGACTTAAAATCACCCCGGTATTTGGTAATTTTGCCAAAGGCGAGGTTAATAATGCAGTTGGTGACTGGTTCCAAAAAGTCATAGTCGTGTGAAATAATCAGAGCGGCTCCGTCAAAGGAATTCAGGTAATCCTCAAGCCACTTAATGTGGGCCGTATCCAAGTAGTTGGTCGGTTCATCCAACAGTAACACGTCGGGATGCTCTAAAATCAACTTGGCTAGAATAATCTTAGACCGTTGTCCCCCACTCATTTCAGCGATTTCGTGATCACGTCCAATTTCATCGAGACCTAATCCACTAATGACCTGTTCAATCTTGGTCTCCACGTCGTAAAAGCCCCGCGCATCTAATTGACCAGAGAGCCGGGTCGCCTTTTCCATTAGTTGATCGTCCATCGTTTCGGCGTACTTCGTGTACATCGCAATCATCCGATCGTTCATTTCATACAAATCAGCAAATGCCGTGTGCAAAAAGTCAATCAACGTCATGCCCTTGGGAATATCAACGTACTGATCCAAATACCCAATTTTAGTGCCCTTTTGCCACTGCACGGAGCCGGTCACCGGGAGTTCCTTGCCGGTCAAAATCTTAATCAAAGTGGATTTTCCCACTCCATTTTGGCCGACCACTCCCATGTGCTCTCCCTTATTTAACTGAAAGTTGGCATTCGAATACAGTTGTTTATCCGCAAAACTCATGCTCAAATTGGATACTTCTAAAAGTGCCATTAATCTCCCCCGTATTCCGTGTTTTAATCCATAACTACTACAATATCATTTGGCTCGATTTGGAGTCAATCAATATTAATGTTATACTGGTACGTATCATTTTGAAAGGAGTTGAAATGTTTGCGCATAAAAGACGTCGATCAAGTAGTCATCACGGTTGATGACCTAGAAGCTACCCGTGGTTTTTACCACGAAGTTTTAGATCTGCCGATTCTTGCCGAAACGGAACAAAAGCTCTTGTTCCAGCTTGGCAAGCAGACGTTGGTGTGTCAGTTACCAACTGCTGAGGGCGCCCAACCCGCTCAGCCAACCGTTGGTGCAGCGACCATTAGTCTCCTCGCTAAGGATTCTTTAGCAACGATTGAAGCGCACCTTGCCAACTACTTTATTAAAATCGTTGCTGGTCCCCTTGATCGGCAACTGACTACTAATCAGGCTCATTCCCTGTTGATCAATGATCCAGCGGGAAACCTAATTGAAATTAAAGAAGCTCAATCAAATTAGAAACTCGTTTTTTAGATTTAAGAAAGGATTTTATTTAGACCTTATGGAGAAAAATACGACTAAAGTCAAAAAGACCAAGATGTCTTTATTTAGCGTCGTCATGTTGGCACTAAGTTCGATCATCGGATCAGGCTGGCTCTTTGGATCCTGGGAAGCGGCCAAAATTTCTGGACCGGCAGCCATCATCTCGTGGATCATCGGAGCCATCGTGATTGGTTCCATTGCTTACGTCTACATCGAATTAGGAACCATGTTCCCAGAAAGTGGAGGGATGAGTAAATATGCCGGTTATACCCACGGACCGTTACTAGGATTCATCGCTTCGTGGGCCAACTGGGTTTCTCTGGTTACTCTGTTACCAATTGAAGCCGTAGCTGCCGTTCAATACATGAGTTCCTGGCCCTGGAGCTGGGCTAGTTGGACCCACGGTTTTGTTGCTAACGGAACGGTAACAACCGTTGGTTTAATCGCTGTCTTCGTGTTTATCTTGATCTTTACGTTATTAAACTACTGGTCTGTGAACCTCTTGACGCGGTTTACCAGCTTAACTTCGATTTTCAAGCTGGTCGTCCCCACGGTTACCATAATCATGTTGCTAATTTCTGGGTTCCACGTTGGTAACTTTACGAACCCGCACTTTGGTGGTTTCTTACCATACGGAACGGCTCCCATTTTTGCCGCTACCACGGTTTCTGGAATCATCTTCTCTTACAATGCCTTTCAAACGGTAATTAACGTTGGAGATGAAATTACAAACCCGAAGAAAAACATCTGGCGGGGAATCGTAATTGCCCTCTTAATCAGTATCGTGATTTACGTGATGTTGCAGTTTACCTTTATTGGGGCCATTAAACCTTCCATGTTGGCTCAAGTTGGTTGGCACGGAATTAACTTTGAATCCCCATTTGCTGACTTAGCAATTATGTTAAACATCCACTGGTTAGTCATTCTACTGTACTTGGATGCCTTCGTTTCTCCATTTGGAACCGGAGTTTCCTTCGTAGCTTCTACCAGCCGGACGTTGGCTGCTATGACCCAAACCGGTCACTTACCCAAGATCTTAGGAAAAATGGACAAAAAGTGGGGAACTCCACGGATTGCCATGGTTGCCAACTGGATTATCAGTTGTATCCTGGTTTCCATCTTCAAAAACTGGGCGATCTTGGCCAGTGTGATCTCGACCTCTACGCTGATTGCTTACCTGACTGGTCCAGTAACTCTGGTTGCCCTACGAAAACACGCTCCCGAGTTCAAACGGCCCGTTCGGATTAACATTGCCAACATCGTGGCTCCAATTGCCTTCGTGTTGGCTAGTTTAGCCATCTACTGGGCAATGTGGCCGACCACGGTGGAAGTAATTATCGTAATTGCCCTTGGGCTACCGTTCTACTTCTTCTACGAAGGCCGGATGAACTGGAAGGATTCCAAAAAGAAATTTAACGGAAGCCTCTGGATGCTCGTTTACCTCGTCTTTATGTCGTTCTTCTCATACATTGGATCAACGCCATTCCACGGGCAAAACTGGGTGCACTACCCATTTGACTTTGTGATCATCATTATCGCTTCGCTCCTCTTCTACTTCTGGGGCGTTAACAGTTACCAAAACACCGATGAGATGGCACACGCCAAGTTAGTTAACGATAAAGTAAAACCAAACTAAATCTAGTATAATAATGGCATGGGAATTCAATTTCCATGCCATTATTTAAGTTCACTTGAAATGGATGGAGGAACGCTTTATGCAAAAACCAGATCCAAACTCAAGATACCAACGTTACAATTTTGGAAAATCGAAACAGCCGGCCACGCGGACGGAACCGCGAATCTGGCCCTGGATTTTACTCCTCGTTGTCGTAGTCTTAGCCCTCGCCTTTGGGCTCCGCTACGCCATCAGTAAAACCACCCAATCAAAAACAACGAACACGACGAAACCACGAACTACCAAGGTGGCCCAACCAAACAAACAAACGACTAAGAAAACAACCCACCAAAGTTCAACTAGCCAATCCCAGTCCCCCACTGAGGACCAGTCTGCTTCGAGCTCAACTGGACAAACTGATAGTGACCAGTCAGCTACTCCTCAACAGAGTAGCTCCACCACGAATGCGACAAGTAGCAATGCTAGTAAGGAGACAGCCACTAACAGTCCATCACAGTCTGCTACCACCAACCAAAGTAAGAACGTCACTACAACCGACGAGCAAGCAACCAGTGATTTCAGTCAGCCCCGAACGTTTAGTTCCGTGGAAGACGCTAAAAACTGGGCACGGGCCACTCAATCCCAGTGGCTAGCCGCTGGTTACACCAACTACACGATTTCGCAGAATGGGCAAAATTTCTACGTGCTCGTCTTTACAAAATAAGCCTGTCAATTGCTGTGCTTCTTTTTCATTTTGCTTGATTTAAGTTATAATGAACCCAAGGGAGGCGTTGTCAAATGAAAATTAACGTACCATTACAAGCCTGTTTTTTACCGGATCAGTACACAAAACACGCTGCTACTACCGCAAAAGTGGATAATAAGTATCCGGTGGTCTCTTTTCCAATTGAATTTAAAGACGTTCCAGAACAAGCTCAATCACTGGCCCTCACCTTGATTGATCCTGATTCGATTCCAGTCTGTGGGTTTGCCTACATCCACTGGGTCGCTGCCAATTTAGACCCCCGGTTAACCAAGTTGCCTGAAAATGCCAGTCAGTCTGGTGTAGTATCCATGACCTTTGGTAATAACAGCTTGGCCGGTGGCCTCTTACACGTTACAGATGAACGTTTAAACCGCCACTACGTCGGTCCAACGCCTCCAGACCAACCCCACGATTATCAGTTAACCGTGACGGCCCTAGACCAAAAACTAGATTTACCAGATGGATTTTGGCTGAATCAATTAGAACAACAAATGACCGGTCACGTCCTTGCCCAAGCAACGGCCGTCTTACCAGTCCACAATTAGGGGGGAAGCATTATGTACAACGAATACAAAAACATTTTAGTTCCAGTCGATGGCTCCCAACAAGCCGAAGCCGCACTTATAAAAGCTGCGGAAGTCGCCATTCGTAACGACGCTCGTTTAGACGTTTTAAACGTCTTAAACACGACGAGCTTTGGCTTTTCATACGGAGTCGTTGATGGTGATGCCATTACCGACATGGTGAACGACGAAATTGACTACCTAAAGGATTTGATCCAACGGGTTAAGAAACAAACCGGGATTAAAAACATTCACATGCACTTGCGGTTCGGTAGCCCCCGCAACGTCATTACTTACGATTTTCCGCACGACTACGCCGTTGATTTGATTATCATGGGAGCGACCGGTAAGAATGCCGTTTCGCGCTTGTTAGAAGGATCAGTAGCCAGCTTCGTTAACACCCATGCTAGTTGTGACGTGGCCATCATTCGGACTGGATTAGATAACAAACCCAACCCGAAGAAATAATTGTAAACCAGCTGTAATTTGCTTACTGGAAATTTTCAGTAAGCTTTTTTTCTGAAATCAAGCAGGAGAGGAGGAGCTCATGGAACTTTCGGAACGGTTAAAAACGATTCGGCAACAGCGACACTTGACCCAGGCTACCGTTGCAGAACAACTTAACGTTTCACGCAAGACGGTCTCAAGTTGGGAAACCGGCCGGAGCACTGCCAATCTAGATGATTTACGCTCCCTAGCGACCCTCTACGACGTTTCGTTGGCCACCCTCCTAGGAGAGGAAACTCCATCCACAGCTACAACGCCATCCCCCTATCGTTCTCGCCTGATTCGCTACAAACGGTGGGGCTACTTTAGTAAGTATGCTTACTTCTGTAACGTTTTGTTGACGATGATTGCCCTCATCCTGTTGGTACTTCCGTTTCACCTCCAACACCTCCTGCTGGTTCCGCTACTCGCTTTGACTCTGGTGGTAATTATTTTGTGTGAGCAACGCTGGCAAACAATTACCACCAACCGGCCGTTGGTGTGGAAACTAATGTTAGTAACCCCGTTGCTCTTCCTCATTCTATTTGGAACCGGCTACTTATTAAACGGTTACGTCTACCATTCTTTAGCATTTATGCACCAATCAGCCAACTGGATCGGCTTATTATTGTTAGCAGTAACCACCACGTCCGGAGCGTTAATGACCATCATCTTTCCGCTCAAACGCCTTACGGTCAAACAGCATCCTTCCGTGTAACCCTTGCGTGCCAAGGGATGTAACCGTTAATTAGACATGTGTAACGGAGGTTTGACTGGTAAAATAAATTAAATTACGTACAATTAATACTAGAGTTTTAATTGATTAAGAACAAAGGAGAATTTAACTATGTGTGGATTTTGCGGTTACATTAACCAAGCTGGGATTCCTAAGGAAACCATCGAAAACATGGCGAACAAAATTAAGCACCGGGGTCCAGACGACAGCGGTTACTTCCAAAACGAAGACGTTTCGCTTGGATTTCGGCGGCTTTCCATCATTGATTTAGCTCACGGGGCCCAACCAATGTATGGTGACAACAATTCGCTGGCCTTAACCTTTAATGGTGAAATTTACAACTACCAGGAATTACAACAAGAATTAATTAAAGCAGGCCAAACCTTCCAAACCGATTGTGACTCTGAAGTTTTGATTCGGGGTTACGAAACCTGGGGCCCAAAACAGTTACTCAGTAAGTTACGGGGAATGTTTGCATTTGTGATCTACGACCAAAAGCAACACCAAGTCTTTGGTGCACGCGATCACTTTGGAATCAAGCCGTTGTACTACTATGATGACGGGACGAACTTCATGTGGGGTTCAGAAATCAAAGCCTTTTTGGGTAACCCGAACTTCAAGAAGGAATTCAATGAAGACCTGTTAGCGGTTCACCTAAGTTTTGAATTCATTCCTTCTAAGGAAACGATGTTCAAAAACGTTTACAAAGTGATGCCTGGTCAATACTTCATCTACAAGGATGGCAACGTTACGACCGATACGTACTACAAGTACAACTACGATCACATTGATAACAGCCAAACGATTGACGGTAACGCTCAACAAATTGAAAAATTAGTGGACGATTCCGTTAAGGCGCACATGATTGCCGATGTTCCAGTTGGAAGCTTCCTTTCTAGTGGAGTGGACTCTAGCTACGTTTTCAACGAAGCCGCCAAATTACAACCAATTCACTCCTTCTCCTTAGGGTTCAACAACTCGAAGTTCAGTGAATTATCCTGGTCAACGAAGTTTGCCAAGGAAATCAAGCAGGAAAACACGCCCATCACGATGACTGGGGACAACTACTTCGACTTCCTGCCAACCATGATGTACTACATGGACGAACCCCTATCCAACCCATCAGCTCCACAACTTTTCTACCTCTCCCAAGGAGCACGAAAAGACGTGCCGGTAACGTTATCTGGAGAAGGAGCAGACGAATTCTTCGGTGGTTACAATACCTACCTCGAAGCCTTCACCTTTGAACGTTACCAAAAATGGGTGCCTAAATTTGTCCGGAGTGGTCTGGGCCACATTGCGGCGAAATTCCCACGGTTCCACGGCCGTCGGTTCTTAATCCGAGGGGCAGAACCACTCTGGCGGCGTTACTACCGGGTCAACTACGTCTTTGATGAAGTCGACCGAGCTAAGGTTTTGAAGAATCCAAAACTGAACCGCGATACGGCTGAATACTCCAAGCACATCTTTGATGAAGTCAAAGGTAAGGACGAAGTAACCCAAGAACAATACTTCGACATCAACACCTGGTTACCATTCGATATCCTCCACAAGGCGGACCGGATGAGCATGGCCAACAGTCTGGAAGTGCGGACGCCGTTAGTTGATAAAGTAGTGGCTAACTTTGCGGCTACGATGCCAACGAAGACGCGGATTACCTTTAAGGACGGCAAACCCGTTACCAAGGCTTCCTTTAGAAAAGCCGCTGCTTCCCAAGTACCAGATGTGGTGGCCGACAAAGAAAAGCTCGGTTTCCCATCTCCAATCGCCCAATGGATTAACGATCCGAAGTACCATGGTCGCATTGTGGAAGCCTTCCACTCAGACATTGCGCAACGCTTCTTTAACGTTGACCAGTTGGACTACATCTTAGAACAACATGCTCACGGAAAGTCCAGCATGCAGAAGATCTTTACGATCTACACGTTCATCCTCTGGTACGGGGTTTACTTCCCAGAAAACACCAACATGCACTATGATCAAAAAGTGGTTTTGACGCCTAACGATCGGTAATTAACTTAAAACAAGGATGCCCGTCTAACGGACATCCTTTTTGTTTGCCTTCCATTTACAATGACATGTGCTAAGCTATGGATAAAAATCACCGTCTTCAATTGAAAAAATAAACCAGAGGTCCCTCATGGATTTAGGCACTAAATTAATCACCCTTCGCAAACAACATCAGCTTACTCAGTCCCAACTAGCGGACCAAATTCACGTTTCCCGCAAGACCATTTCCAATTGGGAAAATCAGCGGAGCACACCTGATTTAGACTCACTCAATTTACTGTGTGAACTGTATCAGGTTCCTCTCGACTATTTTGCGGCTAACCATCCAAATCCGACCCAACCAGTGGTTAAATCGAACCGCTGGCATAGATGGGGCTTGGCCGGAAGCTACGGCGCTAACCTGCTGCTCGTAGCCCTTAGCATTTATAATTTATTTGCTGTTGGTCCTTCCCACCTTTATTTTGTTACGCCGATGATGGTGTTTAATTTTTGCATTTTCTTCGTGCTTCATCCACACAATGGTTCCCAATTAAAGCAAAATCACTTCGCCATCGTTACGATTAGCCTAGTCGTCTTTACCTTTTCAATGCTTGCAGAACTAGGGATCATTCTTGAAGTGCAACAGATGAATTTAACCCTGGGTAACTGTTTTGGGTTACTAATCCATGGCGTCACGTTAGCCGTGGGTTTCATTATCATGCTCTTTTTGTGGAAAAATTAGCTTCATTTGAATGAGTAACATGGGTGACATTCCCAATTGGGACCTTTTTAAGCTCGTTTTATCCGCTAAAACCACCTAAATTAGAAATAACTTCATCACTACTTTAGGAGGTTACTCATGCCTACTCATTTTCGCTTTAAAATTGGACTAACTCTAGTAATTTACCTTGGTTTAATTTTAGCTCTCAATTTTTTTCACCGGTTAATGGTTCCTCACTGGTCTCGTTCGCCGGTACTTATGCTTGCCTTACCACTCATGTGGCTAGTGCTCACCATCTTCAATCATTTCTATCTGCACCAACCCCTGTTCTATTATCATCAGCTAACCCCCAACCGAGTGGAAAAATAGTTGGCCAACTTTAGGAGTCAGCGGGATGCTAATCATCTTGATGACTCTGCCGACCTCATTTCATTTAAATCTGGAAATAGTTTTAATGGCAGCCAATGCTGGAATTTTAGAGGAGCTTTGCTTTCGCGGCTTAATCTTCCCACTTGCTCTACAAGCCCTAACGCCCAACCATCCTCCGGTAACCACAGTTAGACTGGCTATTCTAGTAAGTAGTAGCCTTTTTAGTTGTTTACACAGCTTGAACATCCTAACACTTGGGCAGGCTGTGCTTCCCACCATTCTGCAGATCGCCTTGACCTTTTGCTTGGGCACCATCACCGCCATCCTGTATTTCCAGACGCAGAATCTCTGGTTAGCAATAATGCTCCATTTTGGGATTAATGTCACGAACAATTCCTTGCAAATTAATTCAATCTGGGAGTTCATTAGTATCATCATCATTTGCCTGGGACTGATCAGCTACCTTTTGCTGGGTTTGGTTAGTTCCACCAATTGTGATCATGATTTACAAGCATTCAACCCAAAAAAGATTGCAAAATAACTTTGCAATCTTTTTTGAGTTTATTTAATTAACTAACTTTACCATAGTAGTAATATCATTACGATTAAATTGGAAAGTCCATGAGCTAGCATTGGACACTTTAAATCATCAGTATACCAAAAGGCCAATGCATATGCTAGTCCAGAAAATAATAATTCTAAAGTTCCAATTCCTAAAGAATAGCCGTGGATTAGTGCAAAAATAATGGCAGTAATTCCAATCGCTAAATATGGTCTAAATTTTCCAAGAATTTCCTGCTGTAAAATTCCCTGAAACAAGATTTCCTCTAAAACAGGACTTAAAACCAGAAGGGTTAGAATCGTAATACTGCCAATGCATGAGTGGAGTGCTGTAAGAGTTTCGGAATCTCTGGTGGGTGTCTTGGTAATTATTGATAATCCGAATTGAATTGCTTGTGAAAGTACTGCAGCTATAACGGCAGTCCCAATTATTTTCCAACTCCAATTAGTCCAATCAATGGAAGTCCCACCCAACCACTTATAAATTAAAAGTGAGAAAACTGCTAAAACTAAAAAACTTCCCACACTGACTGCTAAGTGAGCTCCATAGTTAACATTGTGAGTTGTTTCGTTACTCCATAATAATTCTCCAAGGGTTGGAATTTGAATTAGTCCAACTAAAATTGGAAAAATTAGAATCACAAAAAATTTTTTTATCGTCATCCTTTTATCCTTATTCACATTTTCAGTTATTTTAACACAAAATAAAGCCATTTAATCAAATGCCTCTGGATACACTAATTTTCCATTTTTAAACTGTTTCAAAGTCCCCGAAAGTCGCTTTAACAAACAAAATTTCGTTGGCACAGCAAGAGGAAAGCTAACTCCCCACTTATTTGCTGGCTCATATCCAAATCTTTGATAATAACCAGGATCTCCTAAAATACTGATGAAGTGAAAAGTTTTAGTGTCAACTCGAGCTTCTAAACAACGCAAAATTTGGGTACCAACGCCCTGTTGTTGTGAGGTCGGCAAAACCGCCAGTGGCGCTAACACTAACCCCACTATAGAATTAGTTGCAGTTATAATTTTACAGGGACTTAACATTCCGTAACCCACGATCTGAGATTCCTCAGCTGCCACAACTTCTAAGTTAGGTTGATAATCTGATGCTACTCTAATTTTTTTGACTAAATCATTTTCTTCATTATAACCATGTTCCGACTCTTGAAAAGCCTGAAAAACCAACCGGTTAACTACTGGATAATCCACTGCTTGGATTGTTCTGAGCTGAACCATTGAATTACTCCTCCAATATCGATGCCATCCAATTTTTTATATCAATCCCAGTTTTATTAACGTGGATGACGAGGGTCTTTTTTCGGAATGGCACCAATTCTTTCCAAGTAATTCGAACGACCTTCCTTGGGTTTTTCTGCTTGCAATAGCATCTCATTATCATAAAATAACGTATTAATACTATTCAAAAAATTTAATGAAGCAGCTAACAGAATGATGGAATTCAAGCAGACGGCTACGAAAAAAATCAGCAATAAATCAATTTCCAAATAAAAATCTAGTTTAAAATTATTAGCCAAGAAAATTGAGTTAATGATATTCAGAAACACAACATCAACGGTGATCGTTCCGGTTAACGGGGCTAGATTCGCAAACAAACTTTTGAAAAACGTAAATCTAAAGTGATCAGAATTTTTGAAGTTTGCGACCTTAACCTCATCGTATTTTTCTAGGTAGTTTTTGCAAATTGATTCGTATTCTTCTTTGGAATACTTAAATGTGATGTAAGCCGGGATCGCAATCGTTAAAACAATTAACAGGAAATAAACCTCGGTATTAAAGCTTTTGGACCACGGAAAATAGATATAAATCAGTAGCACAATCCCTAAGGTTAAAAAGGTGAAGGTACTATTAAGACTGAAATTTTGCACGATTTCTAGCATTGTTCGTTTCGCATTTACCTTAGCAACTTGGCGCGCTAAACCGATTCCGATGATGGAACAAATCACCCCTAACCAAATAATTAATACGGGCACAATCGCTTCCAATCGCATCTCACCACTCCTCTTATTTTTATTTAATCTTACCATAACCCCAAAAAATCCTAGTTCCCATCACATCAATGGGTAACTAGGATTTTTATCCTGAATAAATTAAACCTTAATTCATCTCTTTTACCGCCGCATCCACGTAACTCAAGAAGAACAAGAACTTGGCATCATCTAGTTCTGGCTTAACTTCCACACCCTTTACTACCAAGTGTGTCTGACTGGCATCCTGTTCGTCTGGTTGGGCGTCTAGCTTAATCGTTAATTGCAAAGTAGCTGGTAAAGCGCCCAATTGAACGTCATTAGAGGCTTCTACAATTTTAGAAAATTCGTGGTCACCGAGTTCGTCTAAAATCCGCCGAATCTGTTGGGTAATAAACTGCTTCCAGAAATTACTAAATTCTTGTTTCCCTTCGTCCGTATCCAGCTTAAATGGTCCGTTAATTTCTAATTGTCCATCGTTAAGTGTAATTGTAATTTCCATCATGCTACTCCTTTGTCTGACTTAATTGGTTACTTTCATTATAGCGAAGCAGCGTCCAGAACCCAATTAATTCCCCTGCCGCTTCATTTATATTAAGATAAGTAATAAGCAAACATTTGGAGGTCATCATCATGGAAGCACAGTTACAAACTCAACTATTAGACCGCTTTTTAGGGTACGTTAAACAAAATACCCGCTCGAATCCCAATTCTAAGACGGTTCCGTCTGACGCAAAGGAAGTCGAATTCTTAAAGAAGTTGTCCGCCGAACTCAAGCAAATTGGACTCAGCAACGTCCGGACCAACCAGGCAACCGGCTACGTCTTTGCCGACTTGCCAGAGACAGACGAGACTCCTCGTCCCGTCGTCGGGTTCATTTCCCACGTCGACACCGCTGACTTTAACTCCGTAAACATTCAACCCCAAGTGGTCGAAAATTACGACGGTCACAGCGTAATTAACCTAGATGACGCTGGCAATTACCAACTTGATCCAGCCGCCTTCCCGAGCCTCACCAAGTACAACGGTGATACCTTAATCACTACCAACGGGGAAACACTGCTCGGAGCAGACGACAAAGCCGGGGTCACCGAAATTGTTACTGCTATGCAGTACCTGATCAATCATCCGGAAATCAAACACGGCAAGATTGTCGTTGGGTTTGGTCCAGAC
Organism: Fructilactobacillus hinvesii; assembly: GCF_024029435.1. NCBI lineage: Bacteria > Bacillati > Bacillota > Bacilli > Lactobacillales > Lactobacillaceae > Fructilactobacillus > Fructilactobacillus hinvesii. The sequence continues at coordinate 544,612 of NZ_CP097118.1, read as the reverse complement.
GAAGAAATTGGAACCGGAGCCGACCACTTTGATGTTAAGGACTTTGGCGCCGATTACGCCTACACGGTAGACGGTGGTCCGCTCGGAGACCTTGAGTACGAAACCTTTAACGCTGCAGCCGCTACGGTCACCTTCCACGGAACCGACGTTCACCCGGGTGATGCCAAGGACGTGATGGTCAATGCTTCCCAACTCGCCATCGAATTCCACAATCAGTTACCGGCCACGGAACGTCCGGAAAACACGAGTGGTCGCGAAGGCTTCTTCTTCCTGGTTTCTATGAACGGAACCTGTGACGAAGCTAAGTTAGAATACATTATCCGGGACTTTGATAAGGACAACTTTGAAAACCGCAAGGCCTTACTGGAAAAGATTACCCACCAAATGAACGACAAGTACGGTGATCATCGGGTCGACCTCTACATGAAAGACCAATACTACAACATGGGAGAGATTCTGGAAAAGGACCTGACGCCGGTCAACCTCGTTAAGGATGCCATGCACAAGTTGGACATCAAACCAAGCATCTTCCCGGTTCGGGGTGGGACCGATGGCTCCAAGATTTCTTTCCTAGGCATTCCGACCCCTAACATCTTTGCTGGTCCGGAAAACATGCACGGTCGCTTTGAATACGTCTCCTTGCAAACGATGGAAAAAGCCGTGGACTTAATCGTGCAAATCACGGAAGACGTCCCGACTACGGAAAAATAATGTTAGCACAGCAAACCTATCAGTCGCCGCTGGGTCCGATCGTAATGGTTAGTAACGAAACGGCGCTTGTTGGCCTTTGGTTTCAGGATCAACGCTACTATGGGGCTCACTACCAACTCGACCACATTCCTAGTCAGCTCACCGAACCCATCCAGCAAGCGGAAACCTGGCTCAACCAGTACTTTGCCGGGCAGAATCCTGATCCACAGCGGGTGCCGGTGCAGCCAAAGGTAACTCCGTTTCAAAAGCGAGTTCTTACTGCATTGCAACGGGTTCCCTACGGAACAACCACGACCTACGGAGAGTTAGCCACGGCAGCTGGAACTAGCTCAGCCCGGGCGGTTGGCAATGCCGTGGGTCACAATCCAATTAGTTTAATCATTCCCTGCCATCGGGTTCTGGCGCAAAATGGTAGCCTAACTGGTTATGCTGGGGGCTTAGACCGGAAACGATTCCTATTACAATTAGAACAACAGCACTAAAAAAGCTGGTGTCTGACCACCTGATGGTCAAACGCCAGCTTTTTTGCGTTTTTATTATTATTCCTTAAACTGAATCTTCACGTACTCGCGGTACTTTGGCAACGTCTCCAACAATTGCTCGTGCGTTCCATGGCCGCTAACGTGTCCCGCGTCGATGAAGTAAATTTCATCCGCGTCGACAATCGTACTCAACCGGTGCGCAATGATCAACGTGGTCCGTCCATGCATTAGTTGTTGCAACGCCTTTTGAATCATGGCTTCTGACTCTGAATCCAGACTAGCCGTTGCTTCATCTAACATCAATAGTTCGGGATCACGAAGAAAGGCCCGCGCAATCGCCAATCGTTGCCGTTGTCCCCCACTGACCTTGATGCCACGTTCTCCCACTTCGGTATCGAGTTGGTGATCCATTTCTTTGACAAAACCATCGGCGTAGGCCAACTTCAAGACGTGCCACAGTTCCTCATCCGAATATTCCTCGTCCAAGCCGTAGGTTAAGTTGTGGCGAATCGTGCCAGCCACAATTGCCGAATCTTGACTCACAAAGCCAATTGCCTTCCGCCATGCCTTCAGATCTAACTGGTTAATGTCCTGCTTGCCAATCGTAATCTTGCCACTAGTCGGTTGGTAGTAGCGTTCAATCAGGTTCAAAATCGTGGTTTTTCCACTTCCGGATGGCCCGACAAAGGCGATGGTCGTATTCGGTTGGGCTACCACGTTCACGTCCTCTAAGACGGGTTGCCCATCACCGTAGGCAAAGTCCACGTGCTGCAAAGCCAGTGGTTGATTCTTAATTTGCGGAAGTTGTTTCTGATCAAAGACTTCCTCTGGTTCGCGTAAGATAGCCTGCAGGTGTTCGGTTGCTCCACTCGCCTTCGCCAACCGAACCGAGAACTGCCCTAGAATCGAAACGGGTGAGATCACCTGGAATAAATACATCAGGAAGGCAAACATGGTTCCCATCGTCATCGTACCAGTCGCCACCCGGTGCGCTCCATAGGCTAAAATCCCGACAATCAGCGCCATCATGGTGGTCCCCATCAGTGGATAGGTAATTGCTTCGTAGATGGCTTCCTTCAATCCAATTCGATACAACCGGTGAATTAATTTTGCTCCGCTCTCTTTTTCGTATCCCTCGGCGTTCGAAGCCTTCACTAAGCGAATTTCACTCAGAGTATCATCCACCTGACCGCTGAAATCTGCCAAGGTCTTTTGGCGAGCTCGCCCAACCTTCATTGTTCGGTTCATTAAGGGCCGCATTAAGGTAAAGACTAGTGGGACCGCGATCAGCATGATCACCGTCATCTTCCAGTCCATGATAATCATGAACAAAAAGGCTCCCACCAGTTGAAAAATCGAAGTTACAGCGTTGGGAAATGAACTCGCCAGTAAGTCTTTGATTTGGTCTGAATCGTTTACCAACCGGGAAGTGAGCTGGCCCACCTTCACGTTATCAAAGTACGGAACCTTGAGGTGAATTAGCTTATTCCACACTCGCCGGCGCAGATCAGCTACCACTCGTTCTCCAAATGAACCCAGTAAGCCGCCCGAAACGGCATTGATCACCGCACTCCCGATAAAGAGCACGATGATTCCGACCAGGAGTCGGACGTCCACGCCGTTTTTAAAGTTATTAACTAGCGTCTGGGCAAACTTCGGCACCACTAACTGACCAAGCGTCGCAATCAGACCCAATCCCAGCCCTAACCAAAGTTGCCAGTACTTGGGATGCGTATCGCGTACTAATTTAATGAAACTCCGGAGTTGAAACTTTTTTGGTGCTTCTTCCTGCATAACAATCCTCCTTCTTCTTAATCATTAGAAATAACTTCTATCTTAGCGGATTGTAGCAAAAATACAACTAATTTATCGAGTGGTCGGAAATTGACGCGTTAGGCGTTGGACCGTTTCCCGAGCCGCGGTTAGTTGGGCTTCGTCATGGGGATGATTTAACACCGTTCCAATTAACTCGGCCACGGTTTGGACTGCATCCTCCGTAAAGTTACGACTGGTAATCGTGGGGGTTCCAATCCGGATTCCTGCCATTGTGTTACCCGTTTCTAACGGCAGCAATTCCTTGTTCGTTGCAATTCCCACCGAATACAACAGGTTAGCGGCCTCTGCTCCGGTCATCCCGGTCGCTTGAACATCCAGAGTTAGTTCGTGGTTCACCGTGCCCCGGGTGACCACCCGGACGTTGGGCGTTTCGTTCAAAATCTCAGCCATTAACTGCGCGTTCTCCACCACTTGTTGCGCGTACTGGCGAAACTCTGGTTGTTGAGCCTCGCGGTAGGCCACCGCTTTGGCCGCCACAATCTGTTCGAGGGTCCCACTCTGTGACCGTGGAAAAACGGCTTCGTTTAAGCGGTCAGCGTACTGCCGTTTGGCTAAAATCATTCCCCCGCGGGGACCACGCAGGGTTTTGTGGGTCGTAGAGGTCACCACGTCGGCTATGGGCACCGGACTCGGTAAGACGCCCCCGGCAACTAAACCAGCAATGTGGGCCATATCCACCATCAGATAGGCCCCAACTTCATCAGCAATTGCTCGCATCCGCTCCCAATCAATTAGTTGACTATACGCCGAAGCACCGGCAATCAGTAGCTTGGGTTGCCACGCCTGGGCTTGGCGTTCAATCTGATCATAGTCCAGCAGTTCCGTTTCCGGATCCACCCCGTAAAACTGCGCGTCGTACAGTTGACCCGAGAAGTTGTGGGACTGTCCGTGGGTAAAGTGTCCGCCGGCGTGTTCACTCATTGCTAAAATCCGATCGTCTGGTTCTAACAATGCCGCGTAAACGGCCTGATTGGCCTGGGTTCCCGAATGGGGAAAAACGTTGGCATATTCCGCTCCAAACAAGTCCTGAGCTCGTTGCCGGGCCAGGTTATCCACTCGATCAATCGCTTCGTTTCCGGTATAGACCCGACTTTCGGGATAACCGACCGCATATTTATTGGTCAAGACCGAACTTTGGACCTCGCGCACCGCTTGGGATGCAATGTTTTCTGACGCAATCAGTTCAATCACGTTTTCTTGCCGGTCGGCTTCTGCCTGCACCGCTTGCCAAATCTCTGGATCTTCTGTCTGTAATGCCTTCATCTTGGTTCCTCCTCAAAAAAAGACGCCCCTGTACATCTCGTACAAGGGCGTCTGAACACTGTTCCACCTTATTTTACCGGGGCGCTCGCACGCTCGGCCTCATTTTCTTAGCTATAAGAAAAAGTTATCAATTTTTAGAAATCCCCTAACTGCCTTCCCAGGAGAGCCGTTGTTCTTTCCAGTTTCCGAACAATCCCTTTGCCAGCTCCCACTCTGGTACTATGTTTAAAGTAAACATAGCATACTAAATCAGTTTTTATTTGTCAACGTTCGTTTTAACTTTTTTGCTTCCGATTAGAAGCAAAAAAATGGCAATCAGCAACTGTCAGGTATACAATTTAATTGTTGAGTATTAAATAGGATTTCAAAGGAGCTGTTACAGATGATGAAACGGAAGTTATTTACGATTGCAGCCTTAGCTGGTTTGGGGCTCTCGACTGCCACGAGTGTGATTCCATCTACGGTTCACGCCGCTAGCGACAAGACCATGAGCAGTAAGAAGATGGATAACAAGTCTAACAATCAGATGAACATGAACGACAACATGAAGATGGAAATGAACCATAATGGCGAATTACCAACTAATCTAAAAAAGGCCAAGAATCCGAAGTACAAGGTTGGCGAAAAGGTCACCATTACTGCCAACCACATGATGGGAATGAAAGGTGCCAAAGCCACTGTTGCTGGCGTTTATGACTCACCGTTATACGTAGTGGACTTCAAGGACACGAAGACGAACAAAGAAGTCAAAAACCACAAGTACCTGGTTAAGTCTGAATTAAAGGCCGAAAACGGCAAGAAGTTATGTAAGGGCGCTAAGGTTACCATCAACGCCGATCACATGGACGGTATGAAGGGTGCCAAAGGTAAGATCGTCAAGGTTTGCTCCGGTCCAGCTTACGCCGTTAACTTCACCCCTACCAACGGCGGTCAAAAGTACACGAACCACAAGTGGTTAAGTCAATCCGAATTAAAGAAAGACTAATCAGAACTATAACATTTTTATATAATATTTATTAAGCAACTAATCACATAGTTTCTTGTGTATTAGTTGCCTTTTTTTATAGTATTATTTAATAAAAACATTATTCTAGTAAAGCTTAAAATATATTTTGATAAAATCCTACAAATGATATAATAACAACGGATGATTACATTAACTATAATATCAATATATTTCATCCATATCTTGTAAACGCGTGATATCAGCATTTATTCACATTCATTTATTTTCAATTTATTTTTAATGCACCTTGAAATATTTTTTATCCATGTCCTGTAAGCGCGTGATATCAGCATTTATTCACATTCACTTATTTTCAATTTATTTTTAATGCACCTTGAAATATTTTTTATCCATGTCCTGTAAGCGCGTGATATCAGCATTTATTCACATTCACTTATTTTCAATTTATTTTTAATGCACCTTGAAATATTTTTTATCCATGTCCTGTAAGCGCGTGATATCAGCATTTATTCACATTCACTTATTTTCAATTTATTTTTAATGCACCCTGAAATATATAAAATATGGAGAAATTAAATAGTGGAAAAAATTATAGAAAAAATAAACCAATACAAAAAGAAAATATTAATTTAGAATATAAAAAATCCGATTTTAAATTACCTAAAAATTTTTGGGAAACGTATAGCGCAATGGCAAATACGTCTGGCGGATTTATAGTTTTAGGAATTGATGAACCCCATACTTACAATTATAAAATAACTGGAGTTTCTGTACCAGAAGATGTAAAAAGAGATTTTTTTAGTGGACTAGGAAATAAGAAAATAATTAGCCAAAGATTAACATCAGATAATTCAGAAAATTACATTGAATATGAAATCAATGGAAAAATAATAATTCAAATTTATGTAAGAGAAGCAAATCATAGTGAAAAACCAGTTTATATTAATGGAATAAAGACAAACGCTTATGTAAGACATAATGATGGTGATTTCCTTATGGATGATGAGGAATACAGATACTTCATAACAGATTCCAATAGCTCTCTTGATTCAGGATTATTAGACAATTACAATATTGACGATTTAAACGAAAAAGATATCAATGATTATAGAAAATTATTATTCAATAATACAAAAAAGAAAAAATATGATGATTTCCAAAACTATAGTAATTTACAATTTCTATATGATATCGGTGTCTTTAAAATTGATAGAAAAAATTCAAATCGTGAATATAAATTAACTAAGGATGGATTGTTATTTTTTGGAAAATTAAAATCTATTCTTGATGAATTTCCTGGATTTCAATTGGACTATTTTAAATATAATCATGATACTGATAATAATTGGGTAGATCGTGTTTCAAGTGGTGACATGAATTATCCAGAGTTAAATATATTTTCATTCTATAATGTAGTTTTAAATAAGCTTCCTTCTGGAATTCCAGATAAATTCATTCAAAATAATGAAATGACAAGAGGATCTTATTATGCTGATTTAAAATCAGCTACAAAAGAAGCACTAGTAAATTCACTTATGCATCCCTACTATAATTCTTCAAAAGCAATACGAATAAATGACTACGAAAGTTGTTTTGAATTTTTTAACCCTGGTAATATGAGAGTTAGTTTGGACTCTTTCATCAAGGGTCAAGATTCAGATTCAAGAAATTCTGTAATTTCTTCATTATTCAGAAAGTCTGGAATTGCTGAAAGAGCAGGAAGTGGAGGACCAAGAATATTTGAGTCTGCAATAAACAATCATTTACTTGCTCCAGATGTAGTTATTCTTCCAGAAAGCACAAAGATAACAATATGGAAGGTTGATTTACTTTATGCAATAAAAAATATTAGAGATTTATCTGACGAGCAAATAAAAATATTAGGAGACATTATAAATTATTTTACAACGATACCACAGTTATCAAAAAGAAACCCAAATATCCCTAAAAATAGGATTAGAACAATTGTAAAAAATCTAACAGATATGGATTTAATAGTTCACTTAGGGTCGTACAAAAGTTCAAGATATATCATGAATCTTAATGAACAACAAATAGAAATGGAAAAGCAAAGATTAATTAAGAAGCTTAACGATACAAAACTATAAATACTTATCATACCTAATATATAATTTGCTCCTCATAAATAACTTATACTACTATTTATTAAAAAATATTAAATTAAAAAAATCCCGAATCAAATTTGATTCAGGATTTTTTTTAGTTAGTTTTCAATGTCATCCATCATGCCGTCTAAAGCATCGGCAAGGTTGCCCATAAACCGTTGGACGTTCTTTTCGTCATCATCAGCCGAATAGGGATCATTGTGTGAAGTTAACAGTAAGATTTCTTTGTTCGTCGATAAAATGGATTGTTTTAAGTCCGACACCTTTCCTGACAAGTTAAAGAAAGAGTCAATTCCCTGGATGATGCTCATTGCCACCCCGGTCAAAGAAACAATGGCCAGCAGTTTAATGTTGTGCGAAGACATCGAAACCAACAGCGGAATTGAAGCCGACAGCACGATCCGGGTGATGTTACTGACCGCAGATAAAATTTGATAGTACTTCAACTTAACCCGTAGTCGTTTAACCGTATTTTGGGCCTGTTCAATAATTTGCTTTTCCGTGGGTAATTGGGTGGTCATAACCAAAGTTCCTCCATTTTTCCAATGAAAAAGGAGCGGCTCCCGCTCCTCAATCCTACAATTGTAAATGCGTCCCCTCGGAGTCGAACCGAGATCATGAGGACCGAAATCTCATGTGCTATCCGTTACACTAGGGACGCCTTACAGACTTCATTGTACTAATTTAGCCCGTCGTTTGCAACTAGGGCTCTAGCGTCCGCCCGCAATCTGTTGCGCCGCTGCCTCTAAATCCAACAACATCTGAAAGGAATCCTGCTTAAAGTCGGCCACGAGGCTCTCACCCTTGGCGGTATACATCCCCAAATGTTTGCCCATCACGCTTACAAACTCTAAGTGCTGGTCATCCACCGGTTTAACCGAGTCGTAGTGACCTTCCTCAGCGTTAATCAAATAAGCCTGCAGTAAATCACAAATCGTTTCATAGATTAATTGATTACGGGTAATCTTTTCTCCGGCAGCTTGCTTTTCTGCCAGCCGTTTTTCCACCTCGTCCATGTTTTCTGGAATCATTCTGCCCCCTCCTTTACCTGCTTCATTATAAACATATGTGAGAAGTTAATACCACTATGGTAAAGTAATGATTGAGAAAGGAAGTCACGTCGTTATGAAAATTGCATTAATCGGAGCTGGCCCCCGGGGCATCCTCCTCTTAGACAGCCTGTTACACCACTTCAAACCCAATCAAAAAATTCAGGTCGAGTGGTTTGACGCGGCCCCGTTGGGAGGGAACGTGTGGGATCCCGCTCAGGACCACCATTTAATTATGAATTCACCCGCCCAACTAGTGACCCTGTTTAACGATGAGCAATCCCCAACCGTTACCGGTCCCACTTTTTACCAGTGGACCCAGTCAGAGAACGCCACTGATTTCATTAAAAGCAATGGTCTAGATCCCCAATTAATCACGCTCGCAAATCAGCTTGGTCCTAATGACTACGCGCCACGGGCATTATTTGGAGCCTATGCTCAGTGGGTGACTCAGACCATCATACAGCGATGTCCTGCCAATCTGACCGTTACTAGCCACGCCACTAACGTGGAAAACGTCACCACGAAGGCGGTCCAAGCCATCATCACGACCACTAATCACGAGCAGTTTGCGGTCGATCGAGTGGTGCTGAGCACCGGAAATACGCCCAGTGAGCTAAGTGCTGACGAACAATCACTCCAAAAATACGCCACCGCGAACCAATTAACTTACGTTGCCCCGGAACTTCCAGAAGAAGCTGATTTTGCAACCATTCAACCGGGTGCAACCGTCGTCATCCGCGGGATGGGATTATCCTTTTTTGATTACCTGACCCGGTTGACAATCAGTCGCGGAGGTCATTTTAAGCGCCACGCCAATCATCAGCTTGAGTACCAACCATCAGGACGTGAACCCCGCATCGTGGCTGGCTCCCGCCGGGGTGTGCCCTACTACCCCAAACCACTCAATCAGGAAGAAATCGGCGAAACAAACCACTTTTACTTCTTAAACGATGTGACCGTGCAGAACAACCTGGTTAATGGTCATTTGCCGGGATCCTGCTTCATTGCGCTGCTGCAAGCAGAAATTGAACTGCGCTACTACCAACTGTTAATTCAAGAACGCTATCTGGAGCTTGACCAACAGCAATTTACTCAAGCCTTTGTGGCCGCTGCCGATCGCAACCACTTTGTTGCTGAAACAGCCATTCAGCCAGATGATCGTTTTGACTGGGACCACGTCTTAAATCCCGTGGCGGGGACCAAAATTACCACCACCAAGGATTATCAACACACCCTGTTGAATTGGATGGACCAAGTCATGACGGATGCCGCTTTAGGTTCAAAGCACGCTCCGTTAACCGGCGCGTTAGCAATTGTGATCGAGCTGCGGCCCTTCTTACAGCACCTAGTTGTGGATGGCTTCTTTACCCCTGACGATTACGTTCACTCTTTCTTGCAACAATTTAACGCTGCCAGTGGCTTTCTCACGGCCGGTCCGCCCCTGTTACGGTACGAGCAACTAGCCGCATTGATGCGCGCCGGTGTTGTTACCATTTTAGGACCACAGCTCCGGGTTTTAGGCGCACAGGGCAAATTTCAAGCCTTTTCCCACTTCTATCCCAACGAACCGGTGGCTGCTGACGCTGTCCTAGAGGCCCGGGTCCCCTCGATGAAACTAGCCCACACAGCGAGTCCCGTGCTCCACAATCTGTTAGAACAAGGCGCAGTTCAGCCCGCTCGCTATCCTCTCACGGACGGAACTAATTATGATAGCGGCGCCGTGGACGTTGACTTTGCTAGTTACAGGGCTTGGCAAGCGGACGGAACCTTATCCCCTAATCTATATGTCTGGGGGCTCCCACTGAGTGGTAAGGAATGGATGACCACGGCGTTGCCCCATCCACTGGCTCACGACCACAACTTTGCGGTGGCCGATCGAATTGCCACCCACCTATTAGCCCAACCATAACGAATTAGAAATGCTATAATAAGCACAGATAAGCAAGGAGGTTTCACAATGGCATACGTCGCAGAAGAATTTAGTAACCTAGCCACCGAAATGATCAAGTACGAAGAAAAGCACAACCTGGATGATAACCAGATGGCCGTCGCCCTGCATATGACGGTCGAACGTTACCACGACTTAAAGAGTATGTGGGCGGAACCCAATCCAGATGAGGTTAAATTAATTCAGTCATTTTTGATTCACAATAAGTAAATTAACCCGGCTGAGCAGTAAAAGATCAGCGTGGTTCAATGACATTGTTGCACCGTTAATTGAATAAACAAGTCACCATTGAGCACTGGAATTTTCAAAGAATTCTAGTGCTTTTTTGGTTTAGAAGCACCGTTAATCTCGCTTTTTAATCACATTTTATGATTTTATAATTAATTTCAGATAATTAATTTACTGATAAAATACATTGAAACTAGATTAGTAATTTTTTCATTTATATGAGAAGATAGTGTAAGGATTAGTGGATGAAACAAAAGCAATAATCCCAATTAACTATGCCGCTAGTAACTCAATCAATAAGCTGATCTCAGCCCTAAAGGATGGAATAGATGGTAAACCTCAGTTTTAAGCCTGCCAAATACTTGATTGCATTTTTACTTTTTTTACTTGGATACGCGGGTGCAATTTTCCTTGATTTTAACTTTAATTGGTTATCAATGATTACCACTGGACTAGTTAGTTTAGTAATTTTATACGGTTATTCCAATTTAAAAATATTTTTTCGGCCCTTTGACTGGCATAAGTGGCGGATGTTGGTATGGTATCTCTTTTTATTGTTTATTTTGGAAATAATTCCAATTTTAATTGTAGTTTTCTTTTTCCCAAATGTTATTAAATCCCTTCGTGGTACATCAATTATTAGTGAATCATATCAATTGCATACCCCTTTAATCCTCAGAATCTGGGTAACCTTTAAAATTTTAGTATCTATAGTTGGTGAAGAGGTTGGGATGGCTTCCATTTCGATTCCACTGATTCACTTGCTACTAAAGACGAAAATGAAAAAATTTGCCTGGCCCATCGTAAATAGCTTAGGTTGTCTTTTACTTGCACTTTTACATTTGCCCCACTATCATTTTGAGTTATTTATGCCTTTGGTAGTAGGAATCACTCGCTATCCCATCACGGCTTCCTGGAAAAAATCTAACACCCTATGGAGTGGGATTTATATCCATTGGATTTCAGATATTGTGGTAATTATTAGCGCTTTAATTTAAAGACAGAGGAGAAAGAGGTATTTATGTTAAAAAAATGTACAAACACGATTAAAAGTCATCCGATTAAAACTGTTATTGTTATAATTATCATCCTATTTTTAATTTATTTAATTATTAATCCATCTATAATTAATTCGTTTGTTGCTGGCTTTAAAGCTGGAACTTCTGGTAAATAATGGAAATATTAAATTTGGATAAACTAAAAAAGTCGATTCAATTTCTGAATCGGCTTTTTTAAGCTTCAATGGTGTGATTTACGTTTACAATAACCTTTCCCTGCGCGTGCCCACCTTCCAAGTAATCGTAGGCCGCTTGTGCTTCGCCAAAGTCATAGATTCGGTCAATAATTGGCAACAACTTTTCGGTTTCAATCATCTGACTCAGAATCTGGAGTTGGGACCCACTCGGATGCATGATTAAGAAGTGGTAGTTTACCCGATGTTTCTTTGCAAACCGTCGCAGTGGGGCGCTGGCTACCGAGAAGAGTAGTGACTTTGCAAGACCTAGGTGGTGGTCCTGCCCAAATTGGTAGGTCGGTAAGCCGTTAATGGTGACTAGGCGCCCACCAGGCCGCAGAATTCGGAAGCTATCCTTGAGGTACTGACCGCCTAACGTATCAAAGACCATGTCGTAGTGAAAGAGCACGTCGGCAAAGTAATCCTCGTGGTAGTTAATCACTTGATCAGCCCCCAGGGAACGCACTAATGCCGTTTTGCTGGGACTAGCGGTAGTTGTAACGTAGGCCCCCAGCGCTTTAGCAATCTGAATCGCCATCGTTCCAATCCCCCCGGCACCGGCCTGAATAAAGACCTTCTGGCCGGGTTGAATATTGCCGAGTTCCACCAGTGCTTGATAACTGGTTAGACCGGTCAACGGTACCCCACTGGCAGATTGATAGTCCAGTTCTGCTGGAATCAGAGCAATCTCACTTTGATCAATGGCAATGTAATCGGCTAACGTTCCGGTGTGTTGATTATCCGGTCGACCGTAGACCCGGTCCCCCACGCGAAAATCGTGGACGTTAGCTCCTACTTGGACCACTTCTCCAGCAAATTCATTGCCCATCGTCAGCGGTAACTGAAACGGAAAAATAATCTTCATTTTCCCAGATTGAATCTTATAGTCCACCGGATTCAGTCCGGAATTATGAATGTAAACGAGCACTTCATTGGCTCCAATCGTGGGAACGGGAATGCGTTGGTTTTCCGCTGGTTCCCGGTAATGATTAAAGCGAAAGGCTTTCATTTGCGTTGGAATGTTCATTCGCTAACCTCCTTACATAAACTTTGGAATTAACCAGTCTTTTACGGCCGTTGGTAATAATTTCATGCCCCAGACGGTTGGTTTGGCCAAGTAACCAATCAAATAACGGGCGCGGGGATGCTTTGATTCTAACGCCTTTTGGACTGTCTTCGCAATCAGTTCTGGATCAGAAGCGTGCTTTGATGAATAGGTGTGATCCATGTTATGCTGCATTTCTTGAGCTTGGGCTTCGTAAGCCGTTCCCTTAGCGGACGTCTGTAAGTGTTGCATAGCAATGGCTTCCCAGCGACTCTTAACTACGCCTGGTTCAACTAAAATCACCTTAATTCCATACCGCTTTACTTCCATTCGTAACGAATCGCTGAGCGTTTCCAAGGCGTGCTTGGAGGCAAAGTACCAACCAGCCATGGGACTGCTGAAGCGACCGGCCATGGAAGAAATATTGATAATTCGTCCCGACTGTTGCTTGCGCATGTACGGCAAAATCAACCGGGTCAGGGCCATCAACCCAAAGACGTTTACTTCAAACTGCTGCTTTGCTTCTTCATCACTAACCGTTTCCTGCGCTCCAAACGAACCATATCCAGCTGCGTTCACTACTGCATCAATGCGATGGGCCCGTTGCATTAACTGGTGCACGGCAGCTGTCCGGGAAGTTTCATCCGTCACATCTAATTGTAAGGGAATTACCCCAACTTCGGTCAACGGTGCCATCCGATCCACGTGGCGCGCAGCTCCAAAGACCTGATAGCCTGCCGAAGCCAAGTTATGTGCCATCCGATATCCCATTCCTGAACTAGCTCCCGTCACTAAAATTGTTTTCATGTTAATCTGCTCCTTTTTGCCTTTGCGTATTTTAAGTAACAAGTGTATCATATCTTCGAATGAGTTGCGAAGCAAGGGCCAATTCCCCTCCTTTGTAACTTATGAAACAAAAAAGAGAAAGTGGGTAGTAACATGAACCAAACCGATCGGCGGGTTCGCAAGACCAAACAGGCCATCCGCACGAGTTTAGAGCACCTCCTGCAAACCAAAACTAGTTTAGAAGAAATTAGTGTAACGGAAATCTGTGACACGGCTGACATTGGCCGGAAGACCTTTTACAGTCATTACACCGACAAATACGCCCTGATGGACGATTTCTTGGACGCTTATTTAGCTGAACTCCGCATTACCTGCACTAACATCACGGATCCCCACGATTTTGCCCAAAAAACTTCCATTTGGGTGACCTTCTTTTGGGATCACCGGCGCTTTTTCCGGCTTTTATTTGCTGACCAGGGTCCCTACCAATTTCGCCAAAAATTGTTTGACTTTACGTATGAACAATTCATTGAAAAGTTGAAACTTAAACCAACTACCGCGGTGCGCTTCATTTGTCACGGAATTGATGGTCTAATTAACGATCTGGTGACTAGCGAAACCACTCCCAATCAGGAGCAACTGGTCCAAGCCATCACTAATTTGTTACACGTTAACCTCACTGCCATTCAGGACTAACCCCAGAAGGAAAGCTACCTGCTCATCAACTGAGCCCAAAATATGTTAGGATAGCACCGTTACCACTAGTTTAATCATTAAAGGAGTCTTCAAAGTGGAATACTATACTTTAGCCAACGGAATGAGAATTCCCCAACTAGGCTTTGGAACCTACAAATTAAACGGATTTAGCGGAGCAATGGCCATTAAATCCGCCATTAACAACGGCTATCGCCTGTTAGATAGCGCCTATAACTATGAAAACGAAGGAGCCCTCGGGCAAGGAATTCGGGATGCTGACGTCCGGCGGTCGGACCTGCTAGTGACCTCCAAGCTCCCCGGTCGTTACTATGCGCACCCAAAAGCGCCCTCTGCGCTGCAAGAATCACTGTATCGCAGTGGACTAGACTACTTTGACATCTACCTATTGCACTGGCCCAATCCTCAGGACGACCAATACGTGGAGGCGTGGAATGCCTTAATCGCCGCTCAACAAGCTGGGTTGGTTAGAACCATCGGGGTCTGCAACTTCTTACCCGCCCATTTAGACCGCTTGCAACAAGAAACCGGGGTTCTGCCCCAAATCAACCAAATCGAACTCCACCCCTACTTCAATCAGTTAGAACAACGCCAGTACGACGAAGAGCACAACATCCTAACTGAAGCCTGGAGTCCGTTGGGCAGAGCCAGTGAGATGCTAAAGGATCCGACGCTAATTGAGATTGCCAAGCGGTACCACAAGACGGTCGTACAATTAATTTTACGCTGGGAAATTCAATTAAACGTTTTGCCGATTCCAAAATCGTCCAACGATCGCAACCAGCTTAGCAACCTGGACGTGTTTGATTTTACAATCACTGCCAGTGACATGGACAAGATTAACGTGCTGACCAAACCAGACGGGCGCACGCACAACCAAGATCCAGCCACTTACCAAGAATTCTAATCAATCAGAAACTAAAAGCCAGATTTCGGTCTTAATCACGAAAGCTGGCTTGTTTGTTTCTAATTCAATTTTTTAATGCCCGCGCACTCGCCGTTGGGTTAATTCGGCATCCAAGTATCCAAATGCCAGCTCGTCGATTTGTTGTAAATCTAAAGTCTTGCGCTTAGTGCGGGTGGGATCATCGCGATCCAGGTAGCGAAACGTGACCTTGCCCTTCTCTAACTGATAGGGAATCCCTAGGTAGGCTTTCCCTTTTTGGGTTTTAAACCGTAAGAACCGCCGAAAGTAGACCGCCTGCCGAACCGTTGTGTACACCAGATCCACAGTCCGGTCAAAGCTCCGTTCGTCGTTTAAAATCGGCTGGCGATAGGTTCCCTGGGCCAGGTTTACAGACACTAGGTGATTAATCAAGCGTAAGTAATCACTCTTTAATTGTAGTTCCTTAATTTCTGCCAACCGAATCAGTTCATAACCACCAAACTGCCCGTTCATGTCGACCACAGACAGCACTGCTACCTCAGAGTTCACGGCTTTCACCTGACCGATAAAGAACAGATCGGAGTTGACCTTTGGCACCAGCAATAACCGATGACCGGTTTCTGCAGCCCGGTGCAGACTCGCAAAGATTGGGAGGGCTCCCGTTTCTACAACCGACTGAACGTGAGGCGCCTGGAGTTGCTCCCGTGATTGGGACAATAGCTGGAGTTCCTGGCCCCCAAATTCAACGGAACGAATCTCCGTCTTTTCCAGTTCCAGTCGTTCCACCCGACTGTTATCAAATTTATCAAAACTCAGCACCCTAATCCGGTCCGAATCGACCTGTTCAATAAAGCCTTCGACCATGCGACCGTCCTGCTTAATCAACAACAGGGCTTGACCGTAAACGTAGGCATTACCCAGTACCTGGGTTAAGAGATCGACGCGGTCGTTCACCTTCATGTGGCTTGGTTTCGTCCCCAATAAATGAAGCTGTTGTGCGGTTTCAATCCGAGCTTCCATTCGCACCAAGTCATCACTATCAAAATCAACGTCAAAGATATCCTCATAGGTTAAATAAACCAGGCCGTTCGCCAAGCCATTTTCGGTATAGGTCGTAAGAATTACTCCGACGTCGTCTAAGGCAATTACCCGGCCAGTATAAAAAATTGAAGAACTATTTTGCAACACGTTTACGAGGGTGTGCTTTTGCTGGGCCGCTCGTAAGGTTTTTACAATTTCTTCCGTTTGATAGTTATCCATTATTCCACCTCGTTCATTACGAAAGGGCGTTGGACATGTACTCCTGTAAAGCAGGACCGCTTTTTCCACAGCTTAGTCCAACGGTTAGTTTAATCCGGGCTTTCGGCCCGTTTAGTTGTTCACAGAAAACAATTCCTAGCGACTGCAGTTCGATTCCACCGCCCGGATAAGCATAAATTGGTTGGGCGTACCCACTAAAGCACCGTGACACCAGTACCACCGGAATCCCGGCGTCTAAAAGGCGTTTTACGGCTGGCAACGTGGCCTTCGGCAGGTTACCGGCTCCCATGGCTTCAATCACTACCCCTTTTGGGTGTGCCTGTTGAATTGCGTTAAACAGGGTGCCGTCCATGCCAGCGTATGCTTTAACCAGGTAGACCCCGTCAATCACGTGGTCAATTTCCGTGTATTCACTACCAATCAATTGTTGGGCAAAAATGACCTGATCATGGTCAACCGTTCCTAAGGTGCCGTAAATCGGATCCTTAAAGGTATCGACACTGGTCGTGTGAGTCTTTGTCACGTAGCGGGCTGAATAAATCCCGGTATTAAAAACCACCAAGACGCCCTTATCCCGGGCGGAATCTGAAGCAGCCACCTCAATCGCACACTTGAAGTTAAAGAGCCCATCGGCTCCAATTTCGTTTGACGAACGCATCGCCCCCGTTACAACTACCGGAATGGTATTCGGGAGGGTTAAGTCTAAAAAGTAGGCCGTTTCTTCCAACGTATCGGTTCCGTGCGTGACCACTACGCCATCGATGCCTTCTGCAATCGCCTGCTGAATCCGATCCTTAATTTTTAGCATCGTATCAGGCGTCATCTGTGGTGAAGGGAGGTTTAATAGGTCATCATTAATTAATTCGATGTCCTGTAGTCCCAGTCCCGCCGCATTATCCAGGGGATTTTGTTCATTTTGCACGACTCCGCCCTCATCATTGAGCGACATGGAAATCGTGCCGCCGGTGTTAATCGCTAAAATTTTTTTCATGATTACTAAAACTCCTATTCGAAATCGTCTGCACCAATCTTACCATATCTACGCGGTGAATCCCTAGTTACCACTCTGATCTGCTTACAACACGAACATTGAGAAAACTTCCATAATTTAAGCGTTAACGGTATGTTTGGAACTATTTTTGTTTTATAATGAAGGTTGAGGTGATTTTTAAATGGCGAACAAGAAGCTCGAACGACAGGAACGCGAAAAAATCGTGACCGACATGAATGAATTTCTCGTGACATACGCGAAATCAGTTTTACCCGCCGACAGTAACCTGGCTAAGCAACTCTACGATGCAGCTCATCAAGACGTTACGGGACTTGATTCCCTGTTTAACGATGGTGGTTATGGCCGTAAAGAGCGGTACGAAAACATCGCGCAGGGATTCATTTGTGACTACTACCACATTGAACCGGAAAATGGCGCGGAGGAAAAAAAGGAACTGGTAAAAGAAGCCGTCCGGTACCTTGGCCGGCACGAAGACCAGCTCAACCGCTGGATTAAGGAATAAGAACAACAAGCAATCCACCGAACTTGGTGGGTGCTTTTTTTCTTTACAGTCAGGAGGTTATGGTGCAAAAAATTGGGGTACGTGAACTGGTGGGATTTATCCTCCGCAGTGGCGATTTAAACAGTTCGCTGAGTAGTTTTAACACACCACAGGCCGGCACGCGCATCCACAAACAACTTCAACGGCACCGCGGTTCTGACTACCAAGCAGAGGTCGCGTTAAAAACAGAGGTCGAACTAAACGGGCGCCCCGTTTTAATTCACGGCCGGGCGGATGGCATTACCACCCATGATGGCCAGGTTGAAATTGAAGAAATTAAAACTTCTGACGCAGAATGGGGCAACTTGCCCACCAACCAGCTAACTCTCTACTGGGGACAAGTGAAACTCTACGCCGCCCTGTTAATGAGAGCCGATCCGGACGTTAGCTCAGTCGCACTCACGCTAACCTACGTCCAAACTCCCGATGAACTAATCATGAGGGAACACCAATCAATTAGCCGAACCCAGGCACTAGATTTCTTTACCCAGGTTACCGCTGAATACGAGAGCTGGTTGGCTCTAAAAGAGCAACTGGCACTGGATCGGGTGCAGACTGCTGCCCAAGTATCGTTTCCCTTTCCCAGTTACAGAAAGGGACAACGTGAACTAGCTGCAGCCGTTTACAAGTCGGCGGTCCTTGGAAAACACCTCCTGCTGGAGGCCCCAACTGGCACCGGCAAGACCATTTCAACGCTTTTTCCGGCGGTCAAGGCCTTTGCTACCGATCAGGTGGAGCGGCTATTTTACCTTACGGCCAAGCAAAGTACCCGCCGCGTAGCAGAAGAAGCGCTCGAATTATTGCGCCAGCACGGCTTGCGGATTCAAAGCATTACCCTAACGGCCAAGGAGCAAATTCAATTCCCAGAAGAAGCGGACCTTGAACCCGAGCAGAATCCTTACTTTCAGGGCTATTACGACCGTTTAAAGCCGGCCTTAAAGGCCATTTTAAGCGAACGACAACACCTCACCAAAGCAGTCGTTCAGGACTATGCCCGGCGTTATCAACTTGATCCGTTTGAATTTTCCCTGGACGTTAGCCTCTTTTGCGACGTCATCGTCTGTGACTACAACTACCTTTTTGATCCGGTGGTCAAGTTACAGCGGTTCTTTACGGTGGAAAATCAGCAAAATTTCTTGTTGGTGGACGAGGCGCATAATTTGGTAGACCGGGCCCGCGAAATGTACTCTACGGAACTCACGCAAACGGACTGTGCGACCTTATTACAGTCATTGCCACGTAACCAGGCCAACCGTGCCCTGCGTCGTCGCCTCCAAGAATTACTTCAGCAGTTTGAGCGACTCCAAACGGAACTTCCGACTGGAAAAACAACGGCCGAACGAGCTAAACCAGATGAAGTCTTCACCATGGCGGTCACAAAGTCGCTCGACAGCCTGCGGAGGTGGTTAGCCAAGCACCCGACCGATCCGTTGGTTGAAACCGTCCAGCAGTTTTTCCTTACGGTAACGACCTATTTAAAAATTAACGATCTGTTTGGGGATAACTTTCGCTGGCGGATCATCATGACGGAAGAAACGGTCACCGTTAGAATCTTTTGCTTAGACGCCAGTCCATTCATTAAAGCCCAGCTCGAACTGGCGCGGGGCTCCGTGCTTTTTTCCGCCACTTTATCACCTCTAACGTACTACCAACGAGTCTTAGGTGATAATCCAAAGGAGTTAAAATATCAACTCCCCTCTCCGTTTAATTCCAATTCCCAAACTATATTGATTGCAACTTACATTAATACAACTTATAATCAAAGAACCAATAGTTTAGCATCAATTGTCGCCAGTATTCACAAATTAGTCACGAGTAAACAGGGGAACTACCTCGTGTTTGCGCCTTCCTATGCCTACCTCGATCAGATTTATCAAGCCTATCGTAAGCAATATCCGCACCAACTAGTGCAAAAGCAACACCCGAACATGGATGCGAATGCTCGTGATCAGTTTCTAGCTGCCTTTCAGCAGCCAGAAACTCATCCCATCGTGGGTTTTGCCCTCCTCGGGGGTATTTTTTCGGAAGGGATTGATCTGGTGGGTGACCGGTTAATCGGAGTCGCAATCGTTGGCGTGGGGCTTCCCGGTTTGAACACCGAAACCAATCTGATTCGGGATTACTTTGAACAACACAACGGCCGGGGGTTTGAATTTGCTTACCAGTTACCCGGATTGAACCACGTGTTTCAAGCGGCCGGGCGGGTCATTCGTACGATCCACGATCGCGGAGTCATCTTACTGCTTGACCGCCGCTTTGCCGAACCCCGTTATCGGCAATGGTTTCCAGCCAGCTGGCAGCAGGCGCAAATCGTGCACAATCCCGCTGAACTCACTCGGCAGTTACAAACTTTTTGGCAATCACAAACAGATTTATAAATGTTATTACTTGAAATCACCTATAGTAAGCAACTATGATATAATTAAGTTTCGTGGTTCTCCATTTTTTATTTATTTAGAAAGAGGTGTCGTCACAATGACAGACAAACGTTATGATCAAGCAATGGAACGTTTAAAGGAAAACAACGTTCGCATTACGCCCCAACGGCAAATTATTTTGAAGTACATGATTGAAACGGATGAACATCCATCAGTCGAAACGATTTTCCACATTTTGGAAAAAACCTTCCCGAACCTTAGCATGGCAACGGTTTACAACAACTTACGTTTATTCAAGAAGTTGAACTTAATCATTGAAATGCCTAGTTCCGATGGTGGTTACCGTTATGATTTCTTTGATCACCCGCACTTGCATGCAACCTGTGACCGGTGTAACAAGATTACCGATATCGATGATCCTGAATTTGATCAGATTAACGAACACTTTATGGACTTAGCAAAGCAAAAAGGCTTCGATCCCAAGGTCACCAACGTTGAGATCCACGGAGTTTGTGCTGAATGCCAAGCTCAAGAACAAGCAAAATAACCAGCCAAATAAATCACGAACCGGTCCGTTGCGTTCTGCAATGGGCTTTTTTTACTTATCAATGATGCTCCGTTTGCAGTATAATAAAGCTATCAAATTTAATTGCAGGAGTGAAACTCGTGAACTTATATTCTTATCAATACCTCATTAACAACTTTAGTGCGGTTAACTACTTTTACATTGGCCTCATCATCGTGGTCGCAGCCATTATGCTATTAACTGGTTACTTTTACTACCGCAATCAAAATGACTTTCGGTTTCGTAACCTTTTCATTCTGGTTTCCCTGGTGGGAGCATTAGTGATTGCGTTACAAGCTGGTCGTTTTAACGAACAACGCAGTAGTGATAGCCAGACGGGTCAAACCGTCCAAGTCCTAAAGACCCTGGCCCAGCAAAAGCACGTGCCGATTAACAAGGTCTACGCCAGCAGCAACGTCCTAAGTGATGGGATGACCGTCAAACTTGGCAAGAATTTTTACTTGTTACACATGAATAATGACAAAACTAACTACAGCGTGCAAAAAACCCGGTTGGTAAATCCCCCGAAATACATTAACAAAGGCCAGTTCAAATTTTGGGGGAGCTACAGTAACAACGGGGTTGATTTTGGTTCCGTTGCCCTCAAATTCATCGTCGGATTAATCATGATTGTCTTACAGATTAACCTGTCTGGAAAGGGAAACCTGGCCCCTTCAAACGCCCTTGACCAACTGCAAAACTATATTCTGGGGGGAATTATCGGTGGGGTGATTTATAATTCCCAAATCACGGTAATGCAGTTCGTGGCCATTCTATTGATCTGGTCTATCATCGTCTTTGCCATTAAGTACCTAACCAGTCAAAGTAACATACTGGATACCATCATCAACGGAGCCCCGCAGGTTCTTATTTATAACGGTAAGATTAACGTTAAACGATCCCTTAAGAACGGAATTAACGCCAACGAACTCACCTTTAAGTTACGCAGTAACGGGGTTAATGATTTCAGCAAGGTTAAAAATGCCACACTGGAACAAAATGGTCAGCTGACCGTCACCACGTTTGATGATGATGAATCCCAGAACTATCCGTTGATTACTGACGGTCAAATTAACCTGCCGGCCATGAAACGGTTCAGCCTGACGGAAGACGAAATCAAAGAATTGCTAAAGCAACAGCACACCACGCTTAAAGACGTATACTTGGGTCAATACCAAGATCATAAATTAGATTTGGTCATATACCCATCTAACAAGAAAATTCTGTAACCATGAACCTAAAAAACCTTGCGAAACAAAATTCGCAAGGTTTTTTATTTAGCCCTTTACTAATCTGGATAAACGAGTTAGAATATATTTGTTATAAAATTATAAACTTTACAAAAGGACTGAGAATAAATGTCAGATCACAAATCAAAAATTTCTCTCGCCCAAAAGATTAACGTTTTACGGGCGAGTGTCATGGGTGCTAACGATGGAATCCTGTCCATCGCCGGAATCGTGTTAGGGGTGGCCGGCGCCTCCACCAGCAACTGGGCCATCCTGATCTCCGGTTTAGCTGGGATGTTAGCCGGAACCGTGTCCATGTCGATGGGCGAATATGTATCGGTAAACAGTCAAAAAGATTCCGAACGCCAGGCAATCGCGACCGTAAAAACCGATCTTGCCAACAACTACCAAGCTGAATTTAACTTCGTCGAGGACAAGTACCGCCAAACGGGGATGAATCAGGCCCTCGCCTACCAAGCAACTAGCGAAATGATGGAAGAAGACGCCCTGACTACCGTAGTGCGGGAACGCTACGCCTTTGATCCCAGCAAGTTCACGAGTCCATACGCAGCAGCAATCGCTTCATTAATTTCCTTTCCGCTCGGATCCCTGCTTCCTTTAATTTCAATCTTTGTGGGCCCTACAAACTGGCACATCGTTACCACTTTCACGGCCGTGATCATTGCCCTCGCAATCACCGGATACCTAGCTGCTATTTTGAGTAAGGCTAATCGCTTCAAAGCAGTTTTGCGCAACGTAATCTCTGGCGTGGTCACAATGTCAGTGACCTACCTCATCGGTGCGTTAGTCGGGTTAGTTGACTAGAAGGGAGTTCTGTCATGAAAAAAAAGCAAAAACAATCAATGGATGAAAAACTCAATAATCTGCGGGCCGGGGTGCTTGGTTCTAACGATGGCATTTTAACCGTCGTAGGGGTGCTCTTCTCGGTGGGCGTAGCTACTACTAATCCATTCACGATCTTCATTGCCGGACTATCAGACCTCCTCGCCTGTGCCTTCTCCATGGCTGGGGGAGAATACGCTTCGGTTAGTTCCCAACGAGACACAGAAGAATCCGCGGTTGCCGCAGAAAAGCGGCTCTTAGAAACCGATTACGCCGGCGAACGCCAGGACGTCATCGATTACTACCAAAGTCGTGGCATTTCAGCAGCAACTGCAACCGAAATTGCTGATGATTTACTGCAAAAGAACCCATTACAAACGTTGGTCTCCGTTAAATACGATCTTCAAATTGGCCAGTACATGAGTCCGTGGTCCGCCGCCTTCTCTTCCTTAGTTTCTGCAGCGGCCGGTGGAACTTTACCCCTCCTGGCCATGACCCTGTTACCTGCTCCCATTAAATGGGAGGGAACAATCGTAGCCGTGATCATCGCCGTGGCCTTAACCGGATTCTTGAGTGCCAAACTGGGGAACGGTTTGGTTAAAATTGCCATCATCCGGAATGTCATCGTGGGAATCCTGACGATGTTCATTCACTACTTTGTCGGAATCATGTTGGATCACTTCATGTAAACGACATGAAAGCCTTTCCAAAATCCGAATTTTCTGCCCATTCGCTTTTAATTTTATCCGTGAAACGCCAATATAATCCCCGCATCGCGGGATTTTTCGCCCTTCTTTATTTGACAAGCCAAACAAGAGCTTGTTATGTTAGATAGAGGGGCTTTTATTTTTACTTAAAGTTTGCCTCAAAGAAAGGAGAAGTTCTGTGACCGAAAACAAAGAAAAGATCAAAGTGGACCACTTAACCAAAATTTTTGGTCCCCACATCAATAAAGCACAAGAGCTTTTATCTGAAGGAAAAAGTAAGGCAGAAATCCTCGCCAAAACTGGAAGTACCGTTGGGGTTGATAACGCTAATTTCACCATTAATGACAACGAGATTTTCGTTATCATGGGTCTGTCTGGTTCTGGGAAGTCTACGATGCTTCGGATGTTTAACCGGCTCATCGAACCAACCCTTGGAACCATCTATGTCGATGGGCAAAACATTATGCAACTCGATAAGAAAGGTTTATTAGAGTTACGACGGAAGAAAATGAGCATGGTCTTTCAAGGCTTTGCCCTGTTACCCGACAAAACCGTGTTAGAAAACGCCGCCTTTGGCCTTGAAGTTCAAGGAGTTGCCAAGGAAGAACGGGAAAAGAAAGCCCACGAATCCTTGGAAATGGTGGGTCTAAATGGTTATGACAATCAGTACCCCAGTGAACTATCCGGTGGGATGCAACAGCGGGTCGGCTTAGCCCGGGCCATTACCAATGACCCCGATGTCCTTTTGATGGACGAAGCTTTCTCTGCCCTGGATCCGTTGAACCGGCGGGACATGCAAGATGAATTGATTGACCTGCAACACAAATTGCACAAGACGATCATCTTCATCAGTCACGATTTAAACGAAGCTCTCCGAATTGGGGATCGGATCCTCATGATGCACGACGGAGACGTGGTTCAAATCGATACCCCCGAAGATCTGTTAACGCATCCGAAGAACGACTACGTCAAGAAGTTCATTCAAAACGTGGACCGTTCCAAGATCTTGACGGCCGGCAACGTCATGATCCATCCAAACACGATCAACATCGAAAAGGACGGACCAAAGTTGGCCTTACGGCGGATGAAGGAAGACCACATCTCCAGTATCTTTGCTGTGGATGATAACCAACGCCTGCTCGGGTTGTTAGATGCAGACGACGTAATTAAGCTGATTGAAACCCAACAACGAGATATGCGCCCTGTCTTAAAGAAGGGCTTGCCAACCACTAGTCCAGATACTCCAATCGCCGACCTCTTCGACAAGATTTCGAAGTCTCCGTTGCCATACGCCGTAGTTGATGAAGACGGTCGCCTGGAAGGAATCATCCTTCGGAGTACCATTCTAGAAGCAATGTCTGGTTCAAACAGCGATGATACTGAAGGAGGCGCAGATAATGAATAGTTTTCTGACAATTTTAAGCGGCATTCCCGCCATCCCACTCGCTAAGTGGATTAATGCATTTGTGAACTGGCTGACTGGGTTTGCTGGCTTCTTTAATGCCTTAACGGCTGGAATTGGTGCCATCTTAGATGCCATTCAATGGGTCTTAGACCTCTTTCCCGCCTGGCTCTTTATCATTTTAGTTTTGTGCTTAACCTGGTTTATCCTCAGAAAAACTAAGCACTGGGGCTTCATGATTTTTGAAGCCTTAGGACTGGGCTTAATCTGGAACCAAGGTTACTGGCACGAAATGACCCAAACTTTAACGTTGGTGTTAGCAACGAGTTTAATCATCATCGTCTTTGGGGTGCCGTTGGGAATCTGGATGGCTAAGAGCCACACCGTCAACGTAATTGTACGTCCCATCCTTTCCTTCATGCAGACGATGCCGGCTTTCGTGTACCTGATTCCAGCCGTTGCTTTATTTGGAATTGGAATGGTACCTGGGGTCGTTGCTTCTGTCATCTTCTCGTTGCCACCAATCGTTAGCACGACCTGCCTGGGAATCCAACAAGTTCCCGCTGATTTAGAAGAAGCAGCGGTTTCCTTTGGATGTACCCCATGGCAAAAATTATTCAAAGTTGAATTACCATTGGCTCGGACTACGATTGTGTCCGGGATTAACCAAGGAATGATGTTGGCCCTTTCCATGGTTGTTATTGCTTCCATGATCGGAACTCTTGGCCTTGGTTCACTGGTTTACTTTGCCGTTGGTCGTAACGATGCTGGGGCTGGTTTCGCTGCCGGAATTGCCATCGTTATTCTCGCAATTATCCTCGATCGCTTGTCCGAAGGGGTTAGTGGTAGCAACCAATCCCACCACAAATAAAGAAGGGAGCGGTTCGATGAAAAACAAAAAATTAAAACTCTTCCTGGGCTTCATCGGGATTAGTTGTTTAACCATCATGCTTTCTGCCTGCAGCATCACGCCGAAAAAATATGATGCTAATAAGCCGGTCGGTCCCCAAGTGCATGAAACTATCACCGGGATCGATGCCGGGGCCGGAATTATGGCTTCGACCCAAAAGGCCATCCCTGCTTATGGGTTAAAGCAACAAAACTGGCAACTGCAAACCAGTTCAACGGCTGCCATGTGTAGTCAACTGGAAAAATCGATTAAGTACAAACAACCAATCGTGGTCACCGCATGGCAACCCCACTGGATGTTTAAGAAATACCCAATTAAATTCTTGAAGGATCCCAAGGGCATTTACGGAAAGTCCGAACAAATTAACACGGTAGCTCGCAAGGGCTTCCAAAAGGACAATCCCGGCGCCTACAAGTTCTTCCAGCAGTTTAAGTGGAACTCCAACATGATGGGTGACGTCATGTACGAAAACTTCAAGGGGGCCGATCCGCAAAAGACGGCGAAGAAGTTCATCAAGCAACACCCTAAAGAGGTTGCTAAATGGACCGCCGGCGTTCCAGACGGACACGGAAAGAAAGTTCGGATGACCTACGTAACGTGGGATGATGCGATTGCCTCTACGAACGTGACCGCCCAAATCCTGCGTGACAAGGGTTACAACGTGACCATCTCGGCCATGGAAGCTCAACCAGAATGGGCTTCGATTGCCCGGGGTTCAGCCGACGTCACGACCGCTGCTTGGCTACCAGTTACCTCTGGTCCGCTATACCAGAAGTTCAAGAATCAAGTAGAAGTCGTGGGAGTTAACTGTCCTGGTGCTCGGGTTGGTCTAGCCGTACCGAAGTACATGAAGAACATTAACTCGATTGAAGACTTGAAAAAGTAAATAAATCCGAAAAAACGGTGGTTAAGTTTTCCTTAACCGCCGTTTTTTGGTAAGATAACCCATAACCAACTACAGAAAGAAGGATATTTTATGGCACAAGCTGATTTTCCAGTAAACCAAGCAGAAATCAAAGACGACCTCTATGACGCTGTCAACGGTGCCTGGGTGAAACAGGCCACCATTCCCGGCGACCACTCCTCCGTGGGTGGCTTTATGGATCTAGTCGATGAGATTGAGAAGACGTTGATGCATGATTCCGACGCCTTAGCTGCCGGAGACATTCCAGCTAACACCCCCGAATTACAAGAATACGTAAAGTTCTACCAACTGGCGATGGACTTTAAGCGACGGGATCAGGACGGAGCCACACCGTTAAAACCCCGCTTAGACCAGATTAAACAACTGACTGACTATGCAGACCTTGATGCTCACCTAGCTGACTGGATTCTCAAGGGCTTCCCCGTTCCCTTCGACTTTGACATCGACGCGGACATGAAGAATGCGCAGGTTAACGCCCTCTTTGCTGGAAGTCCCAGTCTCTTCTTACCAGACAAGACGTACTACGAACCAGATAACCCGGCCTACGCCCAATTAATGCCAATTTTTACCCAAATGAGTGAAAAACTGCTCCAGATGGCCGGTTATGAAGCAGACCAGGCACGCGAGCTCGTAGCAGAGGCGAAGGACTTTGATGCTCAGATTGCCCCCCACGTGAAATCAGCGGAAGAAGCAGCTGACATTAGTAAGACCTACAATCCGTTCACAACGGACGAACTGGCTGCCTCAACTACGGCCCTAGATTTAAAACAAGCCATCCAAGGCCTGGTGGGAGCCGTCCCCGAAAAAATCATCGTGACGGAACCAGAATACTTCAAACACCTAAACGAATTGCTTACCCCCGCCAACTTTAAAAAGTTCCAAGCCTGGATGTTAGTAAAGACGGTTAACGGCTTAGCCGGAGCCCTCTCAGAGGACTTTCGTCAGGTTGGTGGTCAATTTAGCAGGGCTCTGTCCGGGAAAAAGGAAGCCGCTAAACCAGCTAAAGCAGCCTTTTATCTCGCCTCTGGAACCTTCAAACACGTCGTGGGTGACTACTACGGCAAGAAATACTTTGGTCCCAAAGCCAAGGCGGATGTCCACCACATGGTCGAAAAGATGATTGGCATCTACGAACAACGGTTGGCCAACAACGACTGGCTCGGTGCTGACACCAAGCAAATGGCCATTAAGAAGTTGAACAGTTTGGGCATTCAAGTTGGTTATCCCGACCAATTGGATCCCATCTACCACCAATTCCACGTTGATGAAGCAGCTGGTTTAGTCGCCAACTTATTACACTTCAACTACCTAGAAGCTAAAGACACCTTCTCAAAGTGGAACCAACCAGTCGAACGAGAAAAGTGGGAAATGAGCGCCAACACCGTTAATGCTTACTACCATCCGTTCAAAAACATCATTGTCTTTCCAGCGGCCATCCTGCAGGCTCCGTTCTACAGCTTGGAACAGTCTGCCAGTGCTAACTACGGAGGGATTGGAGCGGTAATTGCCCACGAAATCTCCCACGCCTTTGATAACAACGGTTCCCTCTTTGATGAATTTGGGAACATGAACAACTGGTGGACCAAGGAAGACCACGAACACTTTGAGGGCTTGGCCCAAAAGATGATCACCGAATTCGATGGCTTACCATACGCCGGTGGTAAAGTGAACGGGAAGCTGACCGTCTCTGAAAACATCGCTGATGCCGGCGGTTTAAGCTGTGCCGAAGCGGCCGCTAAGGAAGAAGCCGATGCCGACCTCTACGAGTTCTTTACGAACTGGGCTCGGATTTGGCGAATGAAGGCCACCCCTGAGTACCAACACCTCCTCTTAACGGTGGACGTGCATGCTCCTGGTCCATTGCGGGCAACGGTCCAGGTTAAAAACCTCGATGACTTCTACACCACCTTTAACGTCCAACCAAGCGACGGTATGTACCTTGAACCAGCCAAACGTGTCCAAATTTGGTAACCAAAAAGCCCCTGACAATTGTCAGGGGCTTTTTGTCTTCTTTTAATCATTAAATAAGAACCGGTTGATGATCCGCTCTGAAACTTGATTATCAATAATTTGGGCGTGATCTGCCATCGGTCCGGTTAACCGCAGTGATTCATAGTTCTGGGACGGAACCAGATTCTTCAAGGCTGCCGCCGACGACGCTGGAACAAGTCCATCTGAATTACTCTGTTTGTCCACGGCCCCGTAAATATTTAAGACCTGGGTATTGGGATCCAGTTTTTTCGACTCCTTCTTTAGTTCAACGTAAGTGGGATATCGATCGTTAATCGCTTGTTGGCGGTCTAAAATTTGTTCCCGCATTAGTTCTTGATTATTAGGATCCGGTCGTTGGGAATTATTCATCCGTTGCTGATTAGGCCGATTCCCATTTTGCCGGTTAGCGGGAGCTTGGTTATTAACAGGAGCTGGTTGCCCCGGTTTAACCGGTGGTACGTTCAGCTTCACTCCCTGGTAAGGACCCGCTACCGACACAAAGTGTTTCAAACGCATCCGGTTGCGTTCAAAACCATAGTGGGTCGCGTTGGTAAAGACTGCCAAACTCCCGGAGCCAAAGCCAATCGCATCGTACTGTTCGTATTGATACTTCCGGTTTAAGTGCCGGAGGATGCTATTTAAGGCCTTAGCTTGTTCCCGGGTAGTTTTACTTCGATCACTAAAGTTCACCTCAATAATCGGCTGTTTGGCCTTTACATTGCCGTTTTTTTGGTACTGAATCTCCCCATCAGTTAGAACGTCAATGTGCATCGCCACTGACCCTCCGGATCGGCTCGCCGTGGTTACCAAGTGTTGGGCGGCCGCAGAGGTCCGGTTTTGGTCAGAAACAAAGATAATCGGCGACTGCATCGGTTTATGCAGCTTACCACCGGAATTTTGGTTGTTATAGTTCATATAAAAGAACCCCAACACCGCCGCCGAAACTCCAATAATTAAGACCACTAGGTCCCATTTATTAAATAGCTTTTTTTTCAAATAATCACCTTTTTAATTTTATTCTTCTCAAAGACATCATTATCTATCATACCATAGCCCACCGGATGCCCACCACGTTAATGAAAGCTCGATTGCAATTTAACTCAGTTAGTTATTTAATTGTAAGTAATTAGAATGATGGAGGTCAAAACATGGAAATTATCATTGGAATTCTCGGCTTTATCGGGGATTGGTTATTGTTCATTTTCCCTCTGTACCAGGGACGGATGGAACTGATGGAGTCAAACACGGTCTTTGCCAAGTATCAAATCAAGGGCCACAAGACGAAGCCCACGAGCTTACTGGAGTGGATTATTCCCCCTTTGCTCTTTCACCGCTTGAAAAAAACGGCCGGACGGGCTCAGGTGCAAGACCTAGTGAACAACAAGGAGGACTTTAAGAACTTCTACAGTTTTTACAATAAAGGGCTTGCATGGTACTTCGTGGCCTACGCCGGCTTTTTAAACGGAGTTTGTTCGACCTACGAGTTAATCATTGAAAAGATGGAACTCGGTCGCATCGGTATCATTTTGTTTATCGTGGTGAGCCTCGTCATCTTCTTGGCAGGTCAATACTACGTTAACTATCTGACCAGTTGGAAACGAGAAAAACGCTTTATCCAAGGCCTGCTTCCCATCGTGAAAAATACGATTAAGAATAAACAACAGTAAGCTAGTTGAGCTCTGGGTGCCGTTTTGCGCGAATTAGTGCTATATTAAAGGGGATGGCTTTCTGCCTAACATAATCAATACCAAAGGAGAACAACATTGATTACCTTAAAATCAGAGCGTGAAATTGAAAAAATGGCTGAATCAGGCGCCGTCCTAGCGGGCGTCCACAAAGGGCTTCAGAAACTGATTAAACCCGGCCTAGACACCTGGGAAATCGAAGAATTCGCTAACAAGTACATCACTGACCACGGGGCGATTCCTTCCGAAAAAGGATTTGATGGCTACAAGTTTGGGACCTGTATCTCAATTAACGACGAAGTGGCCCACGGGATCCCCCGCAAGGGCTTGAAGTTAAAGTCCGGTGACATCGTCAAGGTCGACATGTGCGTCAACAAGGACGGCTTTGAAAGTGACTCCTGCTGGACCTATGCGGTCGGTAAGATCAGTCCCGAAGCCCAAAAACTAATGGAAGTCACCAAGGCATCGCTTTACAAGGGAATTCAACAAGCCCAGGTTGGCAACCGACTCGGTGACATTGGTTACGCCATCCAACACTACGTAGAAGACGAAAACCACATGGGCGACGTTCGGGAACTAATTGGACACGGAATCCAGCCCACAATTCACGAAGAACCAGCCGTTCCCGCTTACGGAGAAAAAGGCCGTGGCTTACGGCTCCGCCCCGGCATGACGATTACCATCGAACCGATGGTGACACTCGGAACTTGGAAGATTAAGGACCGTTTTGATGCCAAGGACGACTGGACCTACTACGTCACAGAAGATGGATCCCTCTCCGCGCAATACGAACACACCTTGGCCATCACGGAAGACGGACCAAAGATCCTGACGTCGCAGGATCCGGAGGAAGATGCATGGTATTTGAAAGATTAAAATTTGCGAATTGATCAAGACCCACTACTAATCTAGTTGGTCTTTTTTATTTGCTCCGATTAGTTTATTCTGTATAACAGCGTTAATTATAAAAAATAAATAACAGAAACGGAGTCAGCCAATGGCATTAAGCGCAAAAAAAGAAGCCCTCGTGTGGAAAACCTTAAACGAAACACGAGGAAAAATTGAACCATCCGAATACAAAAACTACATCTTCGGAATCATGTTCTATAAATACCTCTCAGATAAAGCACAAAACTGGGTCCAATCCATTTCCCAAGGAACCAGTTGGGCTGAAATTTGGCAACAAGATCAACAGCAAGCTGAAGCTTACATGCAGGATAACTTAGGTTACGTAATTCAACCCGGGGATCTATTTTCAGACTGGCAGGAAGCCATCAACACAGATAAATTTAACGTGATGATGATGTCTGATGCACTAGCCCGATTTAACCAAGGAATTGCTCCTAAGGCCAAGACGGCCTTTGCCGGAATATTTGCCGATATGGATTTAACCTCCACCCGCCTTGGAAATAACACGCAGGCTCGGACAGCTACGATTACCGACATGATTAACTTAATGAGTGAAATTGAGTTAGACGAAGATTCTGATGTGCTTGGTGATTTATATGAATATTTAATCGGAATGTTTGCAGCAAATTCTGGTGCTAAAGCCGGTGAATTCTACACGCCCCACCAAGTATCTGAAATCATGGCCCAAATTTTAACCTCGGGACGTGAAGACGTTGAAAATTACAGCCTGTACGACCCAGCAATGGGTTCTGGTTCCTTGCTTTTAACAACTGCAAACTACATGCACAATGCTGGAAAACAAGGTGCCATTAAATACTACGGTCAAGAATTAATCACCACAACCTACAACTTGGCACGAATGAACTTGATGATGCATGGAGTGGAATACAACGATATTCACCTGCGCAATGCTGATACTTTAAATAGTGATTGGCCGGATGGTGTGGTCGATGGTGTTGATGCTCCCCGAATGTTTGACGCTGTAATGGCTAATCCACCCTACTCACTGCGATGGGATAACCAAGATCGAGAAAATGATCCCCGGTTTAAAATGGGCGTGGCACCCAAATCAAAAGCTGATTATGCTTTCCTTCTGCATTGTCTGTACCACTTGAAGCAAGACGGACGGATGGCAATTGTGTTACCACACGGAGTCCTCTTCCGGGGTGCTGCTGAAGGAAAAATACGAAAAAACCTGTTAAATAATCACAATATTTCAGCAGTAATTGGCTTACCAGAAAAAATCTTTACCAATACGGGGATTCCAACCGTCATTTTAATTCTTGAGAAAAATCGGGAAAATGATGACGTACTTTTTATTGATGCATCTAAGGGATTTGAAAAGGCCAAGAACAGTAATAAGCTACGCAAACAAGATATTGATAAGATTGTCAAAACCTATTTAAATCGTGAAAATGTCGATAAGTATGCCCACGTGGCTTCGATGGACGAAATTGTAGAAAATGACTACAACCTCAACATCCCCCGTTACGTAGATACCTTTGAAGAAGAACCGCCGGTTGATGTGCAAAAGCTAGTTGATGATATGCACGAACTAGATCAACAAGAAGAAGAACTAACTAGTGAAATCAAAACAATGATGGATGACCTAGTTGGCACCACTCCAGAAGCACAAAAGACACTGGAATTATTAAAGAAGGTGTTGAAATAATGTCGGAAAACGTGGAGAAAAAGATTCCGGAAATCCGGTTTAAGGGCTTTTCTGATGATTGGGAGAAGCGAAAACTGAATCAATTATGCTTTAGAAAATCTAAAACTTCAAATGGCGTTAATTTACCTCATATTGAATTTGAAAATATAATTTCTGAAAGAGGGAAAATAGATAAAGAAGCAATTGAACTAATTGGAAATGACAAAAAGGGAATTAAATTTACGCCTAATAATATTTTATTTGGGAAGCTCCGCCCATATTTAAAAAAGTGGCTTTTCCCTAATTTTGAAGGAATAGCTGTTGGAGATTTTTGGGTTTTACAAGTAAATAACTTAGTAGATCCATCATTTTTATATATTCTTATACAAACTAAAGAATTCCAAAATATTGCTAATTTTACATCTGGAACAAAAATGCCACGATCTGATTGGAATCTAGTTTCTAATCATAATTTTAAAATTCCAGTTAGTATCAATGAACAAAAAAAGATAGGAATGTTGTTTAAAAAACTTGATAATCTAATTACTGTCAATCAGCAAAAATTAGAAAAACTAAAATTACTAAAAAGAGCTCTACTACAGCAATTATTCCCACAAAATGATGAAATAAACCCTAGGATTAGATTCACTAATTTTAACGGAGAATGGGAAAAGCATAAGTTAAATGAATTAATAAAATATGAACAACCTACGGAATATATTGTTAAAGATACACAATATAAAAATGACAATAAAACACCAGTTTTAACCGCTGGAAAAAGCTTTATTTTAGGATATACAGATGAAAATTTTGGAATTAAAGAATTAAAGAAGCAAATTCCAAAAAACCTGTAATAATTTTTGATGATTTTACAACTAGCTCATATTTCATAAATTTTCCTTTTAAAATTAAAAGTTCAGCGATAAAAATTTTAGACTTAAATAATGAATGCGATAATTTATATTTTCTATATAACATAATAAAAAAATTAGAATATACTCCTAAAAGTCATAATCGACAATGGATTTCAAAATTTTCAAAAACTATTGTTTATGTACCTGGTAAGGAAGAAGAAAATAAAATTGGAAACCTTTTTAATAAAATAGACCAATTCATCCATGTATACCAAAATAAAATTAATAAGTATGATGCATTAAAAAAAGCTCTACTTCAAAACATGTTTATCTAAATAAATCCCCAAAATTTTAAATGTTTTGGGGATTTATTTATTAAATTAGTTTAGACATTTGATACATAATTTTTTCACTGTCTTTTGCTTCCAATTCACGAATAATGTGAATATAAGTTTCTTGAGTTGTTGTCATACTTGAATGACCTAGTCTCTGTGCTACTGTTGCAATTGAAACATCTCCAAAAAGCAATAATGAAGCATGGGTATGACGTAAACCATGAACAGTAATCACTGGTACTTGTGCTTTTTCACATAATGTTTTTAAGTAATGATTAACTGTGGAATTAAAAATTCGCTTTTCGGTAACAAAAATTGGTTTATCTTTTGGTAAATTATTAATTAATTGTGAAAATTGCATGGATAATTGCCAATCCATTCGAATACTACGAATAGATGACTCGTTTTTAGTTTTTTGAAAACTACCATGAAACGATTTATAATCCCAAGTCTTATTAATCCGCAACATCTGACTTTTAAAGTCAAAGTCATCAGGTGTAACAGCTAACGCCTCAGAAAAACGAATCCCGGTTTTAATAACTAACATTAGGAACCAGTCCCAATTAATTTCACTCCCTAAATCGAATTGATGAATTAGTTTTTGTAACTCAGCTTCATTTAAAAATTTCAATTTCTATCGTTTCATGGTAGTTTTCAAAAAACTAAAAACGAGTCATCTATTCGTAGTATTCGAATGGATTGGCAATTATCCATGCAATTTTCACAATTAATTAATAATTTACCAAAAGATAAACCAATTTTTGTTACCGAAAAGCGAATTTTTAATTCCACAGTTAATCATTACTTAAAAACATTATGTGAAAAAGCACAAGTACCAGTGATTACTGTTCATGGTTTACGTCATACCCATGCTTCATTATTGCTTTTTGGAGATGTTTCAATTGCAACAGTAGCACAGAGACTAGGTCATTCAAGTATGACAACAACTCAAGAAACTTATATTCACATTATTCGTGAATTGGAAGCAAAAGACAGTGAAAAAATTATGTATCAAATGTCTAAACTAATTTAATAAATAAATCCCCAAAACATTTAAAATTTTGGGGATTTATTTAGATAAACATGTTTTGAAGTAGAGCTTTTTTTAATGCATCATACTTATTAATTTTATTTTGATATTTGAAGGTTATTAAATAATTTAATTTTATTAACAAACTAGCAATTTCATTCTGTTCTGTATAATTAGTTATATTAATATCTAATTTTGATAATGATTTTGAATTTATATGTCTTATTGTTGATCCTGTTATAAAGCTTAATATATCGTTACTATTTCTATTTATTTCGAAAGATAAAAATGGTCCATAATTAGTCATGGAATTTTTTATTTCTCCAATTAAAACATCGCTGCCAGCATAAACTTCATTAGCAATTAAACTAGAAGTTCTTGCCAATCCTTGAGGTGTAACATCGGATTTGGGAAATAGAATTGATTCTCTCTTTACTAAAGTTCCTTCATCAGATAATGAATGATGAGTTATATCTTGTATACCAATTACTTCTGGCATTTTATAAAGATCTGCATAATGAATTACATATTTACCATTAGAATAATTTAAATCATTTTTCTTTATCCCTGTTCCTAACTTCCATTTTGCGAGGGTTCCTAATTTCTGCTGTTTCCAATCATTGTTAAAATTAGCAAACCTAATTTTAGGGTTTATTTCATCATTTTGTGGGAATAATTGCTGTAGTAGAGCTCTTTTTAGTAATTTTAGTTTTTCTAATTTTTGCTGATTGACAGTAATTAGATTATCAATTTTTTTAAATAGTCTTCCAATTTTTGCTTGTTCTTTAATATTCAATGGTAATTTTATTAAAATCTTACTTGTTTCTTTACCTGATATTTCTGTAAAAGTTGATCCGGAAGCCAGGCGATTTGCTGATTTAGAAATAATATTTTGCATGGAATATAAAAAATATGAATTAATATATTTTTTAGGTATTAGAGATTGAAACCCCTGATTGGTTGCTGCAGGAGTCCTTAAAATTGCCATCTTTCCAATTCCTGCTCTTGATGACATCAGAATTGTATCTTTAGGCAATAAATTAGCCGAACTATTTTTTAGTCCCTTTTCAGATATTTTCCTAATACTGTGGTTCAAATACCCATTATTATTAACTTCAGTAGGAGTATACCAATCTATATTTCCATCCCAATATTCCTTTATTTTTGAAGATGGAGTTCCTCCACCTTTAATATCTGTAACGTTTCCTAGTTTTTCCTTCTCCCAATCTATTAGCATCATAAATATCTATGATAAAATCATACATAAAGCACCCACTAATCATAAAAAACAAAAAGGAATAATTACATGGCAGAAGATCAATTTGAAAAAGCAGTAATCAAAAAATTAGAAGATGAAGGCTGGACTTATCGTCCAGAGCTTTCTAACAAACCAGATGATATCTTATACCAGCATTGGCGCGATATTTTAAATCGCAACAATCGAGCCAAATTAGACGGGACTCCTCTTTCTGATGAAGAATTTAATCAGTTAAAGTTAGAGCTTGAGAAAAATAAAACACCCTGCGATGCTCAGCTTGTCATCGCAGGGGCCGGTGGAATTGGAACCCTGCCTTTAACTCGAGACGACGGTTCTCAAATCGAAATGGAAATTTTCTACGGTGATGAAGTTGCCGGCGGCCGATCTGAGTATGAAGTCGTTAATCAGATAACGTTTAAACATCTAGCCAACACATTAAGCAGAGAACGTCGCATTGACGTCTTATTATTAATCAACGGACTCCCCGTAGCGCATATCGAAGAAAAAGACGAATCCTTGCAAAATCAATGGAATGCCTTTGAACAGTTAAAAAAATACGATGACGATGGCATGTATACGGGTTTGATGAGTTTTGTCCAGGTTCAATTCATCCTTTCCCAACATTCTGCTCATTACTTTGCCCGTCCTAAGAGTCCTTCTGACTACAACCAAGACTTTGTATTCGGATGGCGTGATGCTAACGGAAAAGACGTAACTGACACCATGGAATTTATCCATCAAGTAATGGGAATTCCAGCGTTACACCGGTTAGTCACAGTTAACATGATTCCAGATGCTGAAAACGGCAATCTAATGGTCATGCGTTCTTACCAAATTCAAGCCACCCGAGCCATTTTGGAACGTATGAAAAAGATGGATAACGATCAATTCATTGAACGTGAAGGCGGTTACGTTTGGCATACCACTGGTTCTGGAAAAACCGTTACTTCGTTTAAAGTTGCCCAATTATTGGCTTCGATGCCTAAGGTTCGCAATGTCCTCTTCATCGTTGATCGGGTTGATCTAGTTGATCAGACGCTCAATAACTTTAGAAGTTTTGCCTACCAACAATTTAAAAACCGCATTAAAAAGGTTAAAGGACACGAACTAAAGCGGGCTCTTCATTTGAAAAACAATGGTTCCCATATCTATCTAATCACGGTTCAGGGATTACACCGCGCTGTAAAAAGAGATTTAAAATCTGATGAACGAATGGTAATCCTCATGGATGAAGCCCATCGTTCTGCTAGTGGTGACGCTGTAAAAGAAATTAAGGCCGCTCTTCCAAATACCACCTGGTTTGGCTTCACTGGTACCCCTAACTTCTACAGTGATGAAATCCATGACATTAAAACTAGTCGTGATGTTTCCACTCATGATATCTTTGGTCCT
Organism: Fructilactobacillus hinvesii; assembly: GCF_024029435.1. Taxonomy (NCBI): domain Bacteria; kingdom Bacillati; phylum Bacillota; class Bacilli; order Lactobacillales; family Lactobacillaceae; genus Fructilactobacillus; species Fructilactobacillus hinvesii. The sequence goes on along the minus strand of NZ_CP097118.1, from coordinate 506,456 downwards.
CGTTTACACCAATACACCATTAAAGACGCAATCGGTGATGGAAACGTGCTGGGCTTCGACGTAACCTACTATGAAACTGACATTGAAAAGAAAGAACACCCAGACTACAGCGATGCTGAACTGGAAAAAGCGGCTTACACTAGCACTGCTTATCGTGAAGCCGTGGTTCAAGACATTGTTGCGCACTGGCACGAAAATGCCGATGGTCCCCTAGAAGCCGGGCAACGTCAGCCCAACCAATTTCATGCGATGCTCGCTGTTTCTGGAAAACAGGCAGTGGTGGCTTACTACCATCTTTTCCAAAAATTAGCTCCGGAACTGCGGGTAGCAATGACCTTCTCTCGTGATGAAACTAATGGTAATGGTTCTTCTGACTTACAAGCCGAATTAAAACAGGCAATGAAAAACTACCAGAAAACCTTTGATACCCAAGATTTTCTCGAAAGTAAGCATCCAGAACAAGATTATGTTAGTGATATTACGCGTCGGCTGGCTCACAAAAAGCCCTATGATCGTAAAGCTGATGAAGATCGGTTAGATCTAGTAATTGTTTCTGATCAATTACTAACCGGATTTGATTCCAAATATGTAAACGTAATTTATATGGACAAGATTTTGAAAGAGGGTCTCTTGATCCAAGCCATGTCGCGGACCAACCGAGTCATTAATAAGAATGCTAAACCATACGGGAAAGTCAGATTTTACAGACGTGGCGCTGACATGGAAGATCACGTTAAAAATGCACTCGTAATTTACACGTTGGGTGGTAACGATACGATTGCAGATGCAGAAAAACACGCTTCCACTAAAGATGACCAAGCTTTACTTAATGATGATATTTTGGCAAGTAGATATTCGCAGCAGATTGAAAAAATAAATCCAAAACTAGAACGTCTAGAAGAAATTGCCGGATCAGATTTTTCGCAAATTCCAAGATCAGCTAAAGAACAAAAAGAATTCTCGCAATTAGCTGCTGAAGTAAATGGACCCGTACAGCAATTAATGCAACAAGGATATCAATTAGGAACCCCAGCTGAAGTTTATAATGAAAAAGGCGAAAAAACGGGGAAATCAGTTAGTTTGAAGTTAAATTCAGATAATGACTTTAGTTCTCTCCAAGCTCGTTGGAATGACGTTAACGAAAAATTAGCCCCTGAAGATCGAATTGATTTAACCAACTTAAAATTACGTTTGCAACAGCAAAACCAAGAAATCATTGACTACGATCGGCTAGTTGATCTCTTGAATGCCTACATGGATGATCAAACAGAAGCTAATCGGAAGGCCGTTGAAAATCACATCACACCATTAGATGAACAGAGTCAAACTGAAATTAGCGCCATTATGGATAAGATTGATGATGGTGATTACCAAGAACATTTCGACACAGAGAGCTTGAAGCAAGCCAGAAAAGCCATTCGAGGTGAACTTCAAGAACTACGAATTAGACGCTGGGCAGATGATCAAGGTTACAGCGGTAACCAAATCATGAAATTATTTGCGGTTTATCGGCCTAGCACTGATTTAAACGATAACCCTGAATTTCATCAACTTATTAAACAAGTCGAAGACGAGGAAAAACTTGGTTTCTTTGATCGGGCTCAGTTTGAACAAGCGGTCCAAGATTTCTTTGCTAGTTTGCACTAATCAAATCACTTTCAACAAAATACGTAAAAAGTCCCACGAAAAATTAATTTCGCGGGACTTTTTTAATACCTCGAATCACAAATCAAACCGCTTTTTAAATTTAGTTTCACTTTGTTCCAGCAAATCAGAAACACTAATATCATACTTATTACTCAGAATTAGAACTTGATCCAAAACATCCGCCATTTCCTCTTTAATATCGGCTAAGCGTTGATCATGATTTTTATCAGCTTCACCGGGGTGATCTCTCCCAATTTCATAAGCAATCACCGCTCTATTCAATTCGCCCATTTCTCCATTTAAATAATTCATTCTAATTAATGGGGAGTATTCGTACCAATTTCTTTGTTTGTAAAAATTAACTAACCAGTCACGATGCTCATTAATGTCCATTTTCCAATCCTCACTTTCCTAATCGTTGGTTGAATTATACCATTGCAGCTTAACTAGCTTTCACGCTCAAAGACAATCCGCCCAAAATTATCAAGCACTTTCAATTGCCCCTCCGCTTGTAATTGGTTTATGCTTATCAGTGAAATAGATATCAATTGGAGGCTTTCATTATGGCAAAACATGACCAAAAAGATAAAATTAAAAATTTATTAGACCTAGAAGCACAAGCAGGTCCGATTGTCACAATTACGATTCCTTTGAACCCCAAGGAAGACAACACTCGTTTAGACCAAATCCAAACTGATAGCTTGGTAAAGTCAGCTAAAGCAGCTTTCCAAAAGCTCTACAAGCCTGAACTATGGAAGGCTTACGAATTCCAAATCAGCAACTACTTGAAGACGTTAAAACCCAACGCTACCATTGCTGAAGGTGTGATTCTGTACGTTACCAACGATGCCTTGGTGTCATACAACTTAAACTACACGCCCCAACCAGAATTCTCAATCAGCGACAAGCTTCCTGTTTTGCCAGTTGTTAAGCAGTTAGAGTTTGCTCCTAACTTTGACATGCTCTTCTTACAACGTGATTCCTACAAGTTGTACTCAGTAAACGACTTAAACATCACTGACCCAGACAACGTTCCCGCTGATCCATTTGACAGTGACAAGACGGAAACCAACACCATCAAGGATCCTAAGCAGAACGGTCCAGAATGGGACACGCACGAATACTTCGAACAAGTTGATAAGTACGTACAAAAACGTTACTCAGACGTTGACCACAACCCACTGGTCTTAGTTGCCAACGCTGAAGATGCCGGCATGTTCAAGAAGGCTTCGCACAACCCTTACTTAGTAACTGACAAGTCTGTAGCCATCGATACTGCCGTTAAGAACGCCGGTGAAAACTACAAAGAAGTTGCCCAAAAGATTCACGACCAATTTGTTGCTGCCGGTAAGCAAGCTATTAAGGCTCAATACAGTGACATGTTAGGAGCTAAGAAGGCGACAACCGGATTAGATGACATCGAACAATCAGTCTTAGAAGACCGCGTTGCTAACTTAATCGTTGCTGACCACGCATACGTTGAAAGCAAGGATAACGGTGAAACGGTTGATGTGACGACTAGCAAGGGCGCTCGTTCTGCTAACGAATTGAACACCTTAGCATTAACGGTGCTCGGTTTGGATGGTGACGTAACCGTTCTTCCCGTTGAAGATATGCCAGAAGGCGCTCCAATTGCCGCTATCTTAAGATGGTAAGCTAAGTTATCTAGATTGATTAAAAAGTCGCATTGTTGCGGCTTTTTTTGTTTGGAATAATTAACATATCAAATGGAAACATAAATCTAATTGGCATTTTCTTGTTAAAATAGAGGGAAATAACTACTAAGTGAGGTTACCCATGCAACCATTTACAATCCAAACCTTCTTTCCCACTGGTGATCCCAGTGGTTTTCGAGTCACAGAAATTACTCGTGATTCTCTGCAAGCCTACTACATCCCAAAAGCCAACCTCAAAACAGCGATTGAACAACGTCCTGCATTAGCATGGAATGGGGTTTACACCCTATTTGACGCTAGTAACGCTACGAAAGCTTACATCGGAGAAGCAGAAAACATTGGCAATCGGTTAAAACAACATGCGAATCCCCAAGAAAATTGGTGGAACATCGCAGTGGCCTTTGTCATTAATAATCGAACTCACCAACTTTCTAAAGCAGACATTAAGTTTTTAGAAAATTTAATGTACTCAAAAGCAAAGTCAGCTAAGCAAATGCAACTTGTGAATGTGAATACCCCACATCAGTCATTTGTAACTGAATCAAGAAAGTATGATTTAAAAAGCAATTTTGCTAGTATTGATATTTTGCTAAGGTCGTTAGGATTCCCGCTCTTTGTGAAAAGAGAGGACTCTAAATCACCAATCTCCTCAAATTTAAATAATGATGAAATCCAGGTTTACTTAACTAATCGAAATGCAACTGCTTCAGGAATTTATTCACAGCACAAAAAAACGCTTACAGTTCTAGCCGGTTCACGTGTAACCGATCTTGAACCAACGAATTCCTTTGCAATGGAAAAACAATTAAACAAGTTGATTCAAACTGGTATCATCAAAGATCATTTTTTTACCCGTGACTATCAATTTAATTCGGCTTCTATGGCAGCTAACATTCTTAGTAAAGGAAATTACAGTGGTCCTCAAGTTTGGCATGATCAAAACCAGCATCCCCTTAATAAGCTAGAACAGTTATCCCCCTCTTTACTCACTAAAAATCGAGATCTGTTTCACCTTGTAGCCAGAGGTGCTAACGCCCAGGCTTCCTATGATTTTAAAACAAAGAAGACCACTGTTATTAAAGGATCAAAGCTAGCTTCAAAAACCGCTAAATCGTTTTCTCAAACAAAATTATTAACAAGTTTAGTCCACCAACAGGTCATTACAAATAATACCTTTACTAAAAACTACACTTTTACATCATCATCAACGGCGGCGACCATTATCTGCAAAGCTCCAATGAGTGGTCCTGCTACTTGGATAAATAACGAAGGCATCCGCCTTAAAGATCTCAATAACCACTAAAAAAGGACCTCACCAACATCGGTGAGGTCCTTTATCATTTAGCTCTTTACTGTAAATCAGCCATTTCTCGTTTCACAATTTCTTCCTCATGACGCATCCGCATGCTCATCACTTGCTTCAGGACCACGATGATAATCGTAACCACAACCGTGGTAAAGGCAACTGTGAACAACGTTGCCCCCAGTTGAATGCCAAACTGATGGAAGTTTCCACCGGCGAGCCAACCGTTGTGCGTTACAGCTGGGTTAATTGCCTTGCTAGCGAAAAGTCCGGTTAAGATACTGCCGACGATTCCAGAAATTCCATGGCAACCAAAAGCGTCTAACGTGTCATCAATCTTGAGCTTGGGTTTAATCACGGTGATGAATCCGTAACTCGCCATCGTAGCAATGGCACCGATAATCATGGAACTCTCAACGGAAACAAATCCACAGGCCGGTGTAATGGCAACCAGACCACAAATGGCTCCAGAACAAATTCCAAATAAAGTAGCGTTCCGTTTCGTACAGACGTCGAGAATGACCCAAACTAACATTGCCGTTGCGGTTGCGACCGTCGTGGTTAACATGGCTTGCATTGCGATGCCGTTGATGGCAAAGGCAGACCCAGCGTTAAATCCATACCAACCAATCCAAAGAAAGGTCGTTCCAAGTAACACCCAGCTCAAACTCTTTGGGCTCCCTTTTTCCTGAATCAAACGTGGTCCAAGAAAGTAAGCCAGCAACAGAGCTGTCACTCCGGCGTTAATGTGCACTACCAGTCCCCCGGCAAAATCCAATACTCCGAGGCTTTGTAAGAAACCCCCACCCCACACAATGTGAACCAGTGGGTAGTACACGAATAACGACCACAGCACTACGAACAAAATCAAAAATCGGAAGTTGATTCGTTCCACCACCGCTCCAACAAACAGGGCCGGGGTGATTAACGCAAACATCATTTGAAAAATCAAAAAGGCAATGTTGGTAATGCTTCCCCCGGTGGTAGCTGCCCCGGCGTTAAACTTCACGTTGTTTAAAAAGAAGTTGTGCAGGTTCCCAATGATGTTCCAATTGTTACCCGAAAACGATAATGAGTATCCGCAAATCACCCACAATAACACGGGAACACAACACATGATGAAAACGGCCATTAACGTATTGTTAATGTCACGCCGCGGAACCATTCCCCCATAGAAAAATGCTAGCCCCGGTGTCATGACAAAGACCAGAATCGAACACAAAAAGATGAATAACACGTTAACCGCCATTGTAAATCTCCCCTTCGTTTTTTATCAATATGAGGTCAGTATAAGAATCCAATTCCCAATTGTTTAGGGTTAATGTCGGATTATGTAACATTAGTACGAAAAAAATTTAGTGATTGACAGTTGGTAAACCTCGTTCTATACTTAGAAAAATTACTGAAAGAGGCGACAATCATGGCACAGCGTTTCCAACCATCAATGGTCATTTTATTATCCGTCATTTTGCACCATGCGGATGATAACGTGACGCCGGCCTAATTTGTCACTCTACCGTCCGCACAGCTTCCGACTGTGGGACGGGCTTGATTTACACATAACAGTTCAGCCAAAAAGCCCCCAGTCAAGTAGCTGGGGGCTTTTTCAGTATTTGTTGTTTAACTATTAAAGGAGGAACTGTTATGTCACGGAACGAATCACTACTGCACCAAGAATCGGAAGGACTGGCTCCTGCCAGCCGGATTAAATTTTTTGACGTGGTCCTCAAATCCGGTAAAGGTGCCATTCTAACCGACGCAGATGGAAACGACTACATTGATTTACTCTCAAGTGCCTCATCAACGAACACTGGGCACGCGCATCCGCACGTGGTTAAAGCCATTCAGGAACAAGCGGCTCGCTTAATTCAATACACGCCGGCTTACTTTGCCACCGAACCTGAAATTGAGTTAGTCAAACGCCTAACGGCTCTGGCTCCAATTGAAGGTCCAGCTAAGCTCGCGTTCGGTAACTCTGGTTCAGACGCTAATGATGCCATTATCAAGTTTGCTCGGGCCTACACTGGGCGGCAAAACGTAGTGAGTTTTACCGGTGCCTACCATGGTTCTACCTATGGTTCCATTACGACTTCAGCCGTTAGTTTGAACATGGCGCGCAAGATTGGACCGTTACTGCCGGGGGTAGTAAAAGTTCCATTCCCCAGTCATTGGGATAAACTGTCCTACGAAACGGAAGACGAATTCTGCGACCGCATGTTTGCGGCATTTAAACAACCGTTTGAAACCTACTTACCAGCCGATGAAACGGCATTAGTGGAAATTGAAGCGATTCAGGGAGACGGTGGCTTCTGTAAGGCTCCCGAACGCTATCTGAACCAGGTCTACCAGTTCTGTCAGGACCACGGGATTTTGTTTGCCGTCGATGAAGTTAACCAAGGACTCGGCCGAACCGGGAAAATGTGGAGCATTGATCACTTCCCAGACGTTCATCCAGATCTAATTGCGGTGGGAAAGTCGATTGCCTCTGGTTTGCCATTGAGTGCCGTGATTGGACGAGCAGAAGTAATTGATTCATTGGCAGCCCCTGGGAACGTTTATACAACGGCCGGAAACCCGGTTACAACGGCGGCTGCCAACGCCACCCTCGATGTCATTGAATCAGAACACTTAGTCGAACGTAGCGCCCGGCTTGGAAAGCAAGCTCGTCAGTTCTTCCTTAATTTACGCGAGCGTTATCATTTTCTTGGCGACGTCCGGATCTATGGTTTAAACGGTGGGGTTGACGTTGTAGATCCCACTACGAAACAACCCGATTCTGAAGCTGCTTCGATGCTGATCACCCGCTTGTTTGAACTCGGGGTGCTCATGATTACCGTCCGGGGTAACGTGTTACGCTTCCAACCACCCTTGGTTATTCCCGAGGAAACGTTGCAACAAGCCTTTGCGACGATTAAGCAGGCTTGTTCGGAATTGGCGGCCGGCAAAATTGCCAAACCTAGTCACAAGATTGGCTGGTAATTTGTGACACTTACCCATGTTCTGTCGCAACTCCAACTAGAAATTAAGTGTTAAGATTGCTATCATTAAGTTAGTTTTATTTTACAAAGGAGTTGTTAATCATCCGTGCCGTTCATCTTAGTTTCAAGTTCCTGGCTTGGTTAGTTCTAATTGCCATCATCTCACTGGCCGGCAATTTTTTACCTACTGCCCAGGCAGCTAGTCACAGTAAAAAAGCCCGGCAAGCGCAAAGTCAAACGAGGCGTTCCCATCAAAAACATCAGCATCAAAAAAAGCATCAACATAAGACGGCCGACACTGCAACTGACCCTGCAGATACGGTGACGACCGATCAGAGCCACGGTGACCAGCAAGCTAGCACTGCCAATAACGAAGCCATTATTGGTAACAGTCGGACGATGGTTTACCATACTCCAGATCAATCAAACTATCACATCAACAGTGGTAACATCGTTTCCTTCCATTCTGAAGCAGAAGCACAGGCCGCTGGTTATCATAAAGCAGCACGTTAAAAGGAACCGCCGCAGCGGTTCCTTTTTTTGGTATCATGAGCAAGAACCCAATTTAGCTAAAGAAGGATTTCAGATGCTTACTCAATATCGTAACAGCAAAGACTATCAAATTTTAAATGAAATTCTCAGCGCTCTCACCCACGGGATCGGTGTCGCCCTCAGCATTGCCGGCCTGGTCATGCTCATTTTACGAGGAGTACAAGAAGGAGGTGCCTTACGAATCACCTGCTTTGCCATCTACGGCTCCATCCTGATTCTTTTTTACTTGGCTTCGACCCTGTTTCACAGCCTTTCCTTTACACCAGCCAAGCACGTCTTTCAAGTTTTTGACCATTCCGCTATCTACATCTTGATTGCCGGCACTTATCTCCCCTATTGCCTAATTACCATTGGCGGTTGGCTCGGCTGGACCACCCTCATCGTAATTTGGTTAATGGCCATCGCTGGCATTATTTACAAGTCCGTGTACGGCAACCGGTTTCCAGTTATTTCAACTGTCATTTACGTAGTGATGGGCTGGGCTTGTTTAGTAGACGCCTGGCCGTTGTGGCGCAATCTTAGTCACTTGAGTTTCTGGCTCCTGTTTGCGGGTGGGGTGGCCTTTACGCTGGGGGCCGTGATTTATAGTTTTAAACGGATCTGGTTCGGGCACGTAATCTGGCACTTGTTTGTGATGCTGGGAACGGTGTTGATGTATTTTTCGATTTATTTGAGTGTGTGACCTCAACGATGACCTAACCAAACATTTAAACCTAACAAGGACATCGCCTTGACCAAAAACTACTATATACATTAAGAAAAATACTTCCAATTATTATCTCTAATAAAAAAGCTGGGCGCTGAAATAATTTCAGTGCCCAGCTTTTTGTATCGCCAATTTTTAAACTAGTCCTGCTTCAAATCTTCGCGCTTCACCACCTTGACCTGGTCACCACCAACAACCATTTCGTCGCAGATGTTTAGGAACAACCCGTGTTCCACCACCCCAGTTTGTTTCTTGAGGTTTTCGGATAACGCCTGCAAATCAGCATCCTTGGGAATCGTGATGTCAATCAGGTAGTTCCCAGAATCAGTGGCGAGGATGTCCCCGTTTTCTTGGAAACGGAAGGCTGGTTGGTAACCGTGATCACGGAGGTAACGGAAGACGCCCATCCCACCAAACGGAACAACTTCAACCGGCAACATTTGGCCTTCCAGCGTGTGCCGTGGTTTTCTCGGGTCCACAATCCAAACGTTCCGTTTTGACATGTTAGCAACTAGTTTCTCAAACAGCAGCGCTGCTCCCCCACCCTTAATTCCATCCAGGTGGTCGTCCACGATGTCTGCACCATCCACGGTCAGTTCCACGGCATCAATCGTGTTCACATCTAACATCCGCATGCCTAGTTTTTCTGCTAGTTGTTGGGTGCCAACGGAAGTTGCCACACATTCGATGTCTAAATGTTCCTTTTCAATTCGGTCGTGAATGGCTTTCACAAAGTAGGCAGCGGTGGTACCAGAACCGAGCCCTAACACAATGTGATTCGGTATTCGGGCTGCCACGTATTGGGCTGCTTGTTCCTTTTCCCGTTCAATTTGTTCGTGCGTGTGATCAGTCTTCTGGTTGGCAGCTTCCACTTGTTTTCGGGTTGGGATGGAATTTTGCGCTCCCGCTACTTGAACTGTCAATGAGGAAGCCCGGTTAGCGTATAACATTGCATCCTCAATGTTGCTGTTATCCATTTCCAGTTGGGAAGCCAGGGCTCCGATAAAGGTATCTCCGGCAGCCGTGGTATCAACCGCTTTCACCTTAAAAGCCGGAATAAATCCATGGGCTTGTGGCGTGGCGTAAAACGCTCCTTTGGAACCAACCGTAATGATCACCATCGAAATCCCCTTGCTAAAGAAGACCATCGCGTTATCGAGCATTGAAACTTCATCAGCCACTTCAATTCCGGTTAACGTCTGCGCTTCCGTCTCGTTGGGCGTAATCACGTCCGTTAGTCGCAATAATTCTTCCGGTAATTCCTTGGCAGGAGCTGGATTCAGAATCGTTTGCACTCCATGGGCCTTGGCAATTTTAAAGGCTGCAATAATGGCCTCTAGAGGAATTTCTAGTTGGGCAATCACCCGGTCTGCCTGCGCAATTACTTCCTGATGCGCTTCAACATCAGAAGCCGTCAACTCCATGTTGGCACCACCGTAAACGTAAATTGAATTCTGGCCGGACTTATCGACCGTTATGTATGCTTTTCCCGTTTGGGCTTGATCAGTGGTAACTAAGTGATCAATGTTTATGTGATCATTTTGAAACCCAGTTAACATTTGCTTTCCGTCTTCATCATTACCAAGTTTCGTAATAAAGGTCGTTTGCGCGCCTGAACGAGCAGCTGCAATCGCTTGATTGGCTCCCTTACCACCACCATGGGATTGTTGGTAACTGTTAATCGCCAGTGTTTCACCCGGTAACGCGTATTTTTCGACGTTTAAGACCTTATCAACGTTCGTTGATCCGACTACCACAACATTTTTCATCTCATAACCTCATTTCTTTCTCTTTTTCCGGATCAATTATAACACGTTTATGTAAGCGCTTACCAATAGCTTCTGCTCAACACAAATTATCGATTTTGTGAAAACTTTTATTAATCAAAAGCAGCAGTTGGGTTCTAATTAACCGGTATAAACGGAATGAAATCAATTTGCACACTTTTTCACTTGTGAAATTAGGCAAATTAAAAGAAAGTCGGCAAAACCCCTTGCAATAATAATGTAAACGGTTTATATTTTTAGATGTATCATAAACATCAATTGCTAGTAAGAAAAATCCTCATTTGATTAAATTTTTTTTGGCTGGCAATTATGCTCAAATTATCACTTTAGTTATAAAGGAGAAAGATTATGGCTGACAAGATGAAAGCTTTAGTTATGACTGCCAAGCAACAAATGGAAATTGAAGAACGTGACATTCCTACTCCTAAGGACGACGAAGTCTTAGTAGAAACTGCTTACGCTGGAATTTGTGGAACTGACAACGCCCTCTTCAATGGACTTCCAGGTTCTGCCGATGCCGTTCCTCCCATTGTTTTAGGTCACGAAAACTCAGGAATCGTTCGGGCCGTTGGTAAGAACGTGAAAAACTTCAAGGAAGGCGATCGGGTAGCCGTTGACCCTAACATCTACTGTGGCAAGTGTCACTACTGTCACATCGGCCTTTACGAAGAATGTGAAAACCTTTCTGCCGTTGGAGTTACTCGTGATGGTGGTTTGGAACAATACTTCACTGCTCCTGAAGAAGTAACTTACCACGTTCCAGATGCAATCTCCTTAAAGGCTGCTTGCTCAATGGAACCAATTTCTTGTGGTGTTCACACAATGCACATCACGGAAGACATTCAACCAAGTATGAAGGCTTTAATCATCGGTGATGGTTACATGGCTAAGTTGTTTGCACAATTAATTCGTGCTTACGGCATCCAAGACATCACGATGACTGGTCGTCACGATGACTTACTTGCTCAAGAAAAAGAACAATTAAACTTAACCCACGTGGTTAACACCACTAAGGAAGACATCCCTGGCAACTACGACTTTGTGATTGAAGCCGTTGGTAAACCAGAAACCCAAGAACAAGCCGTAGAACACACCAACCCAGGTGCGCAAGTATTTATGTTTGGGGTTGGCGCTCCAGGTCAAACCTTCTCCATGAACACGTACGAAATTTTCAAGAAACAATTAACGGTTAAAGGTTCCATGATTAACCCGCACGCTTTTGTGGACTCCATTGCATTGCTTGAATCAGGCGCCGTAAAGGTTGAACCATTCCAAGCTAACGTTATTTCGTTAGAAGAAGTAGAAGGAGTCTTAGACCACTCTACTCCAAAGACTGGTAAGACCATCGTTGCCGTTAACCCAGACTTGAAATAATTTGGATTAAAGGAGATCGACATGGCTTATCAAAAACCGAAAAAAACGCCGCGGACCATTTCCATGAAGACTTCCATTATGTTTTTTGCCCTCTCATTGGTAATTAACTCATTGGGAAACGTGCTCACTTTGGTTTCCAGTTCGAAAGTCCTTCCTTCGTTCTTGGGGTCTGCATATTGGACCGCTGCTGAAACAAACTTAGGGATTGCTTTTCATTGGAACCTCTTCTGGGCCTTCTTAATCCTTGGAGTTTTAACTACAATCTTAAACGCGATTCTAGTTGGTCATTGGGACTGGGGTCGGGCGCTCGGGAATGTGATTTTCATGGTTCCGTTCTCCTTCCTGATTCAATTCTTTGATAACTTGTTTGTGGGGGGCGAGTTGTTTGGCTTCCACATGAGTCCCATCGTTAACATTCCGGTTGCCAGTGCTCATGCCGGTGACTGGTGGCTCATCGCCCTTTACATTCTGATTAACTTCATCGGAGTTGCTTTCATCGCGATCGCCATCTCAATTTATCAGCGGGTTAACCTCGTATTACACCCTGCCGATGACTTGATGCAGATTCTCCGGTTTAAGTACTTTAAGGGCCACGCAGGAAAGGCCATGTGGGCTTCCTACATTCCCCCTACAATTATGGGAATCGTTGCTTTCATCATCACCCGTCAGTTCACCTACTACGGAATTGGAACGATTTTCGCTTTCCTTTTCCAAGGAAACATTACCGGTTGGGCTGATAAAATGGTTTTCCCTCGATTGAAACACCAGTCTGTGGATATCGCTGATGGTGACGAACCCATCATCTCCGAAAAAATCGATAGTGATATCGAGGGCTACGAAGAAGAAAAAAATAAATAGTTTTTAACCGCTTAATGAACCACGTTACTAATTGTAACGTGGTTTTTTTTATTTAATTTTGCGCTCTAATCATGTCCTGATTTTCATTTTTATTTCTATATAATTAACCAATCTGATGTCATTTGCATGCAATGTTTCGTTACATGAACAACTGTTTATTTTATGTTGACACATTGATTTCCGCCGTGCTATCGTTAGAAAAATTTAATTTTCACCACAAAGGAGAAATCACTATGAAAAGTCTCTTTCGTAAAAAAGATATTGATACGTTACTGACCCAGTCAACTCCGTTAAAACGTAGTCTGACGGCCAAGGACCTTACCCTACTAGGAATTGGAGCCATCATTGGAACAGGGATCTTCGTGCTCACTGGAAAAGGAGCATTAACCGCCGGACCCGCTCTCTCCATTTCATTTCTGCTTGCGGCCATCTGTTGTGGCTTTGCCGGCCTTTGTTACGCAGAATTTGCCTCTATGGCTCCCATTTCCGGTTCGGCGTACACATACTCTTTCATTGCCTTTGGGGAGCTAATTGCCTTCATCATCGGCTGGGATTTAATTTTGGAGTACGCCCTTGCTGCAGCAACCGTGGCTGTCGGCTGGTCTGGTTACTTTGTTAACATTCTGGCCAGCATTGGGATCAAGATTCCCACGGCATTAACGGCTGCCGCTGGTACCACTCCCGGGGTCCACACCATCTTTAACCTGCCCGCCTTTTTAATCGTAATTGTAATTACCTGGGTGATTTCTCTTGGAATTAACGAAACCAAGCGACTGAACTCCATCATGGTCTTCATCAAACTGGGTGTAATCCTCCTCTTCATTCTGTTTACCGTTTGGTACGTGAAGTTTGCTAACTGGAAACCATTTAACCCATTTGGTTGGTACTCAATGCACAATGGAACCGCAGCTGGAATTATTCCAGCTGCTTCAATCGTTTTCTTCTCCTTCATTGGTTTTGATTCTGTTTCATCTAGTGCCGAAGAAACCATTAATCCCAGCAAGAACTTACCCCGGGGGATCCTTTTCTCCCTCATTATCTCAACCATTCTTTACATCGTCATGACGCTCATCATGACAGGAGTGGTTAAATACCCAGTCTTTGCTAAGTACCTCAACGCCCCGGTGCTCGCCGTCCTGGCCAAAACGGGTCAAGCTTGGTTAGGCGCCGTAGTTAGCATCGGAGCAGTTGTAGGAATGACCACCGTGATTTTGGTAATGCTGTATGGTCAATCCCGGATTAGTTACTCAATGGCGCGGGATGGTTTATTCCCCAAGGTCTTTAGTAAAGTGGACCAAAAGCACCAAACTCCTTACGTAGTTACCTGGTTCTTTGGAATCATCACGGCGCTCGCCGCCGGGTTCATTAACCTGAACATCCTCTCTGAACTGGTAAACATTGGAACTCTGTCAGCGTTTATCCTCGTGGCCGCTGGAATCATGTTAATGCGCCACACCCAACCCAACGCCAAACGCGGCTTTAAAGCTCCGTTAGTGCCATTTACCCCCATCATGTCAATCCTCTTTTGCTTGATGCTCATTGCTGGATTGAACTGGGAAACCTGGCTCCGATTCTTAATCTGGTTGGCACTTGGTTTACTCATCTACTTTGGCTACAGTCGCCGCCATTCTGTGTTAAACCATTAAACAAAAAGCAGTTCTCTTCGTAGAACTGCTTTTTATCTGGTAATCCAGTATCACTAATTTTCTGCTTTGCGTGTCTTTATAACCTAAAAGTCCGCTTCCCACCACTCAAAGAGGATAATTTGCAAACATTGCCATTTCCATCCCTCACCCCGTTCGTAAACAGTTCCTTAATATCCTCATTAATCACGTGAATATTAATATTTTATGTTTACATTTGCTTTTCGTGAGGGTTACAATAAGAAAAACTTAAGTTTTTGAACTTTTTTGGAGGTAGTCACTATGAAATTTTTTCGGCACCATAAACTAATTTCGGTTGCGCTCGTTGGTGCCGCTGCTCTCACGCTGACTGGGTTAATTAATCCAGCCCATGCCGCTGATGGTGGTGACAAAAAGTCGCTCTCGGTTAGTGCCAAAGCTCCCATCAACACCATGGACTCATCCTTAAACACTGATGCCTATGGGGCTCAGTCTTTAAACAACACCATGGAGGGACTGTATCGTTACACCGGCCAGAAATTAAAGCCGGCTGTTGCTCAATCAATTGCTAAACCCACCAACGACGGGAAACGCTATACGATTGATTTGAAAAAGACTAAATGGTCCAACGGGGATCCCGTGACCGCTAACGACTTCGTCTACGCTTGGCAACGGATGGTGGATCCAAAGACTGGATCGCAATATTCCTACATCTACAGTGGAATTAAGAATGCCGATGCCATCGTGGCTGGAAAGAAAAAGCCCACTGAATTAGGGATTAAGGCCCTGGGTCCTTACAAGCTCCAAATCGATTTGGATCACCCCATCCCGTTCTTTGACACGTTGATGAGTAGTTCCCAGTTCTACCCACTGAACAAAAAAGTCGTGGAAAAACTCGGGGATCAATACGGACTATCCAGTAAGGGAATGGTCTTTAACGGACCTTACAAGCTCCAAAACTGGAAGGTCGGTGACACCGAATGGACTGACGTTAAGAATGACTCCTACTGGAACGCTAAGAACGTGAAGTTAAACAAGGTGAAGTACTACACGATTGCAGATCCTAACACCGGTTTGAACCTCTATGACACCAACGTCTTAGATCGGTACCAAAACCTAAACGGTGATACTGCACGGCAGTTAGCTAACAGTAAGGAATTTGGAACTGATCCTTCTAACTCCACTTACTACCTCGAATTAAACCAAAAGAAGATTCCAGCCCTTAAGAACCAGAAACTGCGTCAGGCAATGTCTTTAACCATCAACAGAAAAGACTTGGCTAACATCATCTTAGGAAAGACCGGAATCCCAGCTCACAGTTTGGTTCCAAGTAAGATGAGCAAGGATCCCCAAACGGGACAAGATTTCACCAAGACCGACCAGGCTTTGGCCGATCAAAAGTACACCGCCTACAATCCCACTTTAGCCAAGAAGCTGTGGCAAGAAGGAATGAAGGAAACCGGTCAAAAGGAATTAAATCTAACCTTTACGGCTGATAATACCGATACCACTAAGAAACTGGCTGAATACCTGCAAAACAACATGGAAAAAGACTTACCTGGTTTGAAGTTAACCATCAGTTCGGTACCGTTTAAAACGCGGCTCCAACGGGAAGCTAGTGGTGAATTTGACATGTCCACGTCAGCTTGGAATGCCGATTACCCAGACCCAACTAACTTCTTGGACTTAGCCACAACTGGGAACCCGCAAAACAACGGTAAGTACTCTAACAAGGCCTTTGACCAACAAGAAAAAGCGGCAACGACAACGAACGCGAACAACCCAGCTGCTCGTTGGCAAAACATGCAAAATGCCCAACACATTTTGACGCAAGACCAAGGGATTATCCCAATGTACCAAGATACAACTGCTTCACTGACGAAACCAGGTGTGTGTGGCTTTAACATTACCCCAACTGGTCAATATGACATGGCAGCCGTTTACAAAAAATAAAGGAGGTTAAAAAACGATGACGAAGTACATCTTAAAACGAATTTTCTATCTGTTACTCACGTTACTGATTATCGCTTCCATCACCTTCTTCATGATGAAAGGGTTGCCTGGGACACCGTACACGAACCAAGCTAAAATGTCTCCGGCCCAACTAGCCATGATGAACCATAAGTATGGTTTTGATAAACCCCTCTACGTGCAGTATTTTATCTACATGGGTAACCTCCTGCACGGGGACCTTGGAACATCATTCCAATTTAACAACCAACCCGTAACGCAATTAATCGGGGACCACATCGGACCATCGATGCAACTTGGGTTGCAAGCCATGATCATCGGAACGATTCTGGGGATTATCCTCGGAAGCATTGCCGCCATCCGGAAAAACACCTGGGTGGATGCGCTCGCTACGATTGTTTCCATCTTGGGACTTTCCATCCCAAGTTTCGTGTTGGCCATTCTGTTGCAATACTACCTTGGATACAAATGGCAGCTCTTCCCCGTAGCCCTCTGGCACGGATTTAGTTCTTCCATCCTTCCAACGCTAGCCCTGGCCGCCTTCCCATTAGCTAGTATCGCCCGGTACATGCGAACGGAAATGGTGGACGTGCTTCACAGTGACTATATCGAACTGGCGAAAGCCAAGGGTGATACTAGTCGCCAGGTAATTATCAAACACGCCATCCGAAACTCTTTGATTCCAATCATTACGGTTATTGGTCCCATGGCCGTTTCCATTATGACTGGTTCCATGGTAGTTGAATCCATCTTCTCAATTCCTGGGATTGGAAATCAATTTGTGCAATCAATTCTAACCAATGATTACCCAACCATCATGGGCTTAACGATCTTCTACTCCGTCCTGATGGTTTCCATTATCCTGATTGTTGATATCCTTTACGGAATCATTGACCCACGGATTAGACTTGGTAAAGGAGGAAAAGCATAATGGCACAAAATTTACCACCCCAGGAAAGTGAATTCCAATTTGTCAGCAATGACCTCTCAAACTTGCCAATTTCCGGCGAAGTCGTTGGTGATTCACGGACTTACTTTCAAGACGTTAAACGTCGGCTCTTCCACAATAAAATTGCAATGGTATCCGGCATTATTCTTTTAATCATCATTTTAATTGCCTTTCTCGGACCGGCTTTTGTTCCCACCGATCCGAACGCGCAAAACGTTTTATTTGCAAACTTACCACCCAAATTAGGGAACCTGAACATCCCCGGTTTTAACGGGATGCAAACCATCGCAGGTCATACAGTTGACGCTTATAAACAAGCTCACGTTCCCAATGGGACTTACTACCTCTTTGGAACTGACTACTTAGGTCGAGACCTCTTTGCCCGGGTGCTTTACGGGACCAGACTCTCAATCATCGTTGCCTTAGTTGCCACCCTCTTGGACCTCTTTATCGGGGTTCCCTATGGGATTGTCTCTGGATTGGCCAGCGAACGGGTTGATACCTTCTTACAACGGATTATCGAAATCATTTCTTCCGTTCCAGACCTAATCGTCGTAATCCTCTTGTTAATCATTTTGAAACCAGGTTTGACTTCCATCACGATTGCAATTGCGTTTACCGGCTGGATTACCATGGCACGGTTAATCCGGGCTCAAGTTTTCAAGTTAAAGGAAAACG
This sequence comes from Fructilactobacillus hinvesii, assembly GCF_024029435.1. Classification (NCBI taxonomy): domain Bacteria; kingdom Bacillati; phylum Bacillota; class Bacilli; order Lactobacillales; family Lactobacillaceae; genus Fructilactobacillus; species Fructilactobacillus hinvesii. The sequence continues at coordinate 488,355 of NZ_CP097118.1, read as the reverse complement.
AATACGTGTTGGCTTCCCAAACCTTGGGAGAATCAAAAACCAAGATTGCTTGGAAACACTTGATTCCTAACCTAAGCTCCACAATTATCATTCAAACCATGTTCTCGATTCCAACCGCCATCTTCTTTGAAGCCTTCCTAAGCTTCATTGGGATTGGGATCCCTGCTCCAAACGCTTCCCTTGGAACGTTGATGAGTGACGGACAAAAAGCCTTCCACTTCCTGCCTTACCAGATGTGGATCCCTGCTTTGATCTTGAGTTTGATTATGATTACCACGAACCTAGTTGGAGACGGCCTTAGAGACGCCTTTGACCCACAATCTGATTAGAAAGGAGGAGTACCGATGACTGACAACATTTTACAAGTGAAAAACTTACAAGTAGACTTCACCACTTTAAACGGAACGGTCCACGCCATCCGGGACGTCAGTTTTAATCTGAAAAAGGGAGAAACTCTCGCCCTCGTTGGTGAATCTGGTTCTGGAAAGTCAGTGACCGTTCGGAGCGTGATCCAACTTTACGCCAAAAACGCGGTAGTCACTGGAGGTTCCGTGCAATTTCATGACCAAGATCTCCTCCATTTAAGTCCCAAACAGATGGACAAGATTCGCGGTAAAGACATCTCGATGATCTTTCAGGATCCCATGACGTCACTAGACCCAACCATGCCAATTGGAAAGCAAGTGGCCGAACCATTAATTACCCATGGTGATGCCGATAAAGCAGAAGCCATGAAACGAGCTCAAGAAGTGCTTGAAATGGTGGAGATTCCAAACGCTAAAGAACGAATGAAAGATTATCCCCACCAGTTCTCTGGAGGACAACGGCAACGAATCGTAATTGCGATGGCCATCATCGATAATCCTGAAATTCTGATCGCCGACGAACCAACCACCGCGTTGGATGTAACGGTGCAAGCCCAAATCATTCGCTTACTGAAGGACTTACAAAAAAAGATTGGAACGTCCATTATCTTCATCACCCACGATTTAGGGGTGGTAGCTGGAATCGCCGATCGGGTGGCCGTTATGTATGCCGGTAAGATCATTGAGTACGGAACGACGGACGAAATTTACTACGATCCCAAACACCCCTACACTTGGGGACTGTTGGATTCCATGCCAACTCTGGACATTCAGGGTCAACGCCTCAAAGCGATTCCCGGAACCCCGGCTAACTTAATTAATCCGCCGAAGGGCGATGCCTTCGCGCCTCGGAATCCCTACGCTTTAAAGATTGACGAACGTTTACAACCGCCCTTCTTTAAGATTACGAATACCCACTATGCCGCTACCTGGTTATTAGATCCACGGGCTCCGAAGGTAACTCCACCTGAATCAATTCAAAAGCGGTTTGCGAAGTATAAAGAACTGCGAGGTGAACAATAAGATGACTAATTCAGAACAAAAACCAATCGTAAAGGTCCGCCACTTAAAGCAGTACTTTAACGAAGGCAAAAAGGACGAAGTAAAGGCCGTTGATGACGTCTCCTTTGACATTTACGAAGGAGAAACGTTGGGGCTCGTTGGTGAATCCGGGTCGGGGAAAACGACTACCGGACGAAGCATCATTCGGCTCTACAACCCCACTAGCGGGGACGTTTACTTCCACGACGAAAACATTGCTAAGTTAAAGAACAAGCACCTCAAGGACTTTCGTAAGCAGATGCAGATGATCTTTCAAGATCCCTATGCTTCTTTGGATCCCCGGATGAAAGTTAAAGACATCATTGCCGAAGGAATTGACATTCACCACCTCGCTAAAAACAGTGAGGATCGGGATCGTCAGGTCGCTGAACTTCTAAAGAAGGTTAACCTAAACCCTGAGTTTGCAAACCGGTATCCTCACGAATTCTCTGGTGGACAACGGCAACGGATCGGAATTGCCCGTGCCTTAGCCGTCCAACCAGATTTCATCATCGCCGACGAACCAATTTCGGCATTGGACGTGTCGATTCAAGCGCAAGTGGTTAACTTATTACAAGACATTCAAGAAGAACAAGGTTTAACCTACTTATTCATCGCCCATGACTTGTCCATGGTGAAGTACATTAGTGATCGGATCGCTGTTCTGTACAAAGGTAAAATCGTGGAACTGGCGGAAACAGAAGAAGTTTATAACCATCCCCTCCACCCTTACACCCAGAGCCTGTTATCAGCAGTTCCGGTTCCAGATCCAGAATTAGAAAGAAATCACCAAGTAAAAGAATTTGACCACTCGCATCCCTTTAAGGATGGCGAGGAACTCCGCGAAGTAAAACCGGGTCACTTCCTTTACTGTGATGAAGCGACTGCTAAGCAGTATCAATAAGATAAAAAACCACTCCTAGGAGTGGTTTTTTTATTGGAATGATCCTCCTGGAAAACTCGCGGTCAGTAGTCCTCAGAAGTGCTATAATGAAAAAAATTAACTACTTATTAAAGGAGCTCGCCGTGAAATACAGTCAAATGAGCCGGCAAAATGCTGACTTACAAGCCCAACTCGACAAACCTCACCAGCATTATTATCAATCCTTATTGCTCTACGTCCGTTTTTTTAGCCTCTTTGTCCACGAAACGGAAATCGAGTCTGAACTACTGGCAACCCTCTATCGACTCTTAGATGGGCAGAAGCAGGGCAAATCGGGGCAAGCAACTTTTCACATGAATCCTAAGCGACTTGCCTACCAAATCACCCAGGCCCAAAAGCTCAAGCCGAAGTCGCTGCTTCACTTTCTTTGTACCGTGACCTTCTGGCTGGTAATCTCCCTGTGTGTTCCCGTGTTATTGATTCCTCGGTTACAACTCAACATCGGTAGTCTCCTGTTAGCCGTGGCTTACATCTGGATCTTTGGCTGGTTAGTAACCCGCCCCGTCATGATGAAATTCTTTTTACGTCTGCCTACGTGGGCTACGATTATTCTAACCATCATGCTGTGGCTAGCCCTGTTCTATCCGCTGATTTTATTCCCCATCATCAGCCCCACGACCACGACGCCCGTGGTCTTTTCCCGTCTGATTCGCTTTATCGTGCTGTCCCTTATCATCATCTTAATTTTAGGGATTTACCTCTACCGAGCAGATCACCCCACTAACAAAAAGGAGTAACTCCATAGAGAGTTACTCCTTCTTTATTAACGAACTAATTGATCCCGTTGGTTAAAGAAACTCTTGTAACCCAGGTAACAACCAATGATTGAGCTGATCGAGGTGATTCCTAACAACATGAACGTCACCATGATCTGATATTTGATAGCCAACACGGGATCCGCTCCGGCAAAGATCATCCCAGACATCATCCCCGGCAGAGCCACTAAACCAACCGTTTTAGCACTATCAATCGTCGGTTGCAGTCCCGTCTTAATGGCGTCCTGGATGATTCCTTTACTAGCCACCATCGGTGTTGCTCCTAAAGCAAGCATTTCCATTACCTGGGAACGCCGGTCTTTAAACATCGAATTCATCGTTCGAAAGCATAGTCCCATGGAGACCATCGAATTACTAACGATCATTCCCGAAACCGGGATAATTTGCGATGGGATAAACTTCAAGGCGCCGTCGAGAACGAGGACGAGAAGAATCACTAGCGTACTAGTTGCGATCGCCGTTAATGAGATCCAGAAGGCATTTTTAAGTCCACCACTCCGTCCCTTAGCATTATAAGCTCCGTTGAAAATGATGATGAGAATCAATACCAGCGTCAGTAACCAGTTATTGACCTGGAAAACATACTTTAACACGTACCCAACTACGAACAGCTGGATCACACACCGAATCGTCGCTACGATTAAATCCTTCGTGATTCCCAGTTGTTCACGATAACCAATCCACATGGCAAAAACGACAAACACCGCCGTCAAAGCAAGCGCTGTATTTGAAACAATCAGATTATTCATGATTCGTGACCTCCTGCATCTGGCCGGCCTTAATCTCATAGAGATGTTGGGCTGCCTGAATTTCTTCGTCATCGTGGGTAATCATGATGACCGTCATTTGATACTTTTGGTTAAAATAATCTAACATTTTATGAACACTGTTTTTACTGTCGCTATCCAGTCCGGTTGTAACCTCATCGGTAATCAGAACCTTAGGGGGAAACAGCACATTCCGTAGCAAAGCAATCCGTTGTCTTTCTCCCCCAGAGAGCCCCGTTACCTGTCGATCTAAATCAGCTTTCCCCAAGTCAACCGTCTGTAACGCTTGAATGGCGTGCTGTTCATCAAACGCCTGCTTCCGAATTTGGTACGGAAATTCGAGATTCTCGCGTACGGTGTCCCCAAACAAGGTTGGTTGTTGCACCGCATAAGACACTTCCCGCCGGTAATTAATCGGATCAAGTTCCCGCAGGAGTTGCCCTTCAAACGTAATGGTGCCACTGGTCGGATTTAACAAAGAAGCTAACAGCTTGACAAAGGTTGACTTCCCACTGCCGGAAGGACCCGTAATCGTGACTACTGCTCCAGCGTCAATCGACCAATCAATGTTTTGAATGATGTTACGATCATCAATCGTATAGCACAATGCCTGTGTTTCTAACTGATGCATGGTAATCTCCTCTTTTCTTAAATCTTTCTTAATTATACGCTGATTATTCTGCAACCTCCAACAGAAGCCAAGCCCTGCGGTAATTTGCCGAGAAATGATATAATAACACAGATTAGTTCCATAAGGAGAAAAAATGAAAAAACAACGAAATCATTCTGCTAACCACCAAAATGACGTCCACGTTCAGTTGCACCAACGAGTAACTGTGACGATTAAGCGGTTGGGCATCAACGGAGAAGGAGTCGGTTACTACCGCCGCAAATTAATCTTTATTCCAGGTGCCCTTCCAAACGAAGTAGTGCAAGCAGACATTAGCGAAATCAAACCACGTTATTTACGCGGAACCATCCAGCAAATTGACAAAAAGAGTCCGTTTCGGATCGTCCCCCGTGACGCCTATGCCGAAACCGTCGGCGGGTTAGAATTGGAAATCCTCGACTATCCCCACCAGCTGAAGTTCAAGCGAGATTTGGTTAAACAAGCCCTCAGCCGGTACCATCCGCGGGGCTTTGAAAAATACGACGTTCGCCCTGTAATTGGCATGCAGGATCCATACGAATACCGGAACAAGGCGCAGTTCCAGATTCGCACCACGCCAGCTGGAAAAGTCATTGCCGGGCTGTACAAGCAGGGAACTCACGACGTCGTGGATATGGAAACTTGTGCCGTGCAGGATCCGGTCACAATGAAGGTCATGCGCGCCGTCGTCCAGATGGTACAAGAACTAGGAATTCCAACCTATGATGAAGAAAGTAACACCGGAATCCTTAAGACAATCGTGGTACGGGCTGCTCACAACACTGACCAGGTTCAACTGGTCTTCATTACCCACTCCAATAAGTTGCTGAAGCAACACCAGCTAATTTGGCGCATCGCAGAGGAATTACCAGAAGTAACCTCCGTAATGCATAACGTCAATCCGGGAACTTCACCCTTAATTTGGGGTGAGCAAACCACCCGCTTAGCTGGCAGTCCTTCGATTACCGAAAAAATCAATGGTCGCTCCTTTGCCTTATCGGCTCGCGCCTTTCTTCAGTTAAATTCAATTATGACCCCTAAACTGTATCAGTTAGCTGGGCAAGCCCTCGAGTTAGCCCCCACTGATCGCTTAGTCGATGCCTACGCCGGAGTCGGAACAATCGGATTAACCTTAGCCAAGCAGGTTGCGGAAGTCCGAGGAATGGAAACCATTCCTGAAGCGGTGGAAGATGCCAATCAAAATGCGCTTACCAACCAGATTGATAACGCTCACTACTTTACCGGGAAAGCCGAAGAATTATTACCAGAATGGGAAGCCGGTGGCTGGTATCCAGACGCGCTCGTAGTTGATCCACCGCGAGTGGGATTAGACCAAAAACTAATTGATACCATCTTAGCTACCCGACCGCGCAAATTTGTTTATGTTTCCTGTAACCAATCGACGTTGGCTCAGGATTTTGTGCAACTAACGAGGGAATACAAGGTCGACTATTTACAACCGGTCGACATGCTCCCCCAAACTCCCCACGTGGAAATCGTGGTGAAATTAACCTTGAAGTAAAGGAGAATGTTTATGAACCAGTTCAACTTTAATGACGATGATGATGCCCAATTAAAACAACTGATTACCATGCTCCCCGATAACTATGCCGTCGTCTATCGCAAGGACGGGCGGGTGAGGATTAACAAAGTTGGACTTTCGTTTACAGCCCTTTTCTTTGGCATCCTGCCCGCTTGGTTCCGGGGCGACTGGTACAACATCTTCTGTATGTTAGGGATTGAAGCTGGGTTAACGATGCTGTACAGTTTTTTGACTGGCAGTGATTTAGCAACTGCTTCTTACCAGCTTGGAATCTTGTTTAACTTCTTGTGGTGTGGCATTTATAATTTGATGTACTTCCGCCACTCCCAAAGCATCGGTTACGAGCCGTATGATGAACGCTCCGCCCAGTTGTTGAAGCAGCATCGTTATTATCGCTAACCAAAAGCACCCTCAGTTTGCTCCATACAAATTGAGGGTGCTTTTTTAATTAAGCTGTTTGTTGCTGTAACTTGCGTAATCCCATCCGGGATACCGGTCCGACCACCAATAATTGCAACGGTAACGCTACAATTAAGTTTAAAATCCAGGTCGAAAGGTAAGCAATCCCCCAGTTTGTAGGCGTTCCCGCGCTCATAATTAAACCAAACAGGGACATGCAAGTCACCATTCCCAGCACCATTAGGACGGAAATGGTGACTCCAATCCGAGCAGGATTAGTATGAGCTGGGTCAGTAATGATAAACTTAAAAACCACCGTTTTCACGAGCGGACCCACTAATAAAAGGTCTAACAACACTGCTACCAGTAATCCCAACGGATAACCGGCAATTACCTCCCTAAAGACGTGTACAGACCAACCATCCGTCTTCACAATGTTATACGTGGTCATTCCAAGGACCATTAACCCGGCCATCATTCCGGTAAAAAACAATTCTTCTTTCCAATTTTTAGGCATGTTGCTCCTCCTTTTTAATCACTGTTGGTTACTTTAGCACAAAGCGGACCTGCTTCGTAAGCACTTTTTTATCCCAACAAAAAAATCCTTGCACACTGCTGGTGCAAGGATTTTTATTTAACGTAATTAGTTTAAGAAGGCCGTTACAGCTGCGGCAACAATAATCAGAGCTAATCCGATTAAAGTAGCAACCATTTCTTTGTGGGTCTTCTTTTGACCTAACATGTAGATTCCCGTTAACGTTGCAATTACTACACTAACTTGGGAAACAACGAAGGCCGTTGATAAACCTAAGCCGCCCTTTTCAACTGGCTGAGCAGCAACCAGGTAAGCTAAGGCAGCGACACCAAAGAAGAATCCGGCAATAATTTGTTTGTAGGAAGTTGCTTCTTTGAAGACGTTTTCTTTGTTAACTTGGGTCAAGCAGTAAATTACAGCCACTAAAACCATCCCAATCGTTTGGGGCAAGAAAGCTTGTAATCCACTCATTGGAGCAGTCCGTGGAATGAATCCTTCGGCCCACTTCAAGTTTTCTAATTGTGGGGCAGCTGAGTACAGCCAGTAACCAATAACCCCGATTAATTGGTAAATTACCGCTTTTCGTAACGCAGCAACATTTGTGTTTTCCTTGTTTTCGTTCCAAGTGGTTAACGTAGCCCCGATAATGATTACAACCAATGCGATCATTCCGATGACCTTGTTCATTGCACCTGGCCAACTACTCAAAGCAAAGGCACCCCAGAGAGCCGTTACAATCAACTGAAAGGCCGTGGTAATTGGCATTACCCGGGAAGATCCAATCAACGTATACCCCTTGAAGGCCATGATTTGACCAAAGCCCCATCCACAACCAGATAGGATTCCAAAGACTAAGTTCCAACCCATTGGGAAGCCACAACCAGTAACCAAGAAAACTACAAAGGCCACGATTAAGGCTCCAATGGTTGCCCCTAAAATTTGGTTGGCTGGTTTACCACCAATTTTAGAAGAAACCGTGGGGAAGAATCCCCACCCAATCACGGGAATGATCCCGATTAATAAAGCTAATGCACTCATATTAATATCCTCCAATGAATCATTTTTCGATTCCCTTTAACATTCTTAAGTATAACGCAATTAGCGAGAAATGAAAACGATTTCACAAAGTTTTTTCGGGAAAATTTTAAGTTTAACAATCACATCGTTCGCCCAAGGTTAAAATAAGTCCTGCTACTGAATCCGCTCCCAGTCATGGTCATCCGAACCATTCTTTTTAGGCGATTAGTTTGAATCAGCTAATCTCCATCGCCATAAAGGGCGTAAAAAAAGAGACTGGAATCCCTCCCACTCTCTTGGGCTTTACCGTTTAATTTGCACCCGAATGTCACAATCAACTTCAGCTGGTTCCACTTCTTCTTGGTAGTCGAAGTTTGCTTCATTAAAATAGCGCTTCATCTCATCATTAATGACGTTCAAGTCCCGCACGTCTCCCGTTTGCCGTTTAATTAATAACGTGTATTCCTTGGTGTCTTCGTCCACATTTTCAAAGTCATAGATTACATCAACCGTATTTAAAATTTCTTGGATTAATTGGCGTTCTGTCATTTCCATTAGTGTCATACCCCTTCGTTAGTTCATTACCTTAAGCGTAGTGCAATTAGAGACGTTTGTAAACTATTATTATGCTTCAATTCCAGAATCGAGCAGTGCTATAATGAAGCTATGACAATCGAGCAAAGGACGTGAACCAGATGAAAAACGAACGCATCATTAACCTTAATTCGACAGAAAATCTGCGCGAGTTAGGCGGATATCAAACCACCGATGGACGCACCATTAAATGGCACAAACTCCTTCGGTCTGGTAGCTTAGGCATGCTGAATGCCACCGACTTAGCCTTTTTAAAATCCTATGGCGTCCGCTATGACATTGACCTTCGTTCTGGTCAAGAACGAACTGACGTCCCCGATGCCCTTGCCGATGACCACATTGAATATGTGTTTAATCCGGTATTTGACGAAGACCGCACCGATAACTCTCAGGATCCAGAAGAATTTCGACAAATGTTAGAAGAAAATCCCACCTATGGTCACGACCACATGGTGGCGGTCTACAAACGAATGGTCCAAAACGATGGATGCCACCAAGCCTATCATCGTTTCTTTCAAACTTTACTGAATAACGGTCAAGAGGACGGTGCGATTCTATTTCACTGTACCGCCGGAAAGGATCGCACTGGCATGGCAGCCGTCTTTCTTCTTTACGCATTAGGGGTTGACTTAGACACGATTAAACAGGATTACATCCTCACCAATCAGGTGGTAAAACCACTCGTCGACCAAAAAATGGACGAAGCCCGCAACCGGGACTTTTCTGAAACCGCCATCAACAGTCTGCGCGCCCTTTATACGGTTAACATGGACTTTTTAGATGCCGCGTTAACCACCATTAACGACCAATACGGAAACTTAGACCACTTTCTCACCGACGAAATCGGAATGGATTCCGCCAAACGAGAACAGTTACGCGCCCTTTACCTAGAACCACAACCCAATTAACCAGGAGGTCTTTATGAATATTCTTGAAGATTTACAATGGCGTGGTGCCATTAATCAACAAACCGATGTCGAAGGCTTAGCCGAAACAATTAACGAACATCCGATTGCCCTCTACTGTGGAGTTGATCCCACAGGAGATAGTATGCACATTGGTCACTTAATTCCCTTTATGATCATGGAACGATTTGCGCGGGCGGGCCATCACCCTTACATCGTAATTGGAGGGGCGACTGGTTCAATTGGAGACCCCAGTGGTCGTAAAACGGAACGCCAATTACAAACCAAACAACAGGTCCAAAAAAACGTCGAAGCATTAACCGCCCAGATGAAAAAACTGTTTGGTGATAACTCCAACACCCACATTGTGAACAACTACGACTGGACGAAGGACATGACCCTGCTCGACTTTTTGCGGGACTACGGAAAGTTGTTTAACGTTAACACCATGTTAAACAAGGAAGTTGTCGCTAGTCGCTTATCCCAAGGAATTTCCTTTACCGAATTTACGTACCAAATCCTCCAGGCTTACGATTTCCTCCACTTGCATGATCAATACGACGTCCAACTAGAAATCGGTGGTGCAGACCAGTGGGGAAACATCACTGCCGGGATTGACCTGATTCATAAACTCCGTGGTTTAGATACCAAAGTTTACGGGCTCACGATTCCATTAATGCTCAAATCAGACGGAACTAAGTTTGGTAAGACCGCTGGTGGGGCTGTCTGGCTCGATCCAAAGAAAACTTCTCCCTACGAATTCTACCAATTCTGGTTCAATCAAGATGACCGCGATGTGATTAAATACTTGAAGTACTTCACATTCCTCGATCAGGAAGAAATTGAAAAACTGGCTGCAGCGGTTGAAAAAGAACCATGGAAACGGGCCGCTCAACGTCGGTTAGCCGAAGAAGTCACGAAGTTTGTCCACGGACCAGCAGCCGTCGAAAATGCAGAACGAATTGCCAAGCTGCTCTTCACGGGGAACGTGCAAGAATTAAGCACTGAAGAAGTTAGTCAAGCCTTTAACAACGTGCCGACCACGGAAATTAATGCTACACCGGTGAACGTCGTTGACCTCTTAATTGAAATGAACGTGGATAGTTCTAAGCGTCAGGCGCGAGAAGACGTCCAAAACGGAGCCATTACCATCAACGGTACTAAGGTTACGGATGTGGACGCTACGATTGATCCCGTTGCTCATTTTGACGGACAATACGTGATTGTCAGACGGGGAAAGAAAAAGCACTTCTTAGCCCGAGTTAAATAACAACTACAAAAAATTAAAAGCAGCTTTTACTTAGCTAGATTGGTAAGTAAAAGCTGCTTTTTGATTACAAAAAATAATTAATCTTGCTGACCAAACCGCTCGTAGTACGGTTTTACAAATCAATAGGCATCCCGATATTTTTTGTAATAATAATGATACTGCTGGTGACGCTCCGCATTAGGCAGCACCGTTTCATCGATTTTAATCCACGTTTTGGCAGTTTGGGGATCTAAGACTCCAGCACCAATTCCCGCTAAAATCGCACTCCCTAAATCCGCTTCTCCGCCTGAATGGGTGCTTTTAACCACCTTACCGGTCACATCAGCAATTAAATGGAGCATCTTAGCTGAGTTACTGACTCCCCCAACCACGGTAATTTCAGTTCCAACCTGGTCACCAAACTGCTCAATACTTTGGCGAACCGAAAAAGCAATTGCTTCTTGAAACGCATTATATAAGTCTCGCTTTGAGGTGTTTAAAGACAGTCCCAGAATGGTTCCCCGGACGTTTGAATCCCATAGCGGACTTCTTTCTCCCATGAAGAACGGTAAAACCGTAATTCCATTGCTACCCGCTGGAACAGCTTGACTAAGTTGATCTAACTGCTGCGCATCATTCTGAGCAAATTCCTGCGTGAACCAGGCCACGATAGCTCCGGCCGTGTTAGCGCCCGCAAAGTTGTAATAATATCGGTGGGGCTGATAAGCATATGGCCAGATAATTAAATTCCGGTCTAACAAGGGCTGCTGCGTCACTAAGGCTGCGTTCATCGAGGTCCCAATTGCAGCCGTTACATTTCCAGTTTCAAACACCCCAGTTCCAACCGTGGCCGGACCGACATCAACTCCGGTATTAAAGATGGGTAAATTAGCAGGAATTCCTAGTCGCTGAGCCCAATCTGAAGTAACCAGCCCAGCCACCGTGGTACTGTCAACGAAACGTTGTGGTAGTTTGGTAAGATCAATGCCAAACTTAGCCGCTAATTCTGGTGCCCAACGCTTAGTTCGAATGTCAAAAACCCCAGCTAAATTACCAGCTGCAGAGTAATTAATGCTTTCTGAGCCCGTTAATTCTTTAATCACGTATGATTCCGGGGGTAAAAATCGTGCTGTTTGCGCGTACAAATCCGGCTCATTTTCCTTCAACCACATCAGTTTCAAGTAGCCATAGTATGGATCAGCAAGGTTCCCCGTAACCTGCATTAATTCCGCAGCGCTCACCTTGGACTGGACCTCTTTTACCTGAGCAGTTGCCCGCCGATCCATCCAAATTAACGCTGGCCCTAAAACATGATTTTCTTGATCAACTGGAACTCCCGAGCCTCCATATAAACCGTCTAATCCAATCGCAACTAGTTGCTCAGGGAGTAGTGACTGACTCAATTCCTTAATTACAGAGGTCACGGCCGCTAACCAGTCAGTGGCAGAAGCCTCGGCCCATCCGGCATGAGGAGTAGCAATCTCATACGAACTTTTAGCTTGCCGGACAATCTCACCAGTGGTGCTAATCAAAAGCCCCTTGGTGCTTGAGGTCCCAATATCGATTCCCATAATGTATTTTTTCATTGTGATTTACCTCACTTTAGCGGGGAATTACTCCTAATCAAATCGTCAATAATCTGCTTTTATGATAAGTCTTTCACAAATGAATGTAAACGTCTCTAATTAATAACAACAAAAAACCCCACCGCCTAGGGATAAAACCCTAGACGATGGGGATTAAATTCACTTTAAAATGAAGTTTGCTTTGAAACTACTTTTTACCAGTAGTTGTGAGCGTTCCGGAATGCAACGGCATTGGCAACTGAACCGTAACGGCTAACAGCGTATTGACGAGCAACCCGTTCTTGGTTAGCTGGAGAGTAATCACCGTTCAAGTATGAAGATGATAATTGGTACTTACCAATGTATTGACCATTACGAGCTGAGTATGAACCACCTGATTCAACTGCAGCGATTGAGTCTAAAGAACCATCGTTTTCAGTTGCGGCAGAACTAGTTGCTTGGCTAGCAGCAGGTGCTTGAGCTTGGGTAGTTTGAGCAGCTGGTTGTGCAGCGGCTTGGCTCGTTTGTTGCGTTTGAGTTGCTGCTGGAGTTGCTTGAGCAGCTGGTGCTTGAGTTTGAGTAGCAGCTTGCGGTTGAGCGGCTGGTTGGCTAGCTTGGGCAGCAGGCTTAGCAGCAGATTGTTCGTTATCGTTAGCTTGAGCAGCAACTGGTTGAGCTGGAGCAGCTTCCTTAGCAGCTTGACTCGTTGCGCTAGTAACCTTAACGTTTCCGTTATCACCAACTACGAAAACTTCACCAACGTAGATCTTGTTAATATCTTTAATGTTGTTAGCTTTTTGTAAGCTGTCAACTGAAACTCCGTAAGTTTGAGCTAATTCTGAAAGCGTATCACCAGATTGAACAGTGATCTTAGTGGAAGCGTCAGCTTGTGCAGCACCAGCTAATAAAACTCCGGCTGATACGGCTGCAACTGCGGCGATGGACTTAAGACCTTTTAACTTCATAAAATAAAACCTCTCCTTAATAAATAGAAAATGCAATTAGATGTAATGTAACTAGAATTTCTGATTGATGACTCGCTCGCCTCAATCAACAATAGCTATACTATAGGGGAAATGTTACGTAGAGATTACAGAAGCATTACTTAAAACGACCGTTTCGTAACATTGCAACATTTCAGACATATTTTGTTACTTAACTTTCTCAATTTCCTAGTCAAAGCCTTTAGACCGGGATATAAATATGTCAATCTTTACAAAAATAGTGTCAACTTACTTTACAAAAACTCAAAATTTTTTTAATTAATTTGAAAAAGCGTGGGTTTTTCCTGTTTTTTCTCGCTATTTTTGCCCATTTAAACCATTTCACTCCTGCTTAATTAAAGAAAAAACACCCCTTAAACAGAGGTGTTTCTACTATATTATTAACAAGATCTAAGCAGTTGCACGTTTGAGCCCGATGCCAGTAAAGCCACTGAGAATTGAAAAAACCGGGCACAGTAAACTGAAGAAGACAAACGGGAGGTAACTTAAAGTCGGAACGTTTAACGTGTTGGCCACAAAAACGCCAGCTACACCCCACGGAACTAAGTAGTTAATTACTGCTCCCCCATCCTCTAAGGCCCGACCAAGGGCTTCAGGAGCTAGGTGAGCCTTTTGAAAGTCTGCTTTAAAGGCCGTCCCAGGTAAAACCACCGATAGGTATTGCTCCCCGATAAAGAGATTGACCCCAATCGCAGCTAAAACCGTACTTAATACCAGCATTCCATTTGATCGAATGTGGGCAGAGAAGCGTGTCATCACCACATCGATAATTCCAAGTTTGATTAACAGTCCGCCCAGGGCTAACGCGAGGATAATCAACGTCATTGTTCCGGTCATGGAACTGATCCCACCCCGGTTTAAAATCTGATTAACTTCTGCACTAGAAGTTTTAATTGTAAATCCGTTTTCCATCACGTTCGCAATTTTAGCCAACGAGTAGTGTTGGTGCGGATTTAAGAGCGTCATCAGAATGGTTACAGTAATGTTAATGAACAACGTCGGAATGGTCGGAATCTTAGTCCAGGCACACACTAGTAACAGTCCCACTGGTAGCAACATCCATGCAGATACCGGAAAATTACTCGTCAAAATGTGAGTCGTTTGCGTAATTTTTGTCAAACTAGCCGCCTGATGATGATTTCCAAAAACGGTAAATAACAAAAGCGATAAAACAAAGGCGGGAATGGTCGACCACAACATGTTTTTAATGTGATTGTACAGGTCATCGCCAGCAATTGCTGAAGCTAAGTTAGTGGTCGCAGATAAAGGTGACATTTTATCACTAAAAACCGCTCCTGAAACAACTGCTCCCGCAATCATGGCTGGATCTAAGCCCATCGTCACGCCAATTCCCATCGAAGCAATCCCCACCGTAGAAATAATGGTAAATGCACTCCCGATGAAGCACCCCACAAAGGCACACATCAAAAATACTGATGGTAAGAACCAGCGCACGCTGAGAATGTGAAAGCCATAAACCATGAGGGTAGGAATCACGCCCGCCATGATCCATACTCCGATTAAACTTCCAATTAAAAGGAAGATAAACAGAGGAATGATTCCATTGCGAACCCCAACGACGATTCCATCCTGGATCTCGTCCCAAGACCAACCGCGCGTTTTCCCCCACAGCATCAATCCAAAAATAACGGTCAGAATCGGTACAACTGGAGTTAAATGAAACCCAATGATTCCCACTCCCATAACGATGAGCATTCCGATTAAAATAAAAACGGCCTCCAAGAGACGCGGCCGTGGTTGCTGATTTGTTTGCATTGTCATCTCCTACTTTACTGTTCAGCCAACTTTCGTTTCAAATAGTGGGCTAATTTCTCTTTCGAATAGATTCCCGTAACCTTTTCAATCCCGGTTCCGTTCACAAAAAGAACGTAACTGGGTAAACCAAGGACATGATATCGTTCGGCAAGGTCCTGGTTATGATCTACGTTTAACTTGGCAAACTTAACTTGCCCGGAAAAGTCTTGTTCTAATTGGTTCAAGATGGGTTCCATCGTTTTACATGGACCACACCAAGGTGCCCAAAAATCAACCAACGTCATTGGGCCCTGAACTTCAGCCTTAAAATTAGCTTGATTGAGTTCCACTGCCATCTGAATTTCTCCTTTGTCGAATAAAATGAATCACAAAAGTAACCGCAATGGCGGCAATTACAAAGAGACCAAACCAGGTTGCTGGAATCTCGATGTCAATTGCCGGAATTGAAAGTAACAATTTCACTCCAATCACAAAGACCAGCACGTACGCCATTGTTTTTAGCTCTGGAATCCGTTTCATAATCTTCATAATTACTTCGGCAATCCCACGCATCGCTAAAATTCCGACCATTCCTCCGATTAAAACCACCACCGGATTGCTAGAAACCGCTAGCGAGGCTAGCACTGAATCGATGGAGAAGAGAATGTCCATGAACTCGATTTGGATAACAACCCACCAAAAAAACTTACGACTGTGCGGATCCCCAAACGCCTTAATTTTACGGGGGGTGTTTGGCTTAGATTGGCGCGGAAAGAAATACTTAACCGCCAAATAAATTAAATAAATGGCTCCGACCACTTTAATTTCCCAAAAGTGAATCAGGTATACCCCAGCTCCAATGACGAGGAACCGGAAAATATAGGCACCCCATAGACCGTAAAACAGGGATTCTTCCTGCAATTTCTTCGTTGGCAACACCTGAGTTTGGGTGGCCAACACAATTGCATTATCAACCGACATCACACATTCCAAAACCACGAGGGAAAAGATAATTAACCAATCATTTCCAGACGTTAAGACCGTCTCCCAATTATGTAAATCAAAAAACGGACCATACAGCTTTTCTAGTAGTGCCAGCACTTAAAATCTCCTTTGTAATTAAATTTAGTGATAATTATTTCATTGCTTCTTGATCATACTTTTGCAAGTTATGCGCTTTGATTACCCGAATTAACTTATTAGCATAATCTGGATCGGTCGCATAGGTGTTTTTCTGTAGTAACTTCGCTTCTTCACGATAATCCGTAATTTTGTCATCACGCTTTAAAAACTTCTCGTATAATGCTTCGTTGTGGTCTTCAATTGCTGACTGCAAATCTGGATACTTACGGAACTGGGCCTTTTCGGTAATGTGTTTGTGATTAATGTATTCACCCGTTTCGTACATAATGTAGTCTCCGTTATAAGTACCCTTAATTCCAAACGGATTATTCGCTTCCGTATACAGTTTCGATTTCCCCCAGTTCGATTCCAAAATGGCCTGGGCAATGACGATACTTGGTAGCACTTTGTGATCCTGCCGGTAAAGTTTCACGGATGGGTTTGCAACCTGTTTGATGAACTTTCGTTCGTGCTTTAGAACCGGATTGTTCTCCTCGTCATACTTCTTTTGCGCAGCAATCATTCGTTGATAATTAATGTGTTGGCGCACCTTATAGGTTCCATAGAGTGCCAAGCACGCTCCCGCGACAATTAAAAAAGCAATCAGCGGATACCACAAACTGCTTCGTTCTGATTTTTCTGGTTTTTGTTTCATTTTCTTTTGCACTCCTTTGTAACATTCATTATACCCTATTGAATTTAATTTTTAATGCTAGTTAACTTCAGAAACCGAAGAAAATCGGGCTAGATGGTAAACTTTTGCTTAAAAATCGCTTATAATGGAAACTAATGCATAAAAAGGAGGCAATCACATGATTAAAACTGACAAAATTAATCAAAACATTGAATGGGTACAAGTCACTGATTGTCTCCCCGTCGAAAAAAAGACCCTCAAGCAAGAGTACCATCTCACGACTGAGATGCTCTACTACGCACTTGACCACCACGAACGTCCTCGGTTGGAATACTATGACGATGAACAAATCCTATTAATTATCTTTGACGTGGCTGAACCGACTCGATTTAACGGGGATATTGCCGCCGAACCAATTGGCTTAATTATCCACGGAAACACCCTGTTTACGTTTACAGCTAATCAAACTAATTTCGTGAATCCGCTAATTCGCTCCATCGTCGATAAATTACCTCAATTACAACGGGACAATGCCACTCCCTTAGACATTGTTTTAAAGACGATGTATCAACTCGCCATCCAATACTTCGATTACATTAATCACATTAACAGTATTCGTACCAGCATTCAGCGAAATTTACGGGGTCGAACTAATAAAGCTGCCATCAACCAACTGTTGAATCTCCAGACGGATTTGGTGTACTTCCTAACTTCCCTATCGGCTAACAACGATATGTTAACCATGTTTAAACGGAAACTGGGAAAAACCCTTTCTGACAATGATAATGATGCCCTGGACGATGTCATCGTCGAAATTCAACAAGGACTTTCCATGGCTCAGATGGCTAACCAAGCTGCTCAGCAGGTAGCAGGGGCTTATTCTAACTTATTAGATAGTAACCTAAACTCGACCATGAAATTTTTAACGGTCTTTTCAATTGTCCTGACCGTACCAAACATTGTGTTCGGTTTTTATGGTGAAAACGTGAAGCTGCCGTTTATGGATCATCCGTTTGCCTGGCAAATTACGATTCTCATCACAGCAATTTTGGTGGTCATCGTCTTACTAATCATGCGGTTTAGTGACTTCTTTAACCGTTAATCCCAACCAACTAAAAAATCTCCCGTTTCTTCATTGAAACGGGGGATTTTTTAGAAACGGGGGATTTTTTATTTTTCTAATTAGTTGGTTGGTGGTTACGTGTACGTTTGTGCAGGTAGTAAACTGGAACTCCCACCAGGGTAATTCCCAGTCCTGCCATGGCCAGTCCAGTTTGATTGATTAAGGTCGTCACAATGATGAAAAGTCCCCCCAAGATGGCAACTGTGGGAACCACCGGATACCACAGTACTTGGTATGGTCGTTCCAAGTGGGGTTCCTTTTTTCTCAAGATGAAAACCGCTAAGAACAATAAGCAGTTAAATAACCACATTACAAACACCAGCATGTCCGTCAACAGGTCAAAACTTCCCAGACAAATCATAATGATAGCAATCACCAAGATAAATAGACTGGCCACAAATGGTGCGGCTGCCCGGTTTAAGCGTTGAAAAAGATCACTAAATGGCAATAAATCCTGTTTTGCCAATGCGTATGGAATCCGCGATCCGGTCATTGTGTACCCGTTAATGGTTCCAAACACCGAAACCAAAATTCCAATTGTTACTAGTTTACCCCCAAGGTTGCCAAACAGTTTCCCCGCTACTTCAGCGGCCGTATTTGGATTTCCGGCAATTTGGCTGACTGGCATGTTTTTCAAGAAGACCCAGTTAACCAAAACGTAAATAATCATGATAAAGGTTAAGCCTAACACCACGGCCTTAGGGATATCTCGTTTTGGATTCTTCATCTCACCGGCAATGTCACCTACGTTAATCCAGCCTTCGTAAGCAAACATGGTAGCTAACAAACCACCCGAGAAGGCCGTAATTACATTGGAATGATCAGTTGGTGTCATCGGGAAGAACGTCACATCTACGTGTCCTGGTAGGAATAAACCCACGATTACGATTAAAAACACCGGAATTAGCTTAAAAATCAAGGTTAACGATTGCACCGTTCCCCCGACCTTCGATCCCAACAAGTTTAACCCCGTGATAATAATGACCACGGCAATTGCAATGGGAACAACTAACGAGGTCGCCAAGTGCAAGAGAATGACCACCTGGGTGGCAAAAATAATCGCTAAGGCAGCCATGTTGGCTGGTACATAAATCAACATTTCTGACCAACCCAGTAAGAATCCACTCAAGGGACCATAGGTATGCCGCATGTACTGCACGCTTCCACCGGTTTCTGGGATTGCTGCTCCCAGCTCGGCCACCGTTAGTCCTCCACAAATGGTTAGAACCCCGGCCCCGACCCAGGCTAACAGAGTCAGACTAACTGAATGAGTAGCGGCCGTGACACTTGCAATCTTGAAGAAGACCCCGCCCCCAATTACGGTTCCCATTACCATTGCTAATGCGGTAAAGGGTCCGATGCTGCGCTTTAATTTTTGTTCTGCCATCGTTACGCTCTCCTTTGTCGTTTTAAATTACAAATCAATAATAAAAAGGTCCTAGTCAGTAAGTTACTAACCAGGACCTTTCTTTTACAAGTCGTCGGAAGGAATCGAACAACTGATGGCCTAGTTAGTAGTTTCGTGAACATCTAACTAGGCATCGCAAACTAACCTTACTTAGAGTCACGCAATCCAAGTAGAGTTAGAGGAGGACATCAATTTTTGCATCATCTTGTTCATTATCCTATTTCCTTTCCGTTTTGATATCCTTGATTAAACCACCATTTGCACCCCCTGTCAATCATTTTTTAAAGAGCCCAGCGACTGCCAAAGGAAAAAAGAAAAATTGGTTGGCAAAATTATCATTCCTATGCTATACTTAACAAGTAATGAAACGAGCGGTTAGCTCAACTGTTAGAGCAACGGGCTCTTTGTCCGTGAGATTGGGGTTCAAGTCCTTGACCGCTCATAATTAAAAGGAACAGTCCAAATGACTGTTCCTTTTTTTGTTTGCCAAATTTCACTTTTAAAAAAAAGATGACTAGCTAGTCATCCTTTAACCCTTATTCAACTGGTTTTTGCTCTGTGGAAACGTCATCAACCTGGTAGACGATTTCTTGGTTTTCATCCAAATAGCCATAGAGCCGTTTGGTGTGTTCTTGATTGAAGTACCCCATGTCAATCATCTGGTGCCCATCTTTTTGGACCAAACCATGGTGCATCTTTAAAATGAAGGCATAGGTCGAACGCACAATTTGCATGTGATGCTGCGCCTGTTCAAACGCCGTACTCAGCGAATGTTCCTGGTCGAGATAAAACTTAATTAGTTTCACCATCATGAAGTTTTCATGGTTAAAAACTCGAGATGCCATCTTTTCGTTTCGTTCACTATGAATGTAACCCTTTTGTTCCCAATACCGTAATTGACGGGGGGAAACATTTGTCATCTTACTAACTTCACCAATTCGAAAAATGTAGTTATCTTCATTACATGATTTATAAAAAGCGGCATGATCTATCTTAGCTACCAACCTCAGTCCTCCCTACTTGTTATAGTCAGTTACAGTCAGTTGTTGGCCATCCACGGCCATTTTTGTAATGCTCCCGTTAGCAGGTCTCGTCCGTAAATCAAATTGACCTGGAGTTGAGAACCGGTCAACCAAACTTAATAAGGTGTTGCCATGACTAACGAGCAAGACGCTATCTCCATCCTCAATGTTAGGATTAGTGGTAATTAAATCCAATCCCTGTTGGAGCCGGTGCCAGTATTCCTCTGCATTTTCTGCCATGTGAAACGGATCGGCTTCCTTTAAGAAATCCTTAGCAGTATTCATGTCATACTGGTCAATGATATCAGCAAAGGTTGGCGTTCCGTGGGGAGCCCCTGCTTGATACCAAGTTTCATCCATATTTAATCCTTCAAAGTAGCCGTAAAATTCTTCCCGAAAGAACGGTGAAACGATCGGTGTAATGGAATTAAAAGTTTGGTTCTGGTCAAAAATTAACGACATCGTTTTTTGCGCGCGCGTTAAATCACTACAGTAAGCAGCCTTAAACTTAATGTCTTTTAGGCGTTTGCCGGTTTGCACGGCGCCATCGATGCCTTTTTGGGTCAACGGAGAGTTACTCCACCCCTGCAGCTTGTTAAAGACGTTGTAGTACGTTTGTCCGTGGCGTACCAGGTATAATGTAAATTTGGCCATTCTTAGTCATCCTCTTTCTTATTTAATTAGTATACCACGCTCCGTAATGCTTCGGTATTCTTATCCTTTCCTTAGTGTTTTTTAATTTCAAAGTCTGCTATCATTAAAGGCATGTTAACAACGAACGAACTACGATGAAGGGAACCTTACCTTTGAAAATCATTAAACAGATTTGGGCCAAAGTTAATACAAGAATTGGCTTTTTTGGGTTACTGCTCGGTTTATTCTGGCTAAAAACCATTTACGCCTACTTTGCCGACTTTTCCCTGGGAACCGAAGGCACGCTGCAATTTTTGCTGCTGTTTATTAACCCCATTGCCACTACCATTCTCATTTTTGGTTTAGCCTTTTATTTCAAACCGGCCAAACTTTTTTATCCAGCCATTTTACTCCTGGACGTTATTGACACCGTCCTCCTGTATTTAAACGTCATTTACTTTCGTGAATTCACCGATTTTATGACCGTTTCTACTATGACCGGGTATTCCAAGGTCGATCAAGGACTAAGCGGCGCATCCTTAGCCCTGACAATGCCCCACGACGTGTTTTATTGGTTAGACATCATCATTGTCATCACGTTACTCTTGTTCCGCGTTATTAAAATCGACAAGCACAGCCTCTCCAATCGGTTTGCTTTTGCGGTCTTTTCCATTGGGGCGCTCTTTTTAACTTTTAACATCACCCTGGCAGACATGGATCGGCCCCAATTATTGACGCGGTCCTTTGATCGCAACTACCTCGTTAAATACCTTGGTTTAGATGTTTTCACTGCCTATGATGCCTTTCAAACCCATCAATCTAACGAAATGCGGTCGCAAGCCAACAAGTCTGAGATTTACAACGTGAAGGCCTTTACAGACGCCCACTACGCGGAACCCAATCCCAACATGTTTGGCACCCTTAAAGGGAAAAACGTGGTCATTATCCACCTTGAAAGTTTCCAACAATTTTTGATTAACAAAAAAATCAACGGGAAAGAAGTCACCCCGTTCTTAAATCAAATCTACAATAGCAACCATACTTACGCCTTTGATAACTTCTTCCACCAGGTAGGCCAAGGTAAGACATCCGATGCCGAAAACATGCTAGAAACCAGTACCTACGGCTTGCCACAGGGATCCCTCTTTGCCCAACTAGGTAGTGACAATACCTTCCAGGGTGCCCCTGCCATTCTGGGGCAAGACGGTTACAGTTCTGCCGTTTTCCACGGAAACGTGGCGAGCTTCTGGAACCGCAACAATACCTACAAAAACCTGGGTTATCAGTACTTCTTTGATGCTAGTTATTACGATACCACTGGGGATAAGGCCACTGGTTATGGTTTAAAGGATAAGCTCCTGTTTAAAGACTCCGTAAAGTACTTGCAACACCTCCAACAACCGTTTTATGCCAAGTACATCACGGTCACGAACCACTTCCCGTATGACCTTGATGAACAAGACACCAAGGATAATAAGATTAAGGCACCAGACACGGATGATAGTGCCGTTAATAACTACTTCGTCACCGCCCACTACCTCGATCAGTCCGTTAAGGAATTCTACGACTACCTCGATAAAAGTGGCTTAGCGAAGAATACGGTAGTGGTTCTTTATGGAGACCACTACGGATTGTCAAACTCCGAAAATCCAACTCTGGCGCCACTCACCGGTAAGAGTGAAGCGAAGTGGAACAATTTTGATAATGCCCAATTGCAACGAGTCCCATTTATGATTAATTCCCCGTCGATTAACAACGGGCACATCAACCACACGTACGGAGGAGAAATTGACGTTCTCCCGACCCTGATGCACTTACTGGGCATTAACTCCCAGAAGTACATTCAGTTTGGAACGGACCTCTTCTCGAGTAAGCACGATCAAGTTGTGGCCTTTCGTAATCGGGATTGGGTCTCACCGGAGTACACTTCTGTGGATGGAACCATTTACGATACCAAGACCGGAAAGGTCATTCATCCCGACAAGAAGCTGAAAAAGACCCTGCAGGCCATTCAAGAAAAGGTCAATACAGAACTCTCCCTTTCGGACACGCTGAACCAGCAGAACCTGCTCCAGTTCTACCATCCAGAAGGATTTAAAAGAGTTGATCCTGCGAAATTTAACTATTCCAACGGTCTCAGTCACGAAAAGAAGACCGAAAAGGAGCTTGGAGATAAATCGAAGAGTCTCTTTGATACCAACGGGCACCAAGACACTACCAAGCTGTACAAGACCGATGCTCCTGAAGTTAACGAACCACGCAGTGACACCAGTCGAATTCAGATTCAAAACCCAGATTCAAACCAAGAAAAATAGTTCCAATCAAAAAATCCTGCTCCCCAGTAAATTGGGAGCAGGATTTTTCTGTTCATTTAGCTTTAAATGGTGCCATGCCGGCTCATTCCCAACTACACGCTAGCGCAGTTGTTCGTACAACGGTAATAATTGGCGTAGAACCTGTTCTAAATCCGGCAATAACTCCGGCGTCCCCAGCCGTGGATCACCCCGCTGAATCTGAACTCCAATCAGCACTTCAGCCGCTTTTATCGCTTGAAACCGATCCACTAACTGATCATAATCAGCTAACTGTTTGGTCTGTTCTTCCATGTGGTTGCCACTGAGCACGAAATCCGTGGGTAACTGTTGTACGAGTGGAACCAAGGCCTGTAATTTGGGACCAATCGTAGCCGTCTGACGAGGCTTCATGTTGCTTTCTACTGCCAAGTAGAGGTAGAGTTGATCGGCCCAACAACCAAGTTCAAAGTGCGGCAACATTTTGTACCCGCGTTGGTTGGTCGAAAAGGCCACCCAGGTATTGTCGGGTGGATTAGTTTTCCGCATCCGGTGTTTGGCCACGTGGCCGTACCACGTTTCCCCCGTCTCAGCTAAAATCGGCAAAAAGGCCTGGGCGGCAGTTTCAAACTTGGGATCCAAGACCGACCGAATCTGTTCCATTCGTTCGTTTAACGTCGGCGTAGCAAACACCGTAAAGTCATTATCGGTAAACATCTGATTCCTCACTTTTCTGGTCGCTTCAACGACGTACTGTGAATTGGTAGCCGCCGGTCAGGGTACAAGCGCTTCATAATTGTATTGACAGCGAGCGGAGCTTCCCCAAAGCCAGTCGCAATTAAGGTGTCTTTCCCTAGGTAAGTGGCTTGATCGCCGACACAGAACAACAAGGGAACACTACTTTCGAGTTCACTGTTGACCTTAACCAACGAGTGCTCCAGTTCGGGTTGAACGGTCCAGGACTGCAAATCTTTATTGTTAGCGATGAAACCGTAGTTAACCACGACGTCGTCCACAGTCAACGTGATGAAATCATCGTCGGTTTTCATCCGTTTGGCTTCGACCTGCAACTGGTCACCCGTTTCGGTTAGCTTTTGAATTAAATAAGGGGTCACAATCTTTACAGATGAATCTTCCAGCTGGTGAACCATCTTTTCTAATCCCCGAAACTCGTTGCGCCGGTGAATCAGGGTCACCTGGTGGGCAACTGGTTCTAACATTAAAGCCATGTCAACGGCGGAGTTTCCGCCCCCAGCAACTAAAACATCCTTGCCCGCAAAACGGCTTAAATCAGAAATCCCGTAAAAAAGGTGCTTTCCGGTTTCTGCTTCCGCATTTTCTGCCCGGAGTTCACGTGGTTTAAAGGAACCATTTCCGGCTGCTAAAATCACAGCCCGACTCCGACTGGTACCATGGTTGGTTTCAATTTCAAAGTAATCGTCATGTCGAATGACGTTCGTAACCTTGGTGTTTAGGCGCTGTTCCACCTCTGGGAGGGTCGCTAATTGTTCTGCCAAATTATGAATTAAATTGCGCCCCGAAATTCCGGCGAACCCAGCGACATCCAGAATTTTCTTTTCCGGATACTGGGCGGTTACTTGCCCGCCTAGTTGCTCTAAACTTTCAATAATTTGTACCTTGGCTTCCCGCAATCCAGCGTAAAAACCCGTAAACATTCCAACGGGTCCCCCACCGATAATTGTGATATCATAGAGATCGTGAGCCATTTCTCATCAGTCCTAACTTAATTTTATTTACAAAGGAATTTTAACATGAAATATAAGAAGACATTTATCTTTTTCATCTTTTTATTAGTCGTCGCAACCGGATTCGGTGGTTGGTGGTACAATACCCAAAAAGCATCGAATTACCATGTAAAGCAATCTCGGACGGCCACGGTCTTTATTCCTGGGTTAGGAGGGAATTACATTACCTCTGATTACATGGTCTCTTCTTGGGACGACAACGGGGCTGCTACTAAAGCACTCCAAGTATACGTCAAAGACAACGGAAAAGTTAGTACCATTAAACAATTCAATAAAATCGGCAAGAATAATCCGGTCATTCAGGCCAACTTCCAAACTAACAATAAGCCAGGGTTTGAAGCAACCCACATGCCGCAACTACTCGCCTACCTCAAGAAAAATTACGGCATTCAAAAGGTAAACTTAATTGGTCACTCGTCAGGTGGAGAAATTATTTACGACTACCTAACTAAATACCGCAAAACGGCAAATCAACCTGAAGTCGTCAAATTTGTATCCATGGCCAACACTTATCCCCTGAAGGATTCAAACATCACAAACTTACCCAAAAACCTGCAGATCTTAAACTTTTGTGGAAACGTCAGCAACACGGGGAGTGATGGTTTGATTCCGGTTCGAGACGTGGTTAAGATGAAAGAACTGGTTCGGGGTCACGTTAAAAGCTATAAGCTCTACGTATATAACGGGGATCCACAACAAGCGCAACACTCGATGCTCCACGAAAACCCGGAAGTTAACAAAATCATCGGGGAATACATGTTTAACTAAATCAATTAAAAAAGCGATTTTCATTTGGGAATCGCTTTTTTGTTCGCATTTAACCAAATATTGATTGTTTTTCTGACCTTATTACAGTATTATAGGAGTAAATAACTAATGTTTAGCGGAGGTTAACGTATGAGTGTTCAGAAAATGATTTTAGACCTTGATACCGGGATTGATGATGCAATGGCCATTGCCTACGCGGTTGCTGACCCCAACGTCGAATTAATTGGGATCTTGTCATCCTTTGGTAACATCGAATCCGACCGGGCGGCCCAAAATGCGCTCAAAATTTTAGAACTCGTGGGTGCCCCAGAAGTACCTGTTTTCGTTGGTCATCACAACCCATTGGATCATGATTACCAACGAATTGACGTTAACTCCCAAATTCACGGAGAAAACGGAATTGGAGAAGTAGATCTCCCAGAACCGGCTCACTCCGTCTCAACAAAACCAGGGGTCGATTTCTTACTAGCAGCTGCCCGTCAATATGGAGACCAACTCACCGTGGTTGCTACCGGTCCGATGACTAATCTCGCCGCCGCTTTAGAACAGGACCACGCCACCATGCAAAAGATTGGTAATATTACCATCATGGGAGGAGCTTTGACGGTTCCGGGAAACGTGACTCCCGTGGCCGAAGCCAACGTCGAACAAGATCCCGTGGCTGCTAACCAACTATTCACTAGTGATTTAAACGTTACCATGGTCGGCCTTGACGTGACCCTCCGCACGCTACTCACCAAGCAAGAAACGAGCCAGTGGCGCGAATCAACTGCCGGGAGCAACATGGCTGACATCGTCGACTTTTACATCGACGTGTACGCTGACCTCTATCCCGAACTGGGGGGTTGTTCCCTCCACGATCCACTGGCCGTCGGAGTGGCCATTGACCCAAGTTTCGTGACAATCATTGCGATGAACATGATGGTAACTACAGAACACGACGCCTACTACGCCCGCACAATTGGTGATAAAGCCCGGTTGAACGATCCGAACCCGAACGTTAAAGTGGCTGTGGCCGTTGATAAAGACCGTTATCTGCAGGTCTTTATGGATCACTTTAAAAACCTCTTTCACTAATCACTCAAAGCAACCCAAAAGGACTTGGAGTAATCCAAGTCCTTTTAATTTACCATTTAAACTTCTTCCAAGTGGAGATCGGCTGGTGCAGTTTTGCCAAGCAAACGTAGTAATTGATAGTAAGCAAATCCTAGGCAAGCCGGAATGACCACGCCACAAGCCACCAGAGTCAGCAGGCCTGCCTTATCGTTAGCCCAGTACCACAGCGGGGCAATGAAAGAATTCAATCCTAGTCCCGCGATAGTGTACGGTGCTTGGAAGTGAAAGCCTACCACTGCAATCGGAGCCATGATCATTACGATTAGCAACGGTCCCACTGCATAGATTGGTCGTTTCAACAGATTAGGAAATTGCACTTTGGGAGTTACCAGGGTTTGGGCAATGTTTCCGCCCCAGTCATTTTCGTGAAAGGACATGGCCGTAAACACCACGAATCCGATCGTGGTTCCAATCAATGCTGCTCCTCCAGACTTAGGATCCAACTGAACGGCAATCGCCAGCGCCGCAGATGAAGCTGGAGTCATCAAGAAGAGGAACCAAGCGGCCGCTACGACCACGGATCCCAAGACCGGACTGATTTGCATCGTGTCTGCCAGCCGTTCACTAACCCAATTCAAAGCCGGAGTGGTGACAGCAGCAAATCCTAGTCCAGCAATACAACCAGTTAACGCAGTGGCAAACGGAACCAATACCAAATCCAATGGAGTTCTCCCCGTCAGCCATTTTCCCACCAAGGCAGCCACCACAGCAGCTAGAACGGCAGAAACTGGTTGACCAATCGTCATGATCGCAGACCCCGTCGCTTGCGGAGCTACCCAACTCGTGGCCGTCATTGTCTTAGCAACCGGAGCGGTCGTGAAGTACACGGCATTGGCTCCCACAGTTGAAGCAATCATGGTGGCCCCGGTTACCAACGTTGTGGTCCTTAACATCACCGCCACGGACATCCCAAGAGCAGGAGCCAGCAAGCGTTGACCAATTAAGCCAGCTTCATTAAGGGGTTGCCAATGGATCATGGTCCCAATGGTACTCAATAGGAGTCCCATTCCAAGAATGGCTAAAATCGTATTAGAAACTCCCTGTGAAACTTGATAAACCCACCCTTTCCAATTAGTGGGGACTGGTTCGGTCGTCTTTCGTTGTGCCTTCATTGCTGTTTCCTCCCTTAATGGTGGTTGAAATCTAATCCTAAAACAAAAACAGCGTTGGTTAGATAATAACCAGCGCTGTTCTAGGTGATGATTCTTACTAAGAACAATGAACTGGCCTCAAGCGAATGAGGTCAACCCAAAGTGCTTGACCTCATTAACGAATAATAATTTCGTTAATTAAGCTCAAGACTAAGACGTTATCAGTAAAATTCATCATTTTTTTCATGATCGGACTCCTTTACGTTTTTTATTAATATACAGGAAAAAAGCAGGAAGTCAACAACTTTTTTGAATAATCTTCGTTTTTCAAGTGAAAATGAGCTAAATAAATAGTTAAAGTTTACTTATTATGGTTGGAAATAGCGTTGGACAAACGTCGCCACCCCATCCTGATCGTTGCTAGTCGTTGCTTGATTAGCAATCCGTTTAATCGCTGGAGTGGCATTAGCCATCGCCACTCCGACACTAGCTTTTGCTAACATCCCGGCGTCATTCTCTGCGTCCCCAAAGGCCATTAGATTCGAAAAATCCCAGCCAAAGTGCGCTAATAATGCGTTTAACCCGACGGATTTATCAACCTGTGGGGGGAGAAACTCCCAGATTTCTGGTTGGGACCGAACGATGTGGTAACACTGATTGACTGTCTCTGGAACCACCCGTTGCAGCCGATCTAATTTAGCAGCT
Source organism: Fructilactobacillus hinvesii (assembly GCF_024029435.1). Lineage (NCBI taxonomy): Bacteria > Bacillati > Bacillota > Bacilli > Lactobacillales > Lactobacillaceae > Fructilactobacillus > Fructilactobacillus hinvesii. The sequence continues at coordinate 459,569 of NZ_CP097118.1, read as the reverse complement.
TGATTAGCAATGATTCCCTTCGCATATTCTTCGTCCGGAAGGTACGCAAATGTGCGGGGTTGAAACTGGATCTTCCCGTTGAGCTTTTTTTGATAGATTGAACGGCCCAGATCAGTTACCGGATAAACCTGGGTAAAATCTAAAACGTCCAAAGGAACTTCCTGAGCTTGAGCAAACTGGTATAAAGGTTGTAAATCAGCGCGGCTCATTCCCTGTTGAAATAGGACCTTACGAGTCGAATTTTCAATCACGAGACCACCATTAAAGGTAATCGTAGCATCACCTGACTCCGTCAAACCTAGTTGTTCAATGTAATTCCGGATGGCGTTGATAGGTCGCCCTGTACACAGTACAATCTTAGTCCCTGCGGCGTGTAATTGGCACAAAGCCTGTTCGTTAGCAGGACTGATTTGTTTTTGCGAATTTAGCAGGGTATTGTCTAAATCCAGTGCGATCATTTTAATCATGCTTTTACTCCAATCAAAAAAGACGCCCTAAATCAGGCGCCCTTCGTAATTTAACTTAATTTTGCTTCTAATTCTTTAAGTTCTGCCTTCCGAATGCTGCGTGGTAAGAAGCGCCGAATTTCTTCTTCGTTATAACCCACTTCCAACCGCTTGTCATCGAAGATAATGGGACGTTTAATTAAATCAGGGTACTTAACCAGTAAGTCCACTAATTCAGTTAATGATAAGTCATCTAAGTTTAAGTGCAGCTTCTTGAAAATGTTAGAACGAGTGGAGATGATGTCTTCACTCCCATTTTCAGTTAACCGTAAAATGTGTTTTACTTCGGCAGCATTTAATGGTTTCGAGTTAATGTTTCTTTCTTTAAAGGGAATATCGTGATCTTTTAACCAAGCCCGAGCTTTCCGACTAGATGCGCTGCTTGGTGCAACATATAAGTTTAACATTATCAGCCTACCTCCTCATGCAAAGCATGTGACCTAAAGTACGTCTGACAAATATTGACTATTTATTAGACAACTCTATCTTATCATATAAAACCCAGAGTTCAACGTCCCTTTATAAAACTTAATAATTACTTTACTTAATTTACACAGGTGCTTTTTAATATTATAATTTAAACATTCTACAATCCGATGGAGGGCTGCACATGAAATTGACAATCTTAACCACCAGCGACACGCATGGGTTTTTGGCACCCACAAACTACGTTAAGCCCCACGCCAATCTTCCCTTTGGGCTGGAAAAGGCAGCCACCATTTTAAAGCGGGAACAGGAAAAAAGTGAGTACCACTTAACCCTTGATGACGGTGACTTTTTAGAGGGGTCGCCCCTCGCCTACTACCAAGCAGAGGTCGAAAAAGCTTCCGCCCCGACTGCCATCAATGCCGCCTTCAATAGCGTTGCTTACGACTTTGGTACGATTGGCAATCATGAGTTTAACTACGGTCAAGACTACCTTAAACACGCGATTCAGGGTAGTCAGCGACAGTTCATCTCAGCTAACATTTTAAACGCGGACGGAACCCCAGCGTTTGGTGCTCCCTACGCAATTAAAAGCTTTGGAGACTTAAAAGTCGCCGTGCTCGGCCTAACCACCCAATCCGTGGATGCCTGGGAAAACCAGGCGAGCATTCACGGTCTGAAGTTCATCTCCGCACTAGAAGCCGCCCAAAAGTACGTGCCAGAAATGCGGCAAAAAGCAGATGTGGTCGTGGTTTTATACCACGGTGGCTTTGAACGCGATCTTAGTGACGGGAAACCGAACGACAAAATTGACGGTGAAAACGAAGCATATGCAATTATGAAGGATGTGCCAGGGATTGATGTAATGGCAACGGGACACCAGCACCGGGCATTGGCCGGGAAACTCTTTGGTATTCCCTACGTGCAACCGGGCCACCGGGGGAGCTACGTTGGCCGCATCCAACTTGATTTAGAGCGGGGGAACGGTCACTATCAGATTCAAAAGAGTCACCAAAAGTTGATTAAAACGGGGGACGCTAAACCAGACCCGGAAACGGCTACGAGTTTTAAAACAACGGAAGCTAACGTGGAGAAGTGGCTGTCATTACCTCTCGCAGATATTGATGGTAGCATGACCTACGACGACCCTTTCCAGGTCCGCCTGCACGGCTCAGCCTTCGTAAACTTCATTCAAAAGGTCCAGATGGAAACGATGGGATGCGACATTTCGGCAACGGCACTTTTCTCCAACGAAGCGCGCGGGTTCGAAAATCCCATCACGATGCGTAACATTATCACCAACTATGTTTATCCGAACACCCTCTCATTGTTAGAGATTAGCGGAGCGGATTTAAAGGCCGCCCTTGAAAAAACGGCCGAGTACTTTACGATTAAAAACGACCAAATCATCGTTGATCCTAAGTATCACCACCCGAAGATCCGGGACTACAATTACGATATGTACGGTGGCATTAAATACACCATCAAGGTGTCAAACCCCATTGGAAAACGAGTTTTAAATCCGACCTACCACGGAAAACCAATTACCAACAAAATGAAACTTAAGATTGCTTTAAACACCTACCGCGCGGTTGGCGGAGGCCACTATCCGATGTATAACGAGGATAAAGTATTACGGTACAACACGATTACGATGAGTAATTTGATTGCCAAGTACCTCCAAAAACATCCCCACATCCAAGCTGATCACAGTCGCAACTTTAAAGTTATCAAATAAGCCAAAAAGCAGTTATTTCCTAGGAAATAACTGCTTTTTTACATGTAGTTTAAAAAAATAATTAAGATTAAAGTTCCAATGCTAATCCCACTGGTCAGCCAGTCACTAACCGTGCGGTGGGGTACTAGGTACTGGGGCAAGGAATGTTTGCCATCGTAACCGCGTAACAACATGGCTGTGGCCAAATCCTCAGCTCGCCTAAAACTATTGACTAAGACCGGCAAAAAAACGGCCAATAAGGCTTGAACGCGGCGTCGTAGTAGTCCCGTCCGGTACGTAATTCCGCGGGCTTGTTGGGCCGCTGTCACCATTTGAAACTCAGCTGTTAAAGTCGGCAAAAACCGAAACGCAATGCTTAAAGTTAAGGCAACGTCTCCGACCGGAATCCCAATTTTTTGCAGGGGAGCAAGAGCCCGCTCACACGCAGCGGTCATTGCCACCGGATTAGCCAATAACGTCAATAAATTCACCAGAATTAGTGCCGTACCAAACTTAGCTAACATTAGTAACGCAGCGATCAAACTTCCACTCGTCACTTGGAAAATGCCCCACCGCCAGAGCACCGTTCCTTGCTGAACCAAACAGAGTTGTAATAACGCCGTCAGCACCAAAAAAAAGCCAAACACCCAGATACGGTGAAAAAAATGGCGAAAGTTAAATCCCGCAAGCATAACGAGAAGCACGCTCACGAGCAATAACCCTCCCGCTATTCCTAATCGGTAGTTCACAAAAACGGTCACCAGCACCACCAGGAAACTAAAAAGCTGCGTGCCGGGCGTTAGCTGCCAGATCCAATTATTTTGTCGCTGTGCCATGGCGTTCATCCTTTCCTAGTTGCCGTAACAGCCACCTCTGAAGTTCTGCTTCCGTCAACGGCAATGCAGTGGAAGCGGCCTGGGGTGCTAGCTGTTGGGCCAACCGAAGTGGCTCTGGAAGCAATAGATTTGTAGCCGTCATGAGCTCTTGGTGTTCGGTAAACAAGCTTTGGGGCGTACCAGTAAACGCTAATTCTCCCGCGGCTAAGACGATCACTTGACTGGCCAAGCGAGCCACGAGTTCCATTTCATGAGTCACCACAATCAACGTGCGCCCTTCCGCGTGCAGGGTTTGCAACAATTCTTCTAATTCGCGTTGCCCCTGTCCGTCTAATCCCGCCGTCGGTTCATCAAAAATCACCACCTGAGGATTAAGGACTAACACTCCCGCCATGGCAGCGCGCCGTTGTTGACCTCCAGATAGTAACACCGGATCCTGGTCTTTGAGCGCTACCGGAAAATGAACAAGTTCTAACGCCCGTTGCGCCTGGCGCTGAGCAGTCGTGCGCTCCATTCCTAAAGCGAGCGGCCCCGACATCACATCCGCTAACACCGTCTTAGCAAACAACTGGCGGCCTGGATTCTGAAATACCATTCCTACCTTGCGCCGAACCTGCTGTAAATCACGAGCCGAACTTCGAGCAGTTAATTGCAGGTGGTCCAGCCAGACGCTTCCAGTGGTCGGCTGTAACAGTCCGTTTAAATGCTTAATCAAGGTTGATTTACCACTGCCGGTTTTTCCAACGATTGCAGTAATTTGCTGGGTGGGAATGGTTAAATTAATTGACTGTAAGGCCGTGCGCGCGTGGGAATGTTCTTGGTAAACATGAGTTAAATTTTTGATTTCAATTGCCATATCGCATTCCTCAAACTCTCGTTGCTCGCTGCTTGCTCAGCTGAAATTGGATAATTATGGTTTTTCAACCAGTTTTGTAATCGATACCGCAATGGCGCTTGCAAGCCCCATTTTTCTAGTTGCTCACAGTGAGCAAAGACCGTGGTTGGTGCTCCTTGCATTGCAATTTGACCGGCGTGTAAAACCACCACGTTGTCAGCTAAAGCCGCTTCGTTGGGGTTATGGGTTACTTCCAGGACAGTTATGCCGAATTGCTGGTGTAACTGGTGCAACCGGGCCACTAACTCCTGTCGTCCCTGCGGATCCAGCATGCTGGTCACCTCATCCAGTAACAACACCTGGGGCCGGCGGGCAATCACACTGGCAACGGCCACCCGTTGCTTTTGGCCTCCTGATAATTGTTCCGGAGCTTGTGCTAACGTCGTTTCCATATCAACCAACTGTAGCGCTGCTTGTACGCGGTTTTGTAACTCCGTGTGGGTTAAATTTTGATTTGCTAACCCAAACGCCACGTCGTCAGCCACGGTGGCCCCCACAAATTGATTATCTGGATCCTGAAAGACCATTCCTACCGTCTGGTTTACCGCCTGATTGATGGGCTGAACCACTTGCCCGTTAATTCGAATGGTCCCGCTGGCAGGGAGCTCTAACCCTACTAATAGTTTTAACAGGGTTGATTTACCACTACCATTCCCCCCTAACAGCGACACCCACTGCCCCGCTGAAATTTGAAAATTAACGTCCTGAAAGGTGGGGTCCGGCTGATATGGGTACCGAAAATGGACGTGTTCAAAGGCGATGCCCGTTTCTTTTTCCATTCGTTACTCCTTTGACTACCGACGCCATAATTTTAACAAGGGGGTCGCAATGATGGGAACCACAATCGCTGACAAGATTAATTCCGGAATCCCATTGGTACCGACCAGCCCCATCAAAACCTTTGTCAACAAACTCGGATTAGCAACCCCATAGGCATGGGCTACTGCTGGGGTGCGATACAACAGGGCAATCAAACCTACCACCAAAATGGTATTTAAAGCCGCTCCGACACCACCAGTGACAACGAGTGCCCATAGTTGGTGCCAATGCGCCTTCGTTAACCACAGAAAAACATAACCAGCCAGAAAACCGACTAATACCCGTGGAACTACCGAAATCAGTGGGTTTGTAAACACCAGCGTACTAACTGGACTGGTCGGGGCTGCAAAGGCTCTAATCCAGGACAAACCTCCCCACACGAGCCCGAGGAGGGCTCCATCTTTCGGACCTAGAAGAACGGCCGCAATGATCACGGTGATTTGAACGATGGTGATGTTAACTGGACCAACTGGAATGTAGCCTAAAAATGGAACAAAACTTTGTAAAATGATGATTGCAATTAACAACGCCAAAATGGCGAGGTGAAACGCCTTCGTTTGTCTAATCATGTTCATGCTCCTTCGCACTTTTATAAATTAACATCTATTATAGCGAGAACGTTCTCTAAAACTCAACTACTGGTCTAAGTTTGCTGTGGCAAAGCCGGTTTGCCCCAAACATTCTTAGTAGAAATGTCACAATAACTAAAAAATCCGTCCTCATCGGAACGGATTTTAACTAGCGTGTTTTTTGCGCGGTGGCTGTTTCCCACCTACGTACTGGACGGCATTGGAACGACGAATCGCCGTGACCTTAATCTTACCAGGATAGGTCAGTTCATTTTCAATTTGCGCACAAACCTGTTGGGCTAACTGAGCCGTTTGCTGATCATCACTAGCCTTTGGATCAACCATCATCCGGATTTCTCGGCCAGCCTGAATGGCATAACTATCTTTGACCTCTGGATGAGCATTAGCAATTCGTTCGAGCCCCTTGAGCCGATTTAGATATTCTTCCACTGACTCACTTCGAGCGCCCGGACGAGCACCAGACATGGAGTCTGCCACCCGAACTAATACGGAAATGGTAGTCTCTGAATCAACGTCACCGTGAGAAGCAGCAATGGCTTCCACCACGGTTTCATCTTCTCCATAAGCTTTGGCAATCTGAACGCCCAGCTCCACGTGGGTTCCGTTGACTTCGCGGTCAACTGCCTTACCAATGTCATGCAGTAATCCGGCGCGTTTGGCTAACCGCACGTTGGTTCCAAGCTCAGTGGCCATCATCCCGCAGATTTCTGCGACTTCCACTGAGTGTTGCAAAACATTTTGTCCATAACTAGTACGGTATTGCAACCGCCCAATCAGTTTCATCAAGTCCGGATGAACCCAACCTAGGTGCAGGTTGGCACAGGTTTCTTCTCCAATTAACCGCAATTGGGAAATAATTTGCCGTTCGGTACTCCGAACCACGTTCTCAATTACCGCATTGTTAAGTTGCCGAGCCGTAATTAATTCGTTGATCACTCCCCGGGCAATCTCACGACGAATCGGGTCATTGGTACTAATAATCAACGTTTCAGGACTATCGGGATTAAAAATTAGATCAACGCCAATCAACGTTTCTAACAACCGGAGCCGTTGCTCATTCTTTCCGATAATCTTATTCCGCATTCCCTCATCTGGAATAATCACGTTGCGATCAATGTGGTCACGGGGAACGTCAATCGGGCCATTTTGAATTGCTTCAACCATCAACTGACGGGCTTCCTTAGTCGCGTTCAGAACGTTTTCTTCGTGTTCATCTCGGACTGATTGATCGTAGTCCTGTTGTAAAGCCGTTTTGGTCGTGTTCAACACGGTTTCTTGGGCCTGTTCTGGGAGTAACCCACTCTTCTCATGTAACAAGTCGGTTCGTTGCTGTTGCAACTGTTCGGCCTGTTCACGAGTGGTCGTGATGGTCTGTTTTAGTTCGTGCAAATCTGCTTGGCTTCGTTGCAGATTCTGTTCACTCTTATCCAACCGATTAGCAAAACTTTGCAAACTTTTAGACTGAAAATCAATCCGCTCCTGGCGTAGCTGATTTTCGGCAACCTGAGCATCAATCTCTTCATTGACTTCTGCTTGGTGTTCTAACACTTCATCCTCGACTTTTTTCTGAATGGCCGCCACGGTTGCTTTAATCTGACGTTGGTTCTCCTGTTCCAACTGCTCTACCTTCGCAGTAGCTTGCGAGAGCCGGTGATTCAGCTGATGGTTCTCCCGTCCGTAGCCAACCACCAGCCCGAGAACTAACATCACGAGGGCAATCACCACATAAAGCATCAAATCCCTCCCCTCTCTAGTAATTTTCGTACTTTAATCATACCATTTAACCGGCTAATTTAAAACGAGGCCCCCTGTCATTTAACCCCGGATGAAGTATAATATTAAGAAAAAGGAGGTCGTTATATGTTCCCAGAAAGACTCAAAGCATTACGAACCGGGAAGCACATTACCCTCGCTGAGCTTGCTCACGAACTCAATGATATGTTTCCGAGCGACAAACGGCACGAAAATACCGCATCCCAAATTGGCAACTGGGAACGCGGCATCCGCAATCCGTCTTACATAGAAGTTAAAAAGCTCGCTACCTACTTTGGAATCTCCATGGACTACCTCAGTGGTCGAGTTGACAGCGAAAAAACGGATTTATCGAAACTGTTTATTTCCGGCACGGAACTTTACTTTAACGAGCAGCTGTTAACCGGCAACGACCGGTACGAAATTTATCAACTGATCGATGGGTTTCTCCACGGGAAAAAGGGACGTCACGACGATGGCCACGATACCCAAGAAGAACTCGATCTTAACTACTAAACCAACAGGACAACTAATTTTATGAAACGCAAACAACTTTTAAAGAACTTTCAAAAAAATCATCCCCACCAGAATCAGACTCCAGCCTACATCCAACGCTTGCAGGCGGATCGAGCGGCCTTTAACCACTATCCAGAGGTTAAATTTCTGTTGAACCACGCCCTCATGGCCGATCAACTCCTACAGGCGGGACACCTTCCGCAAGACATTCCAAACCTCACGTTACCAGAGGACATTCAAGACCGTCTCTACCAACGGGTTAATGAGCGGTTTGCTATGGGTGATCCGAACGGGGACCAAGAGTGGGACCGGATTTCTAACCTGCTCCCCCAAGTTGACAAAGACCTGCGCTCGTTTCGGGATTATCTAGAAGACCACTACGGCATGTGGGCCTACATTTCGTCATCTTTCACCCAGCAGCTAGCTAAATATCTAGACGGAAAACCCGCCTTAGAAGTGATGGCCGGCAACGGCTACATCACCAAGGGACTGCGTGACCAAAAGGCCAATGTAATTGGCACTGATAGCCTCGAATGGCAAAGGGAAAATGAAACCGGCAAGCACCAAGTGACCCCGATTGAAAAACTGAGTGCCCTAGATGCTTACGAAAAATACAAAGATCAGGTGGACTACATCATCATGAGTTGGTCCCCCGATGGCGTCCCCGTTGATGATGAGTTGCTCACTGCCATCCGCAATGACGGGAATCTGGTCCAGCTGATTGTGATTGGCGAAAAAGACGGGGCGACGAATTCCCCGGCCTTTTGGCAACATGCCGAGTTTGTGGATGATCCTGGAATTAAAAAACTCAACCAGTATTTACCCCACTTTGATTTGATTGACGACCGCGTCTACTTAGTTAAATAGGAGAACTGCCATGACCCACTCAGCTTCCATCTTTTTACAACCACTGACAACTGATTCCGCTGATTACGCTTTGATCCAAAAATTATTTCAACAGACTAGTACCCAACGGTTCTGGTTCCAGCCCCCGTTACTGGGTGCCAATGACGTCACTGACTTTTTAAAACAGCACACCACTGATAAACAAATTGTCAGTCAAACCATTCAAACGACTCAGCTACCTCAGCACGGGGTGGGCTTGGTCGAAATCATCGACTTGGACCCCGTAGCCCGGGTCGGTGAATTTGAAATTACCCTGTTAGATAACGAAAACGGGCACGGCTACGCGCAAGCTGCCATGCAGCAACTATTGCGGTTATCCTTCACCCAGTTGAACCTGCACAAACTCTATCTCTACGTAGACGTGGAGAACGCTCCGGCACTACACATCTACCAAAAATTTGGGTTTCAAATCGAAGGCACGATTAAGGAGCAATTCTTTGCGGCGGGAGCCTATCGGGATGTTCACTACATGGGCTTAACTCAGGCCGACTACCTCAAAAATTAACAATAATAACAGCACAAAAAAACGCCTCTGATTTTATCATCAGAGGCGTTTTTCAGTTCGGCACTTAGTTTCCCAAGCGGACTAGGTCGGTGTTCACATCACCGCCTAGTCAAACCACCTGCAATTCGGCAGTTAACGTGGTTCCCATCATAAGCTATGCTTATGCGGCTCGTCGCATATCTTTATTATAACAGCTTGATCGCAAATTAGCTAGTCTGCTTCCGCAGCTTCCGCCTGGTTTTCCGCTAACGTTGTCAGTTGCGCTTCCACCCAGTCCGTAAACTGTCGCAAGGCTTGTTCTGGATTAGCAACCAGCTGGTCCGCCGCCATCAATTCATCAATCCAAAGTTTAGAACGATTAATTTCTGGCGCCGTGATGATCATGTAGACATTCACATCCACTTCACCATCGTCTACCATAATCTTGTGAATGTTCTTCCCGTAAGTCAACGGCAGGTTAATGATCGACGTTTGTAACTGGATCAACACCTCAGCATCGTTGACCTGCAGGTTGGCACTCGCTAGTTTATCCGAATTAATCGCCGCTTCTAGAAACTGGACCAATGGTTGAATCGTGGGTTCCGTCTGCTCACTTAGCTCTGCCAGGGAGACAGTGATCGTCTTTTGGGCGTACGTGACGGCTTCCGCTTCCGTTACAAATTCATTTTCATCAATTTTCATGGAATTCCTCGCTATTTTCTGAATTTTAGGTACCGTTGCACCCGTTCCTGGGTCAGAGCTTGACGGGCTTGCCAAGCTAACCGGAACCAGTACAACAATGCTCCTAATGCGACCACCACGAAGACTAAACTCCCAATTCGCAATGGCCAAGTCAGATGGGGAAGCTGGAATAGGCGGTAAATCGCATTACAGTAGCCGACCACGTACAGAGCTTGAACGAGCGCTAGCACGTAGAGTCCGATGCGAATCCCAAACCAAGAAACCGCTAATGGAACCAGCACCATCACAACCGCTGCGATTTCAGAACGCCAAAAGGTTGCCATGTCACTATGAAAAACTGCCAAACTTAATAAGGCGTTTCCACCCAAAAATAAGCCTAACGTTAACAAGGTCCACCCGTTGAGCCGTTTAAATTTCATTGCCATCCCATCCTTTGTTCTTTCAGTATACCGAATTTCAGTGATCCTGACTATTGTCGGCCTTAAAAAGAACAGTTGGAAAAGCAGTTAGTTCGTGCCTAACTCGTTGATTACCTTAGCAATCCGTTTGATGCCGACCTTGATTTGGTCGTCGTTCATGTTAGAGAAGTTCAAGCGGAATGTCCCAGGTTCAGCTTTACCAGAATAGAAGGCAGAGCCAGGAACAACGGCCACGTTGGCTTCCAAACACCGTTTGGCTAATTCATCACTGTCAATGCCCCCAGGAACTTGCACCCAAATAAACATCCCACCTTCAGGTTGACTGTGGTACACGTCTGCCGGAAATTCGTGGTCAATTTCAGCCAGCATTAACTTGGCCCGGTGTTCGTACACATCCGTAATCTTCTTAATGTGGGCAGGAAGGTCCTCGTCCATCAAGAATTGCGAAATGATGTACTGCGTCAAGTTATCGGTATGCAGGTCGGCATTTTGTTTCAATAACGTGTACTTCTGTAAGAAAGCGGGATCAGCCGTTAACCACCCAATCCGCAGGCCAGGGGCTAGCATCTTCGAAAACGAACTAATGGAAACCACTTCTCCGTGGTGATCGAAGTGTTTGATGGGGGGAACGGTCTCTCCGGCGTAACGGATGGCTCCATAAGGATCATCTTCAACAATGGGAACTCCCGCAGCATGGGTTAATTTCACCATTTCCTGGCGTCGTGCCGCCGTCATCGTTCGCCCGGTCGGGTTTTGGAAGTTTGGCACCGTGTAGATAAACTTAGCCTCCGGATAATCTGCTAACTTCTGCTGCAGATCATCCATTCGCATTCCGTCATCGTCCATTTCAACTCCAATTAGATGGGCTCCGTAAGAACGGAAAACATCTAAGGCCGCAAGGTAAGTAGGATCTTCCACTAAGACTACGTCTCCGGGGTTAATTAACATTTTGGCAACTAGGTCAATTGCTTGCTGTGAACCAGTCGCAATCGCAATGTGATCGGCCGTCGTGTTCACCTGTCGGGTTTTCATGATTGCAGCAATTTGCTCGCGGAGTTTGGAATAGCCCAGCGCTCCGGCATACTGGAGCACTTGCTGTCCAAATTGGTCAAATACCTTATCGGTGGCCTTTTTTACGGCTGCCACTGGAAATAATTCTGGAGCCGGTAATCCGCCGGCAAAGGAAATCACCTTCGGATTAGCAGCAGCTTTTAAGATATCTTCGGTAGCGTTACTATCACCTTTGGGAACACAGTTTGAATAATGGAATGACATAATTTTAACCTCTCTTTTTAGTTTCGGTATTGGCGCATTTGTTCAGCCAGATGGACTTCGTGAGTTACAAATTCATGGGTTCGACACGGATAATCATTTTTCCGGCCCAACCGGGCGATGTAACCGTTGATGTAATCGACCTCCGTCGGGCGGCCCTTGGAAAAGTCTTGGTACATGGATGGATAGTGGTACTTCAGCTTGACGCAGGAATCTAACACGCTTTGCACCTGTTGCCCGCGGTCTTCAATCATTTTAATTCCCGCCCGTGCCGCTGCATCATGGGCCTCGTTGAAGAGCTGTTCTGCCATCTCAGCGGCCCCAGGATAGGAGCCAAATTGCCCCATGTTAATCTCAAACATCGTACATAACGTATTGCAGACGGCGTTAAACGCCACCTTGGTTAAACACATTCCCAACCAATTGCCACACATTTCTGGGCCTAGGGTAGCCCGTTGAAAGTCGGCGTAAATCTCTTCCATGGTTTCGTCAGGTGCCTGGTCATTATAGGGAGCCATGTGCATGGCTTCACCGTTTTCTGGTCCCATAAAATCCACATCACCGGGGCCGTTTAATACGGTCGCAATCATGGCCGTTCCCGCCAACATCTGATCCGGATTAAAATACTGAGCTAACTTTTCAAAATGGCCTAAACCGTTCATGGCCGAAAAGACGTACTGATCAGGGTGGAAAAGTCCCGCAGCTGCATCCCGTTCTAATTCATCGGCTAGTTGCATTTGCTTTTTAAAGACAATCCAAACGTCTGGATGACCGTGGTAATCTTCTGGAGCATAAATGTTAATTGGAACTAGATGTCGATTTTCGTGATCCCGCGAGACGTACACTCCACCCTGCTTTTGGACTTGTTCGCGGTTGGGATCCCAAGTTTCGATAAAATCGACTGGAATCCCCGCCTTTTCCTGTAGTAAAACTCCATACCGGTATCCCATCGCACCAGCACCAATAACTCCATAGCGCATCTAAAATTCCTCCTCTAGCTAACACGAATTACCAACCTAAACAAAAAGCTCACTACCAACGTGAACTGGTAGCGAGCTTTTCATCGTTTCTTCTGAAATTAATTATTGTAGAAGAACCGCTCAGCTACAGTCACTTGGTGAATCTAGCTGAGCACTAACAAATCGTCCCTGCGTAGATTCCCGATTAGGAGACAAACGCAATGACTAAAATGGAACGACGATTTGTTTTGTAAGCTTGGTTCTTCATTAGTAAATTCCTCTCTTTTGAGTTGTTCTCATTTAAGCACGGTCGCTCATAATTGTCAAACCCTTTTTTAAATCTTTTCTGGACGAATTGACCCCCACATAGCGTGTCAAGTGGGCGAAAAAATGGTATAGTTGAGTAAATAGAATGATGGGGTGATCGTAATGACAGAAAATTACAAACGGATCCTAGCTCCTGTAGACGGCGGCGAAGACACGATGCCGGTTTTAAACCGAGCCATTGAGTTAGCAAAACAAAACAACAGTCATTTGGACATTTTAAACGTCATTCAAGTGACGCAATTTAACCGAAACTACGGGAATGCAGTCTCTGCTGATACAGTGTACAAACTAACTGATCAAACCAAGGAAATTTTGGAAACACTCAAGCAAACAGCCGTGAAAAATGGTTTAACTGATGTTTCCATTCACATGCGGTTTGGTAATCCTAAACGGATTATTGCGCATGAATTCCCCAAAGACCACCAAGACGATTTAATCGTGATGGGTGCCACTGGTTTATCTGCTGTAGAACAACTGGTGGTGGGATCAGTTACGAGTTATGTCATCCGAAGTGCTAAACCAGACGTTTTAATCGTTAAATAATCACAGCTTTTAAAAAACCGACCACAGTTTTGTGGTCGGTTTTTCGTAACCACAAGGAGTAATTTTATGCAGTGGCATTACGATTTATCCGTCACTTCAGCCGCAGTAGACCAACCACTTCGTGCCTTTTTACAACACCAGTTGCAGCTCCCGAAGCGCCTAATTGGCGACCTCCGCAGAAATCGACGAGTTCTCATTAACGAGCGGTATCACCCCATGAACACCTGGTTGCAAGCAAAGGACCACGTCAGTTTAACCTTTCTTCCCACCGACTTTCGTAATCCGTTTCCTAACACTTTGTTAGACCCTCACCTCCACATTCCCATTTTGTTTGAAAATGCTGATTTTATCGTTGTCAATAAACCGCGGGGACTGAAGACCCACGCCAACCAACTGGGCGAAACCGGGGCCGTTTTAAACGGAGTGGCGGCACAATTTGCCCCACAACCCATCTACATGATTCATCGCCTCGATCAAGAAACCAGCGGAGCACTCTTATTGGGCAAAAGTCCGGCCGCGGTTCCCATCCTCACCAAAATGATTCGGGAAAAACAAATTCGGCGCGAATACCTCGTCTGGGTTCGTGGTCGGCTCCCCGCCGCCAGTGGAATCATTAGGGCTCCAATTGGTCGTAACCCCCATGATCAACGGAAACGTCAGGTCAATGGACCGGACGCTCAACCCGCCGTAACTCATTATCGCACGTTACAAACGACGACGAAGGCTAGCTTACTAGCAGTTCGACTGGAAACCGGTCGGACCCACCAGATTCGGGTTCATTTTTCATTACTAGGTCACCCCGTCCAAAATGATCCCCTGTATGATCCCCAGGTCGAAGTTGGGGCTGCAATGAAACTCCATTCGTGGCGGGTGCAAATGCGGACTCCCTTTTTTAACCAGCCACTAACCGTAACAGCCCCGTTGCCGCCGGAGATGAAAACTCCAATTGAAAACTAATGATTTATTTGATATTATTAATCCATTAATAATTTTTTTCAGATAGGAGTTAAACATGAAAAAGCAATCACGCAGCTGGAAAATCGTTTCCATGATTGAATTACTTGCCTACGTCGGACTAACCATTCTCATTTTCCTGCGAAAAACTGACGGAGCTGGGGTTTATCAATCACCTACTTTAAAGGTAATTACTTGGGGAATCCTAACCGCTTTTTTCTTTGTTTTGTTAGTTATTCAATTGCTCTGGGCGTGGTTAGCCCAGCGCTAAACTAAAACCCGCTGGATTATGATTACCCAGCGGGTTTTAGTTTGCACCATGGACAGCTACTTAAACGGTAACCACTCCATCATCCGTTTGATAATTGACCCGGTCCGTCCCACAATCCGGGCAAGCGTCTGACTATTTTCTTGTTGACTGTGCCGGGCCCAAAAATACACCCCGACCACGAGTACCGTGACCAGGAGCGTTGCCAAGACTACCAGACTACGACCCCCAGTTAACCCGTGCTGTAAGAGATACACTACCTTTTTAAAAATAATCACCCAACTATAACTAACTAAGAAAATCATTGTCATCACTCACTTTATTAATCAAACCGATTGTTCGTTATCCAACCTGCTTAATTATAAGCCGCCCCAGCCCCGTCCCTGGTTCTGAATGCTTTTCTTTTTGGCATAAGCTGGCATGATAACCCCTAAAGATTGACGTAAAAAGAGGGAATCACAATGAGCATTAATGTCTTACAACACACTTCAGACAAGGGACCTGGTACCATCAAGGACTAGGCGGACGAACATGGTTAAAATCTGTACGTCTACCATCCCGATCAGTTTGGAACTTTACCCACTGCTCCAACAACAAATCTGTTGGTAATTCTCGGTGGGCCGATGAGTCCCACCGATGAAATTCCATGGATTAAGCAGGAGCAAACGCTGATTCAACAACTCGTTACTGCTCACAAACCAATTTTTGGTGCTTGCTTTAGGGAGTAACAAATTACAGAGGTCTTTAGCAAGCAGGTGATTAAATCCCCCGCCAAGGAAGTCAGCTGGGCTCCCGTTTCCTTACAAAGTGACAAAATCACAGCTTTGCTCCAGCAACTAACCGCCTTACATTGGCACGAAGATTGTTGTGACCTCCCCAATCAGGCTGAGTTACTGTTTCGTTCTGATTTAGTCCAGAACCAGAGTTTCCTGATTGGCGATAACATCATTGGGCTCCAATTTCACTTTGAACCCACCACAGATAACGTCCATGAAATGATTGTAAACGATGGAATGTATGCCCTTGGCCACAATGCGTTGCAGCAAACGCCAACAGAGATTGATCAGACCCCAGTGCCCTCATAGAACAAAGCCGTAATGTTCCGTTGATTAGATTTTATTACTTAATATAGTAATGCACTATCATCCTCATTAAATTGCTAACGGGGATTTTTTAATTTTCATCAATAAATTATCCTGGTAAATGTATAATGATTAACATGGAATTCAAACGCAATTAAAAGCAAAACGAAAAAGGTGTGATTAAAACGCTTAAAATCAGTTTAACCATTATCATTTTTTTACTAACGTTAGTATTCGTAATTTGGCAACCTAAGGGTCTATCAATTGGCTGGCCAACTACCATTGGGGCCCTTTTAGTTTTACTGTTAGGGATTGTTAGCATCTCTGATTTAGTGAAAGTAGTCGGGATTGTCTGGAATGCAACCCTGACCTTCGTTGGGATCATCATCATTTCATTGCTTTTGGATCGAATCGGCTTTTTTAAATGGGCTGCTTTATCGTTAGCAAAACTAGCCCATGGTGATGGTAGATTCTTGTTTATTCTCATTATTGTCTTTGGGGCTCTAGTAGCAGCGTTATTTGCAAACGATGGCTCTGCTTTAATGCTCACTCCGATTGTGATTGAAATTACCACTGCCTTAAATTTTGATCAAAAAGCGACCTTCCCGTTTATCATTGCCTGCGGTTTTATCGCTGATGCCACTTCCTTACCATTAATCATCAGTAACCTCATTAACATCATTTCAGCTAACTTTTTTCAGATTTCATTTAGTCACTACGCCCTAATTATGCTGGTTCCCAACCTAGTGGCATTGACTAGCAGTTTACTCATCTTGTTTTATTACTTTAGAAAACAAATCCCGCGTAGCTATCAGCTCAACTTAATTGAAGATCCCACTAC
Organism: Fructilactobacillus hinvesii; assembly: GCF_024029435.1. Taxonomy (NCBI): domain Bacteria; kingdom Bacillati; phylum Bacillota; class Bacilli; order Lactobacillales; family Lactobacillaceae; genus Fructilactobacillus; species Fructilactobacillus hinvesii. Next base: position 442,755 of record NZ_CP097118.1, on the reverse strand, counting down.
TGCCATCCCCAATCAATCGTTATTTAAATTAAGTTGGTTGATTTTAGCGTTGTTATTAGTAGGTTATTTTATCAGCGGCCCACTAAACATTCCCGTTTCCTTCATTGTACTGTCAATCGCACTGTTATTTCTAGTTGCCTATTATTTTCAAGCCCAGACTAGTGTCGTGACAATCATCAAAGGTGCTCCTTGGAACATTGTCGTATTCTCAATTGGAATGTATGTGGTCGTTTACGGGCTCCAAAACATCGGCTTAATTAATTACCTAAGTGCGTTTTTTGTAAAAATCACTAAATTCGGCGGGATTATTAATACACTGGGAATTGGTTATTTAGCGGCCTTTTTATCATCACTTATGAATAACTTACCGGCGACAATGATTAACGTTTTAACCATTAAAGCGACTAATCAGACCAGCATTACCCAGCAAATGCAAATCTACGCAAACGTAATTGGTTCTGATTTAGGCCCTAAATTAACCCCGATTGGTTCCTTAGCAACCCTCGTTTGGTTACAGGTATTAGCAAAGCGAGGCATTAAAATCAGTTGGTGGGAATATTGTAAAATTGGTTTCATTTTCACCATTCCGGTTTTATTCGTTACTTTACTTGCTTTGTACGTTTCCCTCTTAATTTTTGGCTAATTGTAAAATTAAAAAATGCCCTTTAATCGTTAAATTAAAGGGCATTTTCAATTGAATATGAATCGCAAACTATGATTAGAAAGTAAGCTTATTTACTTCAAAACTCGAGGATTCAAAGAGTAATTCCATGTAGGATAAAGTCTACCGATTGTTCTGTCCAGCCGTCAATTTGTTCGTTTGTAACATTTCCTTGCTGATTCAAAATAGCGGGGAGTACAAAACTGACAGTTGTACTAAATAAAAATTGAATCAATCTAGGGATTGGGATGGGAGCAATTTCCCCTCGCTCTTGAAACTTTTGTAATTGTTGTGCCACTGGACCATCTAACAAATTACCTAGTTGTTTTTTCATCTGGTTTAGTAATTTATTAGATTTAAAAATTTCTTGGGCAAATATCCGAACTTGATTTTGATTTGTTAACGCAAATTTCATTCTATTTTTAATCACGTAGGTTAAAAAATCATGAACATTATCAAATTGATTACCTTTAACTGCATCAGTAAAATCAAGCACGATTTTTGGAAGCACCGAATCAATAAATGGGTTCAGAATGGCATCTAAAATTCCACGTTTATTTTTAAATTGTTGATAAACCGTTCCTTCAGCAACACCGGCAGAATTAGCAATATCTTTGGTACTAGTCGAATCAAATCCCTTGGTTGAAAACAAGTCCAAACTGGCCTTTAATACTGTCTTTTGTTTATCTGATAAATTGGTGTCTTGCAGACTTTCATTAAAAATATTTTGAATGTTATTAGCCATCTTCAAATTCCTTTATCTTAGATTCAAACTCTCCGGTACTTACGTAAGGTTAATACATTTAAAGTATAAAAGACAATTGAAAACAGTAACAAAATTCCAATGGTTGGTAAAATCTGCATAAAACCAGTCCCTTTTTGAATTACATCAGTAATCGATTTAGCCGTATAGTATAAAGGCATGATTTTAGCAAAGGGCTGTAACCAACCGGCCATTTGATTAATCGGAATAATTCCCGAGAAGAAAATTTGGGGAATTACCACTAATGGAATAAATTGGACCATTTGGAATGCAGAATCGGCAAACGTAGAAATTAACAATCCTAAGGTTAATGCTACAAGCGCGGTTAATCCAGAAATCAAAATAACATTGGCTATACTTCCAAGCATTTGGATCTTAAATGCATAAATACTAAAGAATACAATTAATAAGGCTTGTAATAAGGCAAACAATCCGTATCCGCCGATGTAGCCGACAATAATTTCTTGTTTCCGAATCGGGGTAGCCAAAACGCGACTAAGTGTTCCTGAAGTTCGTTCTCCCAAGAATGCCACTCCAGAAATTAAGAAGACGAAGAAGAAGACCAAAAATCCAATCATAATTGGTAGCAATGTATCAAAAAACGTTGACTTACTGCTTCCGTATAAATAGCTCGTGTGCAAATTGTAATTAGGCTGCTGAGCTGGTTGCATTTCTGGTTTAACTTGATTAACCGCTGTTCCTAATTGTCCTTGAAGTTGTTGCAGCAGTTGTGCTTGTTGCTTAATGGTAGTCCCGGCTGCTTTCATCTTCAGTTTCACTTGGGTCGTTTTTAATCCTTGCAAAATTAAATTACTTTTACCTTGATCACTATTTTGCAAGGTTAACTTTAATTTGGAACCAGATTGGGTCAAAACTCCAGCATAATCATGTTCGCGAATATTAGTTGCAGCACTTTTTTGATTATCAATTTTCTTAATTTTCAAATGCTTACTTGGTAAATTTTTAACAAGCGTACTATCAACATTATGAACGGCTAAGGTCGCCTTTTGATTATTACTTGAGGTAAATAAAAAATTCATCAATGTCAAAATAAATAATGGCGCAATAAACATCATTACAAGCGTCCGCTTATCTCGTAACATTTCTAAAATAATTCGTTTAGTCACTGCCAAGCCGCGCATCTTGATCCCTCCCTGCTGCAATAAATACATCTTCAATTTCATCAACTTTGTATTGCTCTAATAGTTGCTGTGGAGCACCTTGAGCGATTGTTTCCCCACGCCGAATCATCAGCAGTTGATCAGCTTGCTCTGCATCTTCCATGACGTGAGTAGTCAGTAAAATGGAACAGCCCCCGTTCGCCAATTTGTGCAGTTCGTCCCAAATGTGATCTCGTAATTCTGGGTCAATTCCCACCGTCGGTTCATCTAAAATTAAAAGATCAGGATTCCCCAGCAAGGAAATGGCTAAGGATAATCTTCGTTTCATTCCTCCCGAATAATCTTTAACAAACTTATTCAGCTGCGGTCCTAAATTGACGATGCTGGCGACATAGTCCATTTGATCCTGAACTTCCGATTTACTCAGATCTAAAAGTGAACCAAAAAATTGCAAGTTTTCTTTGCCAGTTAATTCTTGGTAAAGAGCATCATTTTGCGCCATGAAACCAATTTTCCCTAACACTAAACGGTTAGGCATGTTGGTATCTAAAACTTTAACGGAGCCTTTCCTTGGTAATAGCATTCCCATGATTGACTTAATTAAAGTTGACTTCCCCGAACCACTCGGTCCAATTAACGCTAAAATTTGACCTCGTTTGACGGTTAAGTCAATCTTTTTCAGCACAATCGTTTTTCCGTATCCTTGTTCGAGTCCATCAACTTCAATTGCTGGAACTAAATTCATTGATTTCACACTAATCACTCCTTTTCATGAATGAGTACTCACTCATAATAAGACCTGCTATTTCTTTTGTCAACCAAAAGTGCAACCATTTTAATTAGCCAATGCTCTTTAAAAGCAGAAATGGTAGCAAACGCCAAGAAGTTAAGAAGAATGGCAAGCCATTTTAAACACCACCATCATGAAAATTCCCAATATTTCAAACTAATCTTATTCCTTAGAGGATGCTCTAAGTCAACGACTAAATTCTAGTTTAGATGCAAAAAGTCCTTTGTTTAGCTTTCCACTAACTAAACAAAGGACTTTTACACTAGAATCTTATCTAGCAATTAACCGACTCCCATAGTACGCTCCCAACGAAACAACTAGGAACACGACGGTCGCCTCAATGGCAATCACATTGAAAGTCTGCAGGTGGTCTAAAATTCCCACCACCCACAAAAACAGCATCGAAACCACACTTCCACAGGTACCAGCAAACGAAACTACCGATGCCACCGCAGTGGTCGGTGACTCACGTTGAATGTCTAACTGGAGCTGGTTACTGTACAAGTTAAACGGAAGCAAAAAGGCACAGATTAGTCCCGTAAAAAGCACGGTGGAATGGTTCCAGACGATTCCCGCCACCAATAACACTGCGATTAGCACCATTAACCCGGCCTGATGACGTTGAAAACTAATCCGACTAAAGATCCAGTTACTCAGTAACGCTAAGAGTTGAAAAATAACGTAAAACAACCCGAATTGTTTTTTGTTAATTCCCGCATCCAAAAAAAGCACCTGCCAAAACTGAAAGAAGAGCTGCATGATAATTTGAAAGACCGCTAGTAAAAAAATGCTGAGGTAGAGACTGCGGGATTTGATGTTACGTAATTCCGTCACAATCTGGTAGAAATTAGTCCGAGCTCGAGGATTAGTTCGTTCATCTCCCCGAAAAAACAGGATGATTAAAGCCGCGGATACCACAATCAGCGTAATTGAAATCAGGTAGAGAGCATTTTCTAAGTAGGCGTAAATAAAGGAACCAAGTCCCCCACCAACTAACCCACTAATCAAGTTCGTATTGTTAAACCGCACGTTAAACCGTTTAATTAACGTTTCATCGTTACGATACTGACGCAGAAAAAAGGTTTCCAATGAACTACTAATTGAAGCACTACTAATTCCGTAGATAAACCAAGATAAACACAGGACTGCCAAAGAATGCGAGACCATAATCAGGAAGTAAGATCCCGCTAATAAGGCTAGCGCCAGTAGATAAATTTTCTTTTCCGACCAGGCATCCGTCAAAACGCCCGACGGAAATTCAAATAACAGAACCGCCACCATGAAGAAACTCTGAATGATGGCAATCTCGCCGATGCTCATTCCCTTGTCCAGTAAAATCACGGTTAAAACCGCGTGGGGCAACACCCGGGCAAAATTGTAGAGAAAAAATGAAGTCAAATACACCAGTAAATAACGATTTAAAGTTGGCTTTTGGATTGGCAAACTAGGGCCTCCTTGGTTTTTTTAATTTTATTGGGCAAGCCCGAATTTCTGAAAATATTGAGCTAGGTAACGGGTGGTCAGACTCGTCGGTTGCTGAACCAATGCTTGTGGAGTTCCAGTTGCCATTAACTTTCCACCGGCAGCTCCGCCTTTAGGGCCCAGATCAATGATGTAGTCTGCATTAGCAATCAGTTCCAGATCATGCGTAATGATCACAATCGTTGCTCCGCGTTGCTTGAGCTGGTTCATCACTCCCAACAACGTTTGCACATCGAGCGGGTGCAATCCAATTGAGGGTTCGTCAAACACAAACAGAGTCTTTTCCTGGTGCTTGCCAAGGTGGTTAATCAGTTTAAGCCGTTGTGCTTCTCCTCCAGACAAACTCGGCGTACTTTCTCCTAAGTGCAGATAATCGAGTCCAATCTCTGTCAACATCTGGAGCGTACGTTGAATTGGCGCAACGGATTGAAAGACCGGGAGAGCATCCCGCACCGATAGATCCAGTAAGTCCACGATCGAATAGCCGTGCCACTTAATCGCCTGAATTTCATCGTTGTAACGTTTCCCGTGACACACCGGACAGGTTTGTTCAATGTCTGGCAGATATTGAATGTCTAAAGAAATGACACCTAGCCCACCACAGTGCGGACAGGCCCCTTTTTTATTGTTATACGAGAAAGCCGAAACTCCATAGTGCTGTTCTTTAGCGGCCGCTAAGGAAGCAAATAATTTACGCAGGTGATCCATGATGTTGGTGTAGGTGGCCAAACTGGATCGCGTGTTTTTCCCAACCGGTTTAGCGTCCACGCTCACCACGTGCTGCAAATTGGTTTGAAGCTTGGTCACTTGCGGTGGCAATGGGCGTCCTTGGGCGTGAGCTTTAATGGCTGGCACCAAACTAGCCAAAATCAGACTAGTCTTTCCAGCTCCCGAAAAACCAGTCACCGTCGTAATCTGATTCCCCGGAATCGTGGCCGTGACATCGTGCAGGTTATAATAATCTCCTACCTGAAACGTGGTCTGGAGTTGATTAGCATGTGGTTGGCTCGCCACCTTGGCGTGCATCACCGGTGCTTTTCCAGCTAAAAACGGACCAATTAAAGAATGCGAATCTGTCTGTAACTGCGCGGGCGTTCCTGTTGCAATGATTTGCCCTCCCTGAGTTCCGGATCCGGGACCAATCTCAATAATCCAATCAGCGACGCCGACGATATCAATGTCGTGATCTACCACCACTAAGGAATTCCCTTGCTCAATCAAGGTCCGAAAAACGTGTAATAAACCCTTGACGTTATCTGGATGCAGGCCAATTGAGGGCTCATCCAAGACGTACAACACCCCAGTCGTTTCGGTCCGCAGGGTCTTCGCCAGTTGAATCCGTTGTAATTCTCCGGTCGACAGGGTATTACTATTCCGCGCTAGGGTCAAATAATCTAAGCCCAATTCTAACAAGGGAGCGAGGGTATCCTGTAGATTTTGAAACAACGCGTTAGCCATCTGTTGCATGTTGGCGGGTAACTCAGATTTCGTCACCCGTTCCCACTCCGATAAATCCCCGAGGGCGAGCTCTGCTACTTCAGCAATATTCTTTTTCCCCACAATTTGGCTTAATAAGTCCGGATTCAGGCGACTCCCGTGACAGACCGGACACACCGAAAAGTGGAAAAACTGGTTCACCTTTTGCATGGAGCGTTCACTCTTGACCGTTTTTAGCGAATCATAAACCGCTTCGTAAGCATTTTCGTACAAAGTATTATCAGTGTGAAAGACCCGACCCGTCGAAGTTCGAAAGTCAACCGGATACTGCTGTTTGGCTCCGTGTAAAACAATCTCTTGTTCATGCTTTGTGAGGTCCTTGTACGGAACGTCGGTGCGAACTCCCAGCGTTGCTGCCACCGTGGGCATGAAATTGCGGCCCGGCAGGTGCCAGGACGCAACCGCTCCCTCATCTAGGGTCAGATTTTCGTCTCCAATTAGCTTATTTTCGTCTAGTTCACGCACCTGGCCCGTCCCGTTACATTTCGGACAACGACCGCTGGAGTTAAAGGAAAAATCCTCGGCCGACTTGGCCATAAACTGAACTCCACAAATGGGACAAGTTAACATCCCCATCCCAACCGCATCGGCCGGTAGATCCATGGCCTGAGCAATCTTTAAACTCGGTTTGATCCGGTGCCCATTCGGACAAACCGGTGATCCTAACCGAGAAAAAATCAGGCGTACCACGTTAAATACCTCTGTGATGGAGCCGACCGTCGAGCGTTCGGACGGAACATCCGGTCGTTGCCGCAGTGCTAACGCAGACGGAATGTGCTTGACTTCCCGAACCTGTGCCCCCTTACTTTGACTAATCCGCCGCCGGGTGTAAGTCGAAAGGGCTTCTAAGTAGCGCCGTGACCCTTCTGCGTACAGAATCCCCATTGCTAATGAGCTTTTCCCGGAACCAGACCGCCCCGAAATCGCCACAAACTGGTGCAAGGGAATATCCACATTGATGTTTTTGAGGTTGTGGACGTTCCCACCCCGGACTTCGATTTGAGTAACTTCATTTTGCTTATGATCCATTAATTGCTCTCCATTAACCTAATTTCTTAGTGCTTATTTATCATGCTGTTCATGCCAGGCTTTGATTTGCTCTAACCGCGCTTTAAAGCGCCGCTCGTTCCCGGAGGCGGTTGGCAAATAATACTCTTTTCCCTCTAACGAAGGCGGCATGGTTTTCATCGTGGTTAGCTTATCTTGATAAGAATGAGCCAGCTGGTAGTCCTTGCCGTAATCCAACTCTTTCATGAGCTTCGTTGGAGCATTACGAATCTGCAACGGAACCGGTTCATTAATGGTCTGCTTCACGTCCTTTTTAGCAGCCAGTCGGGCCTTGTACAAAGCATTGGATTTGGGCGCTAGGGATAAATAAGTCACGGCTTCCACTAGATGAACGTCACATTCAGGCATGCCGAGAAACTGGCAAGCTTGAAACACGTTGATGGCCACGTTTAAAGCGTTGGTATCCGCCATCCCCACGTCCTCACTGGCAAAACGAACCAATCGTCTGGCAATGTAGAGGGGATCTTCTCCCCCTTCCAGCATCCGGGATAGCCAGTAAATGGCTGCGTCAACGTCACTGTTCCGCATGGACTTATGCAGAGCCGAAATAATGTTATAGTGTTCTTCGCCATTTTTATCGTAAAACACGGATTTTTGACTAATTAATTGTTGTAAATCAGCAGCAGTAATTGTAACCACATTATTCGTGCGCTTCCCGTTTAAAACTGCCATTTCGAGCGTATTCAGCGCAACCCGGGCATCCCCATTAGCAAAAGTGGCAATCGCCTGTAAATCTGCATCACTAATTTTGATGGTTTGCTTAGAAAAACCCTCCGGATGGTGTAACGCTTGTTGTAATAGCTTTACGATGTCTTTAACTTGCAGTTGCTTTAATACAAACACCTTGCAGCGGGATAATAGGGCGGAGTTAATTTCAAACGACGGATTTTCAGTGGTGGCTCCAATTAGGGTAATACTGCCTTGTTCTACATAGGGTAAAAAGGCATCCTGCTGGGCTTTATTAAAGCGATGAATTTCATCAACAAAAACAATTGTCTTTTGGCCAACTTCGCGCTCTTCCTCTGCTTGTTGCATAATTTTCTTAATCTTACTGATGCTACTATCCACCGCACTAAAGCTAAGAAAGTGAGCCTTGGTCTGCCTAGCAATGATTTCTGCCAACGTCGTTTTCCCGGTTCCTGGTGGTCCCCAAAAAATCATTGACGAAACCTGATCGTTTTCAATGAGCTCTCGTAAAATTTTTCCCGGCCCTAACAAATGCTGCTGACCCACGAACTGCTCTAATGTTTGTGGGCGGACGCGACTGGCCAACGGCTGATTTGCTTCCTCATTTGCAAAAAGTGATGCTTGACGCAATGGATTTGCCACCTTTCTTTCCTTGCTAAATGGCGCTTGAAACTTGATAATTAGACTTAACTCCATTATATAGTGTCACGCAACGTGACAGTCAAAAAGGAATCTTCATGCTCAAAATTAGTGAAATGGCCCGGTTAGCTCACACCACCCGGCGGACTTTAATTTTTTATGACGAAAAGGGAATCTTTCGACCGAAAACACGTGATCACAACGGTTACCGCTACTATGATTACAACCAACTGTATGACTTAACTTTTATTCTCGGGTTACGCAAGTTGGGAATTTCATTAGATGACATCCAAAAAATGAGGAAGCAAGACCAGCAGGAACTTTCCCAGGCCAAATTAATTGAGATTCAAACCCAGCTTAAACAGAAAATACACGAATTAACTGAAATTCAAAGCGTGGTTAATCAGCAGCTTCAACACCATCAGATCGAAAAACCTTCCCTCTACCAACCATTTTTACATGATGAGGGGCCCCAAACCTTCTGGTGCTCACGCCAATCCGTAACTTGTACTGAAGAAGAAGTCGCCCAACTCTTCTCCGAATTTTACCAGCAGTTTAATCAATTAGCGGTGCTGGCTACTAATCAGTCCGGCTTCTTAACTAACTTGGGGGTCGATCATCCCGCTGGCTATGCCACTGCTTCCTTTCGAATTATTCGAGAGATTACGCAGCAACCACATGACCTCCTGCTTCCCGTCATTCAAAAACCAGCCGGCCGTTACGTCGCCATTCGGGTGGAAAATAGTCTGGATGGAATTCAGCAGGGCTTAACCACTCTCCAACAATTTTGCCACCACCAACACTTAGTCACCACTGATTATCTGTGGCAAATTAACGATGATAACCAATTTGTTAGTAACGGAGCCTCCCGGTTAGGGACGTTGAAATTTTTGGTTACTAATTCATAACTTTAATTATTCATAATAAAATGGTCATCAGTCTTTTGGGACTGATGACCATTTTGAGTTTCAGCTTTCCTTCTAACTTTAATTTAGCTAATGATAATGCGCTAGAATCTCCGCCACAATCGCCGTTGGCGTCTGATTAGCGTTAATAATTAAGTCTGCGCAATTTTGGTAGTGGGCCTGTCGTTCCAATTTCAACGCTGCTAACTCAGCCAAGTCCAAGTTTTTGGCAATCGGACGATGTTCATCCGCTTTCACCCGATCATAAGCCGTCTCCGGATCAATTTCTAAAAGGACCACTGGTGCTGGATGCCGTTTTAAAAGTTCCCGATTGGGGGCTTGGGTGGGAACCCCACCGCCCGTTGCTAGAATCCCCGGACGATCTAATTGCTGCGCCAATGCCTGCGCTTCAAGCTGCCGAAAGCCTACTTCACCTTGCTCGGCAAAAATTTGTTCAATTGACTGAGCGGCTGTGTCGACAATTACTTGATCTAAATCGGTCACGGGTAAAGCAAGCCGTTGCCCCAGCAACTGGCTAATCGTACTCTTCCCGCTCCCCATAAAACCAATTAAAATCAAATCCACGCTAATCCCTCCTCACAATGTGATAATGGGGTGATAACCGTTTGGCCGCCTGCTGGGCATCCGCCGCGGTACTAAAGGTCAATTGCAGAATTCCGTTCACGTCTTCGCGCACCTCCAAAATCTGCAGGTTCACCAGGTTTAAGTTGGCTTGGGCCACTAACTTCGTCACCTGTGCCAACGTTCCCGGCTGATCCGGAATGTCTAAAAAGAGGTCGTAAAAACCGGCTCCCTGATTATCAGTTTGTTGTTCTAGCTGCCGGCGACTGTGCTGGGCACGATCAAAGAATGAAAACAAAGCCGGACCATCCTGCTGATCAATAGCTGCTTGAATCTCCTGCAACGTTTTCATGTAGGCCGTTAACTGTTCACTTACAATTTCACCGTTATTTAGTAAAATCGACTGCCACATCGTTGGATCAGCTGCCGCAATCCGGGTCATCGATTTAAAGCCCCCGGCTGCCACTCGTAGTCCTAACGAATCAGACTGCAACGCCTGGTTACTCTCGTTGACTAACCCCGCGGCTAATACGTGGGGCACATGACTAACCTGACCGACAAGATAATCATGCCGTTTTGGCGTTACTTGCACAAACTTGGCTTTGGTTCCAGCCAACAAATGTTTGAGTCGAACAGCCGCAGCTCGTTCTGCTTCGGTTTGCGGAGTTTGAAAGTAAAAAGCATTTTCGAACAAATCAGCTCGTCCCGCCCGGGCTCCGGTCTTATGCGATCCCGCCATTGGATGACCCCCAACAAAAACCGCAGGGGAGGCTTCTAAGCACCGACTGGCATCCACCACGCTTTGTTTGGTGCTCCCGACGTCAGTCACAATTACATTAGCTTGAAGTGGTAACTGAGCTAGTTCTCGCAACGTCCGTTTAATCTGGTCAACCGGAGTTGCTAAAATGATGACTTCCGCATGGGCTGCCAACTTCAATCCTGCGCTGACTCGATCAAGTAAGTGTTCTGCTTGAGCATAGTCAAGCTGATTTGAATCTTGGTCACTTCCAATGATTGTCACTGGCTCTGGTCCCTGCCGGAGCGCCCGGGCCAATGAGCTGCCCAGTAAGCCAAATCCATGAATGAAAACCGTTGTCATGCTCGGCCTCCTCGCAGGTGCTCTAAATCGGTAAAGAACTGCGGATAAGAGACGGCCACCGCGGCATCATTTTCCAAGCTCAACGGGGTTGAACTTCGTAATGCAGCTACCGCTAGCATCATCCCAATTCGATGATCACCATGACTATCCAGCGTGGTGGTCTGGGGCTGCCATTCGGGACGACCAGTGATGGCTAAGCCATCTGGATACTCGGTCACAGTAACCCCCAACTTGGTTAATTCCGTTTTAAGCACCGCAATCCGATCGGTCTCTTTTACCCGTAATTCAGCGGCTCCCCGAATCGTGCTGGTTCCCTGGGCCGTGGCAGCTAATAGCGCTACCAATGGCAGTTCATCAATCACAGCGGGAATAGCTGGAGCAGTAAGCTGAATCGGCCGTAAGGAATGGCTCCGGACCAATACGTCACCACGGGGTTCCCCGGTAGTTGGAAGCGGGGTAATGGTTATATCCGCCCCCATTTGCTCCAAAACCCGTAAAATCCCGGTCCGGGTTGGATTCAAGTTCACGTTAATCAACCGCACCTCGGAATGTGGCACAATCGTGGCCGCCACTAAGAAAAAGGCCGCCGAAGATAAGTCCCCTGGAACCACCACGGTTTGTCCGGTTAAATGCGGTTGCGGTTGTAAAGTAATCGTGCGTTGATCAGCTGCCGTAGTGAGATCAGCCCCAAACTGCCGGAGCATAATTTCGGTATGATCCCGGGTGGGCAGTTTTTCCACCACTACCGTGGGCGTCTGGGCGTTCAAAGCCGCTAGTAAAACCGCACTCTTCACCTGGGCACTAGCCACTTCCAATTGCACCGTCCCCCCATGAACTGGGCCTCCGTGAACCTGAGCTGGTAGCGTTCCAGCCGAACTAAGCTCAATTTGAACTCCCAATTCAGCTAGCGGGTGCGTCACCCGTTCCATGGGACGGCGTTGTAACGAATCATCTCCCATTAGGGTACTAGTAAAGGTTGTCCCACTCAGTAACCCCATCAATAACCGGGTCGTCGTCCCCGAATTTCCCATTTCCAAGGGTGCGTGCGGGGCATTAAAACGAGCTGCTCCTTGCTGACCCTGTACGGTCACAGTCGTTCCGTGGCGTTCAATGGTAACCCCCACGGCACGGAGCGCTTGGAGGGTGTGCAGGCAATCTTCTCCTGCTAACCAATGTTCAATCGTGGTCGCCCCCGCGGCGATGGCTCCAAGCATTAAAGCGCGGTGGGAAATACTCTTATCCCCTGGAACCGCTAACTCACCGTGGAGTCCGTGGGGGGCTGCTGTTAGTTTTCGCATCTCTAGTTCTCCTCCTGTACTTGATAAACGGTCCAAACCATGTCAACATTCCAACGTTTCACAATTTGTTCATGCTCTAAAAGATTCGCCTGGTTGGTAATGCAATATTCGCCATCTCGCCGATAGGCCTGATACGCCGCCCACTTACTGGAAGCCAAGCGAAACTGGACCTCGTCCCCTAACTGCTCACGGGCTAACTCTAACGTGGCTGGGTGCAGATCAACGATGTTCGTCTGCTGGGAACTTTGGACCAAGACAAGGGGATCTAATGGATACGTAAAGACATCGACAAGTCGCCACCGATTCAGATAACGATAGTGTAAGTCCCCCCAGCTGGTTCCATCTGGTAATTTTAAAGCCGTGGGAAGTAACAAATAGTCCCCCGGCCGTTGATTGGCCGCCTGAAGTACCACCGCAAACTTCGAATGGAGTTGAAGTTGCCACGTAACGTCTGAACGTTGCTTTTCATAAACAAGCGCCGCACGGTAACAGTCCGTGGTGGCGGGGCCTAACGTGTGAAGCATCCTAGAATTTTTCATCCTAATAATCCGCCAGTTCTTGCCGGTAGTTGGTGAACTGTTCTTGTAACCGCCCCAGCGTACTACCGTCAAAGGTAGCGGTAATTGCTTTCGCTAGTTCAATCGCCACCACGCTTTCAATCACCAGTGACGCCGGCACAATCGCGGTCGTATCGGAACGTTCCACGTTCGCTTTTTTGGTTTCCTTGGTGTTCACATCTGCCGTTTGCAGGGGCTTATACAGGGTCGGAATTGGTTTCATGGCCGCATTTACAATGATGGGCATTCCGTTGGTCATTCCCCCTTCGAAACCGCCAAGGTGGTCACTCATCCGCTCCCAGTGGTGGGTTTCATCCCAGTTAATCGGATCCATAACCTGACTGCCAAAATTCTGAGCAGCCGCAAAGCCGTCCCCGATGCTAACGCCTTTCATCGCGTTCACTCCCATCACGGCAGCCGCCAATTTAGCGTCTAACTTAGTATCCCAGTTAACGTAACTACCAAGCCCCGCGGGCACGTTTTCTGCAATCACGCGAATGATGCCTCCTACGGTATCTCCATCCCGCTTCGTTTGATCAATCAATTCATGCACGGCATCTACTTCATCCTGATCGACCATCCGCAGGTCGTTATGCTGAATGGCAGCGTTAATCCGGGCCACATCATGAGTTGGAACCTCTTTTCCCCCAATTGGTCCAACTTGGGTGACAAAGCCCACCAAATCAATTCCTAACTGGTGGAGCAACTGCTTACAAATGTTACCAATGGCCACCCGCATCGCGGTTTCACGAGCTGATGAGCGTTCCAGCACGTTGCGCAGGTCACGGTGTCGATATTTCATGCCTCCCACTAAATCAGCATGCCCAGGCCGGGGTCGTTCTACTTTCCGGAGCGTATTTTGTTGGGTGGCGGGCGCCGTCGGGTCCATAATCTGACTCCAATGAGCGTGGTCCCGGTTTTGAATCACCAGGGCAATGGGACTACCCAAGGTTACCCGGTGCCGAACACCCCCCACAATCTGAACCTGATCATGTTCAATTTTTTGGCGGTTTCCTCGTCCATAACCACCCTGCCGAGCAGCCAGGGCAGCGTTAATGGCCTCAATATCTAGTTCAAGGCCTGCGGGCACGCCGGTAATGATTCCGGTCAGTTGGGGTCCATGTGATTCTCCGGCGGTGACGTAATTAATCATGATTTAGATCCTCCTGTTTTTGCTGTTCTCTATTTTTCGTCGTTTGCATAATCGTTTGATAAATCGTACTCAGGTATGGGAGCAGATCTTGATGCGTGGCCACCTCTTTAAGCCGCGTGTAAACCGCTTCTTCTCGTTGTGGATCGTAAATGGGCTGATCATGAACTGCTTTATAGTTAGCAATGGCATCAGCTGTGGCAAATCGTTGTTCAAGGAGTGGAATAATCTGTGCGTCCAGCTGATTAATTTGGTGGCGGTATTGGTCTAATTGGTTCATTTGTTGTTACCCTCCTTTGCTTGACGGAGCAGGCAGAAAATCGCTCCAGTTAAAAATAACCCACCCAGAGCTACCACTACATCTGCGGTAAAGGCCTGCTGAATGCTAGTTTGGGAAATCCGACCACTAATGAGCGGAACCAGTAACGAAGCGAGACTTCCGCAGAAATAGAAAAAGCCAGTAACCAGACCTCGATGGCGCGGGTACAACTTCATAAAGAGTGTCAGTCCGGTTTGCATCACGCCTCCAGCAGCGCAAAAACCAAAGATGATGCTGCCCAGGGAAACGAGTAACGGTTGGTGTCCCCAACTCACTAAAAATAGAGCTCCTAAGGCTCCCAGATTAAGTAACACCAGTAACAGTTTTTCTGCGACCTGACGTTTCAACAAGCAGTACAAGACTAACACCCCGGTGATTGAGCCAATGCTGTAAAGCGATAATAACAAATGGGAGAGTCCCGCTGAAAAGTGGAGTCCTTGTTGCGCAAAGAGGGTAATCCACTGGGTGAACCAAATCATAACAGCCATCGATGTAAATCCGTATGCTAATAACAAAATGGTCGCTATGACCCTGCGTCCTTTAGCAATTCGGGCTCCCACCGCCTGGTTCATCGTTTCATTTACCTGCTGCACTGGTGGAAACCGTAAGGAAATTAAGTTGATAAAGTTCAACAGCAGTAAAACTGCCATCAGAACAAATGACCAGCCAAACCAGAGCTGGTGGTCGTGTAAAGCAACCACAATCAGTGGGAGTGAGAATTCTCCCGCCGACATGAAGGCCTTGATTAGGACCGTCCCCGCGCCGTTTCCTTCGTTCAGTTCCACCAAAGTGGTGTAGGTGCCGGCATCAAGAGCAGAATTAGCAATCCCAGCGATAATGGCTAATCCATAGGCAAACACGAGGTTATGCGTCAGTACCATCCCTAACGCAAAGATTAGATAACACCCCATCCCGATAAAGACAAAGATCCTGCGACTCAAGCGATCAGCTAACATCCCCGTCAGTGGGTAGGCGATCAACCGGCCAATTCCCACTCCAGACATGACGTAGGACACTACCGCAATCGTGGTTTGCCAACTCGTGGCCAAACTAGTCATGTTCTGCGCCAGAATAATTAACGAAAATCCATGAATGAAATAATTAAAGTATAAACTCCAACTTAAACGCTGTTTGTGAATTTCCATGAACGACTCCCCTTCTTAAAACAAAAAACCAGCCCGGCTAACCTAAGTTAGTCTGACTGGTTTTAAAATTGCATTCATGGAATTAAAGCTACTTTTCCAGGCAATTTAACGATGAATCCCAGTTAGATTAACTATGGTTAGCGCATCTAACTGAGTAACTTAAACATCCTCCGCTTAGATACGAACGGTTCCGTTCGCATCTAAGTTCCTGCGAACGGCTACTGAAAATAAGCGAAGTTATCAAAGTTGACCCAAATGGTTGTCATCGTTAAATTCTGAACTGGCATTGGTTTAATTCCTTTCTTCAAAATGATGTTTTAATTAAAACACGAAAGTCCCAAACTGTCAAACTCTTTTTTTAGATTTTTTCTTCATTCCTGACCGCTAGTATAATCAAATCATTCGTAATAATTGCCATAATAAAAAAGACCCTCTAACGAGGATCTTTTTCACACACTTACTCAGTGCTTATTTGTTTAATGGTTCCCATTTCCAGTTCGTTACTTCTGGTAAATCAGTACCAACTTCGCGGATGTAACGGTTGTGCTTGTCAACCATAGCGTTCATCTTTTGGATGAATTCAGGGTGCTTTTCAGCTAAGCCAGGCACGTTTTCAACAACATCCTTAGCAAGGTCAAACCGGTCTAATTGGTTCAAGACCCGCATGTCGAATGGAGTAGTGATATCACCATTTTCACGGTAACCGTGAACATCAACGTTGTGGTTGTCACGGTCGAAGAAGATCGTTCTGATAATGTCTTCAAAACCGTGGAAGGCGAACAGAACAGGAGTATCAGTCGTAAAGTAACTGTTAAATTCAGCGTCACTCAAACCACGAGGGTCAAACTTAGGACTCCGTAATTTCAGTAAGTCAACGACGTTGATAAACCGAATCTTCAAGTCAGGGAAGCTCTTGTGGAGCATTGAAATAGCAGCCAATGCTTCCAGAGTTGGTTCAACCCCAGCAGAAGCGATTACGATGTCAGGCTTTTCACCGTTGTCAGTAGAAGCCCATTCCACTTTTCCAAGTCCGTTGTGAACTAAGTCAGTAGCTTCATCAATGTTGAACCATTGTGGACGTGGGTGCTTGGAAGTCGTAATCAAGTTAATCTTTTCGTAATCTGAGAATGCTACATCAGCAGTGGCTAATAACGTGTTAGCATCAGCTGGGAAGTATTCACGGATGAATTCTGGTTTCTTTTCAGCCAAGTGGGTAATCATACCTGGGTCTTGGTGAGTGTAACCATTGTGGTCTTGTTGGAAAACAGTTGACGAATCAATGAAGTTCAATGATGGGTATTGTTTTCTCCACTTCATTTCTGAAGCTTTCCGTAACCACTTGAAGTGTTGCGTTAACATTGAGTCAACTACTCGACCAAAGGCTTCGTAAGTAGCGAAGAAACCATGACGACCAGTTAAGACGTAACCTTCTAACCAACCTTCGTCATCGTGTTCGGATAATTGTGAATCAATGATCCGACCATAGTGAGCCATGTGTTCGTCGTATGGTTCGTCAATGTCACGTTCCCATTGACGGTTCGTAGTGTCAAAGACACCCCAAAGTCGGTTTGACCAAGCTTCATCAGGTCCAAAGGCCCGGAAGTTGTTCGGGTTCTTCTTCATCGTGTCCCGAACCCAGTCAGACCAAACTACCATATCCATTGCTTCAGTAGCACCTGGAGTTTTAACGTCAACGGCGTAGTCTTTGTAGTCAGGTAAGTCTAATGGTTGTGGATCAATTCCACCGTTCGTGATTGGGTTAACGGACATCCGTTTGTCACCCTTAGGTGCTAATTCCTTCAAGTAATCCTTGATGGAACCGTCTTCGTTAAATGATTCTTCTGGCTTGTAGCTTTCCATCCATTTAACGAATTCGTCAGCAGTTTCCATGTTGTCAGCACTTAATGAAAGGGGAACTTGGTGAGCACGGAAGGAACCTTCGATTGGTAAGCCTTCTGGGTTCTTTTCTGGACCAGTCCAACCCTTTGGTGAACGGAAGATAATCATTGGCCATTGTGGACGAGTTGCCGTTTCAGCAGTTTCGTTTTCACGAGCGTTCTTTTGAATGGCTTTGATGTCTTCAATAGCGGCATCCATTGCCTTAGCTAATTTTTCGTTAGCTTCGTCAACGTCAGTACCGTGAGGTTCATTCGTTTCAACGAAGTATGGCTTCCAACCTAAACCTTCAAAGTACTTTTGTAAGTCTTCGTCAGAAGTCCGGTTGAAGATCGTTGGGTTAGCAATCTTGAAACCGTTTAAGTTGATAATTGGAAGTGCAGCACCGTCAGTTACAGGGTTAATAAAGCTACTTGAGAACCATGAACCAGCTAAAGGACCAGTTTCTGATTCACCGTCACCAATTTCAACCGCAGCAATTACATCTGGGTTATCAAGAATGGCACCAACCCCATGTGAAAGTGAGTAACCTAATTCTCCACCTTCGTGAATTGAACCTGGAGTTTCAGGGGCAGCGTGAGAAGCAATTCCACCTGGGAAGGAGAATTGTTTGAATAACTTAGCCATCCCCTTTTCGTCTTGGGTAATTTCTGGGTAAATGTCAGAATAGCTTCCATCAATGTATGAGTTAGAAACCATTACTTGGCCACCGTGACCTGAACCTTCAATGTAGAACATGTTGAGGTCGTACTTGTTAATTACACGGTTTAAATGGGTGTAAATAAAGTTTTGTGATGAAATCGTACCCCAATGTCCAATTGGCTTAACCTTAACGTCATCTGCAGTTAAGGGTTCCTTAAGTAAAGGATTGGCACGTAAGAACAGTTGGCCAACTGATAAGTAGTTGGCAGTGTTCCAGTATTGCTTCATTTTGTCAAAGTATTCTTTTGAATCATAATCTACTGACATGCAATAACACTCCTTTTTAATATTATCAACCTTCCGGCTGAAGAAACAGTCTGAATGCGCTCTCATACGCACTCAACTACAACATCTATCTTAACAACTTTTATTGAAAAGTCAAACAATTCAGCAATTGGTACGTATCAATTTAAGAGAAGTTTAACCAACTAAAGCCCGCCTTAATTCGGCAAATCCACAAAGGTGTTGTAACTAAAGTAGCGGTAGTGCACCCGCATCTTGGAAAGCTCAAATGGGGTTCCATTATCCAAGAAAAAGATTCCTTCCATAATTCCCACCGGTTCCGTAGCGGTGAGTTGCAGTAAATCCTGGTCATCAACGTTACTGGGTTCAACCTTCAACGACATCACGGCCTTGGTCCCAGTATGATGCAGTTCCTTTGCAAAGTACGCAAATAAAGAGCCCGCCACAATCTCCTTTGTCAGAGCGGGCGCAATTTTAATCGGAATGTAGCTCGTTTCAATGATAATGGCCTGGTCGTTTAACAACCGGAGCCGTTTAATCTTATAGACGAATTCTTCTTCCTGTAAGAAGAGACTCTCTTTCACCTCCGCTGGTGCTGGAATCACTTGAAAATCTAACACCCGAATGCTGGGTTCATAACCCTCCGTTCGCAGGTTATTAGTAATCCCGAGGTTGGAACCCTCGTAACGAAAGATGGATTTGTTCTTTAAGTAGAGCGGATTAACAAAGGTCCCGGAGCCGCGCTTTTTAAAAATGACTCCCTGTTGGGCTAAAATGCTAAGCGCCCGTTTAATGGAACTCCGGCTCACGCGAAACGTCTCACTCAGCGTTCGTTCGTCAGGCAATCGGTTATCGGCAAATTGGCCGGACCGAATCTGCTCTTTCAGTTTTTTCATTACTTTTTGATACACTAAATCAGCCACAAACAACCTACCTCATTTTTCCTTTGAATAGTTCAAGTATAGCAGAATTATCCTTATAGCTGGAATGCAACCAAAAACGTCTCCCTCCGAACCGGAGAGAGACGTTAATTGAACTGTTTTATTCAGCTTCAGCTTTGGCTGCTTTTTTCTTTGCAAATTCCTTGTCTGAACGAATAATGTCGTACAGAACCCAAGCCAGTAAGGCCAAGATTAAGATGTTAACTCCCCAAGCAATGGCATTAGCCAAGGAAATTTGGCTTGCTGATGGGTTTTCCCCAAAGAATCCTTGGACCGCGCTTGGCATGTTGTAAATGTTCAAGAAGACTAAGGTAATTACAGAAACCCAACCACAGACTTTAATCCAGAGTGAATTTGCAAACCGTTTCCCGTGCATTTCAACTTCACTATTAGTAAATAGTAACACTGGTAGCATCGAGAATGGCAACGCAATCGCTAAAAAGACCTGTGAGTTTTCCATCAAATCATTAATATCAGCATGTTGAGCTAATTCTGGTTTTCCAGCAGACATCAGCACACACAGCAACACGGGAACGATGGAAAGTAACCGCGTTACTAACCGCCGGGCCCAGAGTGGCATCCGCATGTGCACGAAACCTTCCATGATAACTTGTCCCGTTAAAGTACCAGTAATCGTGGAGTTTTGTCCGGAAGCTAACAAGGCCACCGCAAACAGGGTCGACAGCAAGCCAGTCTTAGCTACTCCAGCTAACAAACCGTTGGTCATGAAGGCCGGGTTCTTTAAAGCATCGTAGAGTCCGAAGAACGAAGTATCTTCCACCACTCCAGATTTGAAGACGGCCACCCCCATGATCAAGAGGAGGGCGTTCACAAAGAAAGCCATCGTTAACTGAATGTTAGAGTCAAAGGCGGAGAATTTCACTCCACGAGCTACGTCTTCTTCGTCGTTGTGATCCACTTTTCGCGTTTGGGCGATTGCAGAGTGCAGGTACAAGTTATGTGGCATAACCGTTGCTCCGATAATTCCTAGAGTTCCAGTTAAGGGTGTCATCCCGTGTACCACTGGTTTTTCTTTAATCGTGTCTAAACTAGGAACCAGTCCTTTCAGGACTCCCAGCCAGTCTGGTTGTGAAAGTGCTACTTCGTAAGCGAAGACGAAGAAAATGACTAAAATCAAAGCCACCACTAGGGCTTCCACTTTTCTAAACCCGATCGAAGTCAACAACAACAGTACCAAAACGTCAAGAACGGTAATCAAAACCGCCCAGACGATTGGAATCCCAAACAACAGGTAGAGGGCAATTGCACCCCCAATCACTTCTGCGATATCAGTCGCCATGATTGCTAACTCAGTCATAATCCAGAGGACAATTCCGAGTCCCTTACTGGTCCGGGCCCGAATTGCTTGGGCTAAGTCCATTTGGGTCACGATCCCAAGTTTAGCTGCCATGTATTGTAATAACATCGCAATCAAACTTGAAATCAAGATGATGGACATCAGCATGAATTGGAAGTTTTGTCCCCCAGTAATAGACGTCGCCCAGTTTCCGGGATCCATGTACCCCACTGCAACTAGTGCTCCTGGTCCGGAGTACATAAATAATGTCTTCCAAAATCCAATGTTTTTTGGCACCTCAACGGAACCGTTAATTTCGTCTAGCGATTTGCCATTCGCATATTCAACTAAACGATGCTTCTTATGTTCTTCTGCCATCCGCAATCTCTCCTTTATATATTAAATTCAACCTCATTGTACATTAGAACCTAGCACTTGTCATTAAAAATTTCTAACTAATGAATTATGCTAAAATAAAACGGAGGTGAACTACAATGGCGCACAAGAAAAATAAGATTCACAAAACACTCGTTGAACAAATTTTAAGTCAACACAAAATTCCATACCAGCAAATAATCTTCCCTACCTATCAGGATGGCGACGTCACCCAACTAGACACGAACGGTTCCGACTATCCCAAACACCAAATTTACAAAACGCTCGCGCTCACGGGCAAGCAAACGGGGCCAATTGTTGGCGTGGTGCCCCTGGATGCTCGACTAAGCTATAAAAAACTGGCGAAGGCCTCTGGTAACAAAAAAGTGGGAATGATTCCCCTCAAAGAACTCGAAAAAACGACCACATATGAACATGGGGCTAATACTCCAATTGGAATTTACGAAAAAAAGGGTTATCCCATTTATCTCGATACCAGTGCTAAAGAACAAGAAGAAATCATTGTCTCATCCGGCCAAATTGGTCGTTCCGTTTTGGTAAACGCCGACCAAGTGGCCCGACTAGTTCACGGTCATTTCGCTGACCTCACCGAATAACGTAATCCTGCTTGCTTGCATATTTTTAGAAGGAAAAACAAACCAATGGATAAACTAACACTTGCTTTGCCCTCCCAACTGCAATCCGATTTGCATGCGGTGGAACGGCGTCTCCTCCAACTTAACGTAGAAAATCCGGTCCAAAAATCCGCCCTCCAAAAACTAATCACGGGGAGCGGAAAAATGCTGCGGGCCACTTTTGTCCTCCTCGCTAGCACCTGGGGACCAATCACGCCCAACCGAGACCGGGTCTTGAACGCTGCGGCCGCCGTGGAGGTCATTCACTTAGCCTCTCTCGTGCACGATGATGTGATTGACAATGCCACCCGCCGGCGGGGTCAACCCACTTTAAACTCGCAGTTTGGAGAACAAACCGCCATTTATCTTGGGGACTACTTATTTACCAAATACTTTGAACTGCTCCTTAGTTACTCAACTGATTTTGCCAATCTAGATTACTGTGTGCAGGCCATGAAGGCTGTCTTAACCGGTGAAATTGAACAAACCGAATTAAACTTCAACCTCCACCGAACGGAACAGGATTACCTCAAATCCGTTCAGGGCAAAACGAACGAACTCTTTCGCATTAGCTTTAGCCAAGGGGTTCGCTTAGCAGAAGCCGACCCAGTTGTTTGTCAAACCGCAGAAGAACTCGGCAATCAGATTGGCTTTGCTTTTCAAATTCTAAACGATTTAACCGACTTTCAGATCAATCCCCAAACCGGATTACCAAGACTTAATGACGTTCAGGAAGGCACTTACACCCTGCCCATCATCAAAACGTTGCAAAGTGACCAAGGACCAGAATTAGCGACTATACTAAAAAAAGATCACCTTAAAGTCGGTGATCTTAATGTAATTGTTCAATTAGTGAAGGAGAGTGGTGGGTTAGCAGCAACCAAAACAATTGGGGAAGGCTACGTGCACTCGGCCTTACAGTTATTAAACCAGTTACCACAAAATAACAGCACTAAGTTGCTCCGCAAACTGCTCCACCGTGTGTTTGCCACACTCTAACTATTCTTCGCCCATATCCATTTTGTAAAGGTTCCGGTACCGTTCGTTACTTTCGTACAGTTCTGTAGGCGTTCCCTGCATTTGTAAGACCCCGTTTTCCAAAAAGATAATTTGGTTCACGTGACTGAGTCCTTGCAAGTGGTGGGTGACCCAAATCATGGTTTTCCCAGCTAAAACCCGATTAATCGTGGTAATTAGTTGCTGTTCCGTGATCGGATCGAGTCCCACGGTTGGTTCATCTAGCACCACGACCGGATTATCCTGTAGAAGAATTCGGGCCAACGCTAATCGTTGCCGTTGCCCACCTGACAGACGCACCCCATTCTCACTAACATCCGTTTCCAAGCCATCTGGAAGTTCTTTGACCAAGTCAGAGAGCCCGACTTCCGCGATGGCTTTTTTGACGGCTTCATCCGTTGCATTTTCATTTCCAATCCGGACGTTGTTCATGATGGTAGTGTTAAACAGGAACGGCTGTTGGTCCAGCACGCTAAACCAGCGATCTGCGACTGCCTGCAACTCATGCGCTGGCGTCTGATCGAACCAAACTTGTCCCGCAGTTGGCACCAAACTTCCCGTCAATAATTCTAACAGGGTCGTCTTACCTACCCCACTCGGACCGATGATGGCAAGGGATTCCCCCACCGGCACGGTAAACGACACCCGTTGGATGATGTCCTTTTCGGTTTTAGCATAATGAAAACTCACATCAGCAAACCGAATTAATTGTAATGACTGGGGCGTCGGTAAATCCTCTGGGGCGGTCGGTTCTGGTTTCACCTGTTTTGAAAGTTCATTTAACCGCTTTAACGACTCTTCATACATTGGTCCTTCTTCGGCTGCTTGCGGCACCGCCCCAAACGAATCCATTAACGGAAAAATTCCCAACGTAAAGGCGGCAGCGTAGTTAGCACTTTCCTGGTGTCCCGTCAGGGTCAAAGCTGCCCAACCAATTGTAACCATAATCATCAGACCAAATAAGAGCTTCACCACAAAATCTCGATTCCATTCAAACAAATTGGCCTTGCGATTTAACTGCCCCGCTGGTTCATCCTGTTTACGAACGGTTTGCACAAATTCTCGTTCACGTCCAGAAATCATCCAGTCTGCAATTCCAAAGGTTGCATCAGTCAAGCGTTGGTAAGAATCATGGACGAGTTCACGTTGCCGAACCCGGGTTGCTCCCTGTACTGCTTGAGAAAGCAAGGGAACTACCACGAGAATGATCGCAAAGAGGACCAACATAACCAGTGCATACGGCCAGCTTACGATTCCAAGCCCGATTAAAAGCACAATCCCAGTTAGGTAAGCAACCACAATGGGGAAAATGGTTCGCAGATAAAAGTTTTCTAGGTGATCAATGTCATCGGCCAAAAAGCCAAGCAATTTTCCGGACTGAAACTGTTCGCTCAAAAAAAGTGCCGAAATTTCCAGGGTTTCGTACAGTCGTTTTCGTAAACTTGAGGTAATCTTTAAAACCCAATTATGACTATTAATTCGTTCCAAGTATTTAAATACCGGCCGGCCAATCCCAAAGGCTCTGGTTAAAAGCACCGGCACGTATACCAACAGAATGTTATACGGATGAGTGGCAGTCCGACTAATTAAGTAACCGGCCACAAACATTAGGCCAACCCCACACAGAATCGTAATGACCCCCAAAAAGAAGACCAAAAAGAGTAACTTCCGGTACTGACGGAGGTTCGGCCGGACCCATTGATCCTGTTTCCACTTATTCGGCATGCTTTTCACCTCGAATCTCGTTGACCAGTTCTTGATAAACTCCGTGCTTTCGCTTCAATTCAGCCGGAGTCCCTTGTTCCACAACCTGACCCTGGTCCATCACCAAAAGGTAGTCCATCGAACTGACCCAGTGCAACCGGTGAGTCGAAAAGAGGACCAGGTGATTTTGAAAGATCTTGGTCATTGTTTGTTTCAGTTCATATTCCGTTTCCAAGTCCAGATGGGCGGTCGGTTCGTCAAACAGTAAAATCGTTCGTTCTGTATCGAGCAGGGCTCGGGCTAGCGCAATTCGTTGCGCCTGCCCCCCACTAATCCCCCGACCACCTTCTCCAATTACCGTCTCCAAACCAGCCGGTAGTTCAGCAATGAAATCATCCAGGCCAGCTTGCTTTACGGCTCGTTGAATTGCTCCCAAACTAGCATCTGGTTGATAAAAGGCTACGTTAGCCGCAATCGTTCCGGAAAAGATGTACGGGTGCTGGGGAATGTAACTAATGTGCTTTTGCCAGGCCGGTTGGGCCAAACTATCAACTGCTTGGCCATCAACCGTAATTGGTCGTGCTTGATCGGCATCATCTGGTTGAATCCACCCGCCAAGTACGTTCAGCAAAGTTGACTTCCCGGCTCCAGACTTTCCGATAATCCCCACGTTCAGGTTACCTCGGAGCGTGAAATTAAGGTCCGTCAGTGCTGGCTGCTCCGCCTGGGGATAGGTAAAGTTCAGCTCATGAACCCTTAATTGACTCGTTGCCGTCCAGTTTAAGAAGTCCGTCAGTGGCTGATTACCGTGGGGAGCCGGGAGCGCTAGGATACGGTTAATTTCTGTCAGCGCGTTTTTCCCGTCCAAAGTAGCGTGGTAGTCATCTCCATAGTCTCTGACCGGGAAAAAGTAGTCTGGACACAGGATCAGGATAATCAGCGCCGGCAATAAATTAATGGAACCCACAATCAATGCCTGCCCCAGTAATACGGCAACAATGGCAATGGAAATCGTGGTGAAGAAATCCAGCGCAAACGTCGACAGCAAGGCTACTTTTAGCACGCTCATCGTACTCTTACGGTAATTTTCACTCACCCGGTAAATGTTATCCCCGTATTTTTTACTTAAGCCAAACAACTTCAGGGTTTTCAACCCCCGAATACTGTCGACAAAGACGTTGGCCATCTGTTTGAATTCGGCATATTGCTGATCTGACTTGGATTTAGCCGACAATCCCAAAATAATCATAAACATGATAATCACTGGAAACATCAACAGCAAAATCAAGCCAGACAGCCAGTCAACGAAAAAGATGTAAGCCACGATAATCCACGGGATAATCGCCATGTTAATCGTTTTTAACACGATTAAATCCAGGTAGTTTTGTACCTGGTCGAGTCCTTCTAAGGCCAACGTAACCACGTGACCCGAGCCGACATCCGCTACCATGCGGGGGCCAAGGCGAAATTCTTGTTGCAGAAGCTGACCCTTCAACTGATCCACGGCGTGATCTGCAAAATTATCTGTAATTTGACTCTCAATTCGGGTAATTAAATACCGAAGGGCGAAAAAAACAAAAAAAGATAGCACCGGCACCACTAGGGCCGCTATCTTTTCTCGCTGCCAAACTACCACGAGTGCTCGCGCTAAAAACACGGCTTCTAACACAATCGTTAGCGCCTGCAAAATTGCGAGTCCGCTGAGCTTACCAATCAATTTTTTAATTCCCGGAATTGATAGTAATTGTTGATCAAACATTTTATCAATCCTTACTGCGGTTTAATAACCGGCTTCGTCTTCTTGCACTTCCTGCAACGAAACCCGGTGCCACTGCGAGATGTAACTCCATGCAAAGTAAATCAGCACAATTGGCAGGAGGACACACAGGACAATCGTCATTACCCCTAGGGTGTAGGGACTAGCTGAGGCAGACACGATACTAATCGTGTGTGCTGGATTGGTAGCAATCAAAACGTTCGGGAACAAGCCCACAAACAACAGCGCAACCAAGGCGAAGATAGTAAGCGTGTTGGCAATGTAAGCAGACCATTCTCGGTCCCGAATCGTCGCAATGTGACCCCAAACCGTAGTTGCAACAATGACCACTAGGAAGACTAAGGTTGCAATGAGGTGGTTTTCATAAAAGTTCGTTTGAAAATAGAGGGCAATCGCAAAGAGGATTTCAACTGGGTAAGCGGCCCAGTACAAATTACCGCAGAGCGTTGCGGCGTGATAACGCATTAACCCGGATGTCCGTAACGTTGCGTAGTGCAATCCCTGGTAGAGACACAAAGCCGTTAAGGCCACTCCACCAAGCAGGGATAACGGATTTACAACGTCAAAGAAACTAGCAAAGATGTTCCCCTGAGCATCCATTGGAACGGCTTGAATCATCGCTGTAAAGAGCATTCCAAACAAGAAAGGAGTGAAAAAACTCCCAAAAAAGTTGGTCCACATCCAAGCGTTGCGTCCCTTCTTGGTTTCGGCATTTTCCGAAAATTCAAAGGAAACCCCCCGAAAAATCAAGGCGATTAACACCAAGAATAACAAGATATAAAAGCCGGAAAAGAGGCTCGCATACCACAACGGCATCGAAGCAAACATCGATCCTCCGGCGGCAATTAAGAACACTTCGTTCCCATCCCAGTGGGGTCCAATTGTCCGTAACAACTGTTGGCGTTCGTCGTAGGTATACGCTAAAAAGCGGGTTGCCATTCCAATTCCTAAGTCGGCTCCATCTAGCACAAGAAACAAGGCAAATAGTAGCCCAATTACGGCATACCAGAGTAATTGTAAGAAACTCATTTGCTAAAAGCCTCCTTTGAGAACGGATCTTCCGTATCGTATTCAATTGTATCGTCGATGGCTTCTGGTCCCTTTTCCAGGTTCTTCTTAGCGTAAATAAACATGAACGCTCCTAAGAAAGAAAAGAGGCAGAAGTAGACAATAATCGTAAAGAGCACGGCTCCGGCACTGGTACTTGGCGAAACGGCATCCGCAATTGGTAGCAAGCCGTACACAACCCATGGGTTCCGCCCTAATTCGGTAACAATCCAACCACAACTGTTAATCAAGAACGGTCCGAAGGTTGCAAGCGTTAATAAGAGCAATAACCACTTCTGTTTAACAATCGTGTTTTTCCGTTTCCGCGAGAACCACAACCCTAACAAGGATAGCATTCCAAGGGCTCCAGCCCCAGCAACCATGATTCTAAAGGAGTAGAACAAGGTATTAACTGGTGGGTAGTAGTTCATGTTCTTGCCAAACTTTTTATCGTATTTCTTGTGCAAGTCCTTGTTGACCTGATCCATCCCCGTGATGTTTCCACTTGGTTTGTGGTAAGTCAATAAGTCCAACATGTAAGGAATTTCAATCCGATATGTAGCGGTTTTTTCTTTGGTATTGGAAATTTGCACAACACTCCAAGCTGCAGGGCTCTTCACGTTCTTGTACTCCCCTTCGGCAGCCGCAAATTTCATTGGTTGGTCTTTGGTTAAGTACAGCATCTGACCGTCCCCAGAAACAAAGCCTCCGAGCAAGCCGAACAAGCCAACGATTAACCCCAGCCGCATTGATTTTCTAAAGAAGGCTGGTGATTTCTGCCGAAACAGCATCCAAGCTGATGCTCCAGCCACAATGAAGCTTCCTGTGACGAAGGCCCCAAAGATTACGTGGGGGAATTCGTACCAGAGTTGCTGGTTTCTAATGATGGCAAAGAAGTCCGTCATCACGGCGTGTCCCGTTTTAGGGTCAATTTTGTACCCAACGGGGTTCTGCATAAAACTGTTGGCCGCTAAAATCCAGAGGGCCGACAAGGTCGATCCAATAACTACCAGCCAGATCATTAATGAATGCCAAACGGGCTTCATTTTATCCCAGGTAAACATCCAGACCCCTAGGAAGGTTGATTCCAAAAAGAAGGCCAATAAAGCTTCGATTGCGAGTGGAGCCCCAAAAATATCTCCCATAAACCGAGAGTAGTTAGACCAGTTCATTCCAAACTGGAATTCTTGAATAATCCCGGTCACCACTCCAACGGCGAAACTCAGAAGGAAAATCTTTCCCCAAAACTTCGTCATCGTGAGATAAACCGGCTTCTTCTTAATGACATACATTGTTTCCATGATTGCGACTAACAACCCTAATCCAATGGACATCGGTACGAAGAAAAAGTGAAAAATCGTGGTCATGGCAAACTGGAACCGTGCCAATGAAACCACGCTCATGCCAATGTTGAACATCTTTCATCTCTCCTCAATTAACTCTGCAACATCATTTTCAGCCCGGAAAGTTCGTAACTACTCCGCTTAAAAATGACGTTTTTAATGACAGCAGCAATAAATCCGTTAATTTTAACGTGCATGCCTAGCATTGCAACGTCAGCAACTGCGTTGTGAGGTCCTAACGAACATACCGTTCCTAACGAATGGTAATTAAACGGCGCTTCCTTTTTCCCGGCTAACTTATTTTCAAAGTTGGCCACGGCGTTACTAGCTTCGTAAATCGAAATTTGCGCCGTCGTCGGATACATCCGGCCAGAAGCAGGATCCTTAACGGCCGAAACGTCACCAATTAAGTATTGGTTAGGGTAGGACTGTAGACTCATATCATCGTTAACGGCCACCCGATTACGGTGTTGATCATATCCAGAAGCAGCAATTACATCGCTCCCCTTCACTCCGGCAGTCCAAAAAATGTTAGCAGCCGGTAGGAATTGGTTCTCCTGACCGTAATAAACTCCATCATCAGTCACTTTATTCACATTCGATCCCAGAATAAAGTTGACCCCTTTCTTTTCCAGGTACCGTTTTGCATATGTAGATTGCTTTTCATTAAACATGCCTAAAAAGGCTGGAGCCACACAGGTGATTTTTAAATCAGCCGGCCGAAAGCCGTATTTTTTGGCCCAAGTTGGAACCATATGTACTAATTCACCTAACAGTTCAATGCTGGTAAAACCACCACCAACCGTCAAAATACTAAGATACTTAGTATCCTTGGTTTCAGCATACTTTGCCAATGAATCCTGGAGGGCCTTGGCGTCTCTGCTTGAGTTTTCAATGTTACTGATTTGGAGTCCATCCGTATCAGCTCCTGGAGTGTTAAACGTTTCCGGTTCAAAGCCGAGCGCGTTAAACAGGTAATCATAACTTATTTCTCCGTGTTGCGCCAACATTACCGTGTTTTTGTCCCCATTAATCAATTGAACTTCATCTTGAATAAACTTGATCTTGGGACTAATGATGTCTTCAATCCGGAACATAATTTTTTCTGGGGCAATGCTTCCAGCAGCTACCCGATATAATTGCGTCGCATCATAATGATACGGAGTCCGATCAACTAAGGTAATCTCTAGGTCTTGTTTACTTTTTGCCAAGCGTTTACAGGCCCGGAGTCCGGCAAATCCAGCTCCAACCACTAATACTTTTTTCATTTGACTTGCCTCCTTCTACTGGCTAGTTATCTAACTAGCAATCTTTTTTACCCACTTAATCTTACCATATTCTAAATCCAACGGAATGCCGAATTTACTTGGTTCACGTCCATTGTAACACTTTGTCACTTTTAATTAACCTTGGACCAATTTAGGTTTTTTAAACCAATCAATTGGAAAGCCAATTAGCCCTCCAATTTGGTTAGCATCAATCATAACAAGATGTCTATCTAACCAACGGAATCTTTTTCTAAAAGTGTTGTTTAGCATTTTAAATTCTGTTTCGCTGAGAAAACATTCTAAACTTGCAAAAGTTGAATATACAGATTTACGACTATCACGATCAATTAAGTCATATTTATCATGAATCAAACTAAAATATTTAGAGCTAGAATGACATTTAAAGGCAATTAATCTATTATTATGAGCACAAATATTTCTAGTTTCATGAATATTTTTAATAAAAGAATCCATAATTTTAGGATTAATATTCGCAGAGGTAGCATAATTATTGGCTTTAATAAAATATTTTAAATCATGTGCGATATTAAGCCTAACCTTATCCGTAGAATCTTTTATCAAAAAACGCAAAGTACCGAAATCAATAAAATCAAATTTAGAAAAAAAAATACTCCTATCTGTAAAAAGCAGATAGGAGTATTAATCGCGACAAATCCCGCAGGATCTGTGGCTCTTCCTACCACTATTCTACTAAATAACACTTCGACAATCAATTCATTTTATCTCAAAAATATAATTACATGTTTAGTGTTGTAATTATATCATCTAATTTGATAAATATTTTTATAAATATAAACGCATTTTAATTTTAATAACGCTTGAAGATTAAACGTACAAAAATAATGATATTTTAAAACTTTTCTACCTTTTTCCCTGCCGCTCCGCCACAAATCGAGTTAAAAAGCGTTCAGTTGCCTGCATCCGGGGCCCCGCCATTCGTTGGGCCGTTGCGGTATTAAGCAGTTGCACCACCCGTTTGGTCCGCGCCCGATAATGATGGTAAGTGTCAGTCGGATGACGATAGGCCCGTTTGCTGGTCAATGTCTGCTCACTAACGTGCGGTTCGTACATTGGAATGCCATGCACAGCCCCGTAGGCAAACGTTCGGGCAATCGCCACCGGCCCAATGGCATCTAACCGATCGGCATCCTGGGCCACTTGGCCAGCCGGATCTAGTTGATAGTGCTGTTCCAGATTTTTTGAAAATGACAGGTGCTCAATGTCTTCCATAATTAAATGAATCTCATTTGGTTGATACTGCCACTCTGCCAGTTTTTGGGCAATAGCGTGGCGCTTTTGTTCAGGATCAGTCGTGAGCTTTTCGTCTGGAACATCATGTAAGTAAGCAATCGTGAGGGCCAACGTGGCATCCGCCGGCTCAGTTTGCAATAGTTTTTGCGTTAACTTAACCACTCGTTGGACGTGAGCAAAGTCATGCCCCGTATGATCACTTGCTAACTGTTGCTGGACGTAATAACTAACTCGTTGCAACCGTGCATCCATTTCCTCCTCCTTGAGCTATAGCTCCCACTCCTGCTTAAATTCCATCACAAATTCCTGCATGTAGCGCTTGCGTCCGTTCCCAATTCGTCTAGCAGTCGCCGTGTTCATCTGTTCTGGTAATTTAAAGAGTTTTTCATAAAAATGATTAATGGTCGTTTCTGGTTGCCGATAATTCTCCTTGGTCAACCGCTCGCGGGGTTGAACCTTTGGGTCATACATGGCATAACCGTGCACGGCTCCATACGAAAAAGCCCGGGCAATTCCAATTGCGCCAATGGCATCTAGTCGATCCGCATCTTGAACTAGTTGGCCTTCGGGACTCAGCTTCTGGTGCTGCTCTAAGTTAGCAGCAAATGACATGTGATCAATGATGTCTAGAACCTGATCTACTTCAGCAGTCTGATAGCCCACCTCGGTGAGATAAGTAATCACTTCGTTCCGGCGGGTAGCCGGATCAGCAGTTAACTTATCATCAAAACAATCGTGTAAATAGGCTGCTGTCAGTGCCAATTCCCCGTTCGCGGGATTTTCGGCCAGTAACTGACGCGTGAGATTCACAACGCGTTCAATGTGGTCAAACCCATGTCCCGAATGATCCCCTGTCATCATTTGCTGGGCAAACTCCGCCACCTTCGTTAGTCTTTCCGTCATTTATTCCATCCGCCTTTCTCCATATATCGTTTTATTCTGCCACAATCAGATTCTAAACACAAAAAGAGGTCTGCACTTGCAGAACCTCTTTTAAAGTTAAACTCATTATTTTATAGGAAAGTAATGATTTCCATCAAAATTGGCACCACTACCACGAAGAGCACCGTACTAGTAACTACCACGTTGGTAGCGTAGTCGACGTCTCCATGAGCGTTTCCAACCAAGATTGGCAATACCGCTAATCCTGGAGCAGCTGCCTGGATCACAAAGGTACTTAGTTCTGGTCCAGGAACTGTAGCTCCCATGCCTGTGAAGGCCATCAAAACGGCAATCATAATGGCTGGTGAGATTACGAACCGTCCCACAAGCGCCAGGATTGAATCCCGGTCAAAGTGGATGGAGTTTAAGCCGGCATCCGCCAGGATAATTCCAATGTAGATTAATGACAATGGCGTTACCAAGCCACCAATCATCGTAAAGGTCTTCCCAAGCATTGGGAAAGCTGGTGGTTCAACGATGAACGTGATTGGCAATCCAAGCACTAACCAAATCAAAGCCACTAAGAATCCAATTAACGGAGCTGGCAATAGCTTCTTCCAGTTAAACTTGGCTGAACCACGGTCATCCTTAGACTTAGTTGGATCATCCGCAGAAATGAAGAAGATCCCAATTGCCCACGTCGAAATGGTGTTCATCAAGTAGTATAGCAAGAAGTACGGTAGGCCTTTATCCCCGAACAGGGCCATGTTTAACGGCATCCCAATGAAAATGGTGTTGGCGTTCACGAACATGTTAATGAATGTTCCCCGCCGTCCCTTGCGGATCTTGAATAGATAGACCATCGCGATGGCAACTATATAACCCAGTAAGAAACTGATAAACACATACAATAACCCACTCGAAAGGCTAATCAGTTTATCCCGGTTTAAGTTAGTAACCACGGACATAAAAATTGAAACTGGCAAAGCGATGTTCATAATAATGAACGAAATGTTGCCTTTGAAAGTGTCGCCTAATCGGCCTGATTTTCGTAACCAATAACCTAAGGCAATGACGAGGACGATTTCACCGACACTTGACAATGATGTCAAAAACGCTGTCATTGACGCTCAATCCTCCTAAATTTGAAATTAAATTTATTAATCTGCTAAATCAGTGAGGTCAGAGTAAACTGGATACCATTTTTCGTTTTCAACTGCTCCCTTGACATCACTAATTTGTTCCCGAGTAACCCCTTGATCAACGGCACTCTGAGCCACGGCGTTAGCAACCGTTTGGGAGAATTCCGTCAAACGATCAACCGGTGGTAAGATGGCAGCTCCTGGTTGTTTAGGATCCACAATTCCACCTAAGGAGTGGGCTGCTGCACTGATCATGGCATCATTTAAAGTCGTAGCAGTAGCAGCAATGGCTCCTAATCCAATTCCTGGGTAAACCAACGCGTTGTTAGCTTGACCAATTTCGTAAGTAACTCCGTTGTATTCCACGGGAGCACTTGGAACTCCGGTAGCCACTAAGGCCCGTCCGTCAGTCCACTTAATCAAGTCAGAAGCCTTTGCTTCACATAACTTAGTTGGGTTAGAAATTGGCAGAATAATTGGCCGATCAGTGTGAGCAGCCATTTCTTTGACAACGTCTTCGGTGAAGGCTCCTGGGTTAGTAGAAGTTCCGACCATGATGGTTGGGTGGACCGCTTTTACGATTGAAAGTAAATCAGTTAAATCTTCACTGTTCTCAAATTCTGACCGACTCCGGGCAAATTCTTTTTGAGCAGGAGTCAAATCAGGCATGTCATCAAACAAGAGTCCTTGCTTATCAACCATGTAGAAGTGCTTCTTTGCTTCTGCTTCAGAGAGTCCTGCTTGAACCATTTCTTCACAAACTCGTTGTGCAATTCCGGCTCCGGCAGTTCCAGCTCCGTAGCACAGGTAAGTTTGATCCGTCATCTTTTCACCAGAAATGTTCAAAGCCCCCAGCACTCCGGCTAAGACAATGATTCCCGTTCCCTGGATATCATCGTTAAAGACCAAGAATTGGTCTTTGTACTTATCCAAAATGTTAGCAGCATTAGAACGACCAAAGTCTTCAAAGTGCAAGTACAAGTTTGGGAATAAGTCTTCGGCTTCTTGCACAAAGTTATCGACAAAGTTGTAGTATTTGTCGGAGTAGTCCCGTTCTTGGTCTAAACCAACGTACAATGGATCTTTCCGTAATTCGTCACGAGTAGTTCCGGCATCTAAGACCACTGGCAGAACTTTAGATGGGTCAATTCCAGCCGCAGCCGTGTAAACCATCAACTTCCCAACTGGAATGTCAATTCCTTGGGTTGCCCAGTCCCCAATTCCGAGAATCCCTTCTCCATCGGTAACTACTAACAACTCAATGTCTCTACCTTCAGCAGCGTTCAATAAACTTTGCCGAATCGTTTCGCGGCTGTCATCATTAATGGATAAGAACGCAGCGTTTTGTGGGTTCACGTACATCCGACTGTAGTTTTCAATTGAATCGGCAATCGTTGGGTCGTAAACTACTGGCATGAATTCGCTCACGTGCTTAGCAAAAGTGGCGTAGAATAACACCCGGTTTTCGTTGAAAATACTCATTAAGTACACGCGCTTTTCTAAGTCGTTACTCTTTTGTTGGTATTCAGCGTAAACCCGTTCTACTTGTTGATCGAGAGTTTGCACCCGTGGTGGGAGCATCCCTTCAAGGTTTAAAGCCTTTCGTTCGGCTTCCGTAAAAGCCGTTCCTTTGTTTAAGAAAGGATTGTTTACGATTTCTTGACTCTTAGTCATCAGCTAAAACTCCTTTTTTCGTAGTATAATTAAGTAACATTTCCTGCACAGATTATTCATTGAACACGTCTATCTTAAAAGAGGCAGAAAATGATAGTCAAACCTAGATTTTCCATAAATAGAATTTATATGAGGTGCCCCTATCAAACTACAAGACTTACTCTACTTTAATAAGTTGGTGGAACTAAAAAGCTACACGGCGGTCTCCGAATACTTCGGCGTTAGTCAACCAACCATTTCCATCGCGATCCATCGCCTGGAAACAGAGTTTAACGTCGAACTAATTAACCGTAATCAGGCTCACCACCACGTTAAAATCAACCAAGCAGGTCAACTCCTCTACAGTCACACCCAAAAAATTGCGACCCAGGTCGAAGAAATCCAGCGTGATTTAAACAGCAACGGAGCCGACCACATTAACTTTGGCATGCCTCCCATCATTGCTAACTACTATTTTCCAGAACTCGCCATTACCCTTAGACAAGATGGGATTCTCGACAGTTTAGCCAACGTAGAAGGTGGGTCGGCCACCCTGCTAGAACAACTCAAACAAGGGAGCGTTGACGTAGCCTTGCTGGGTTCAGCTACGCCTTTAGAAAGCCCCACAATTGAATCAAAAGTGGTGGCTCAAAGTGATTTCAAGCTGATTGTACCCCCTGACTCACCGTTAGCTCAGCAAACAACCATCCGCGTGCGCGACTTAGACCGCCAGGACGTGATTGCCTTTTCAGACGGATTTATTCACCAACAAATCTTGAATCAGTTAATCAAAGAACACAGCCTACACATCCATACCAGCTACACCACTAGTGACATCGAATTGTTAAAACAGTTAGTCAGTCGCGGAGTGGGCGTCGCTTTACTAACGGACGAAGCGATTCGACCTGCAGACAACGTGGTGCCCCTTTCCATCCAGGATGAAGATCTTCCCCCCTTTTACGTTTCCGTGGCCTACCGTAAGAGTCACGTTTTAACCCCCAAAGAAAAGAACCTGATTAAGGTCTTAACAAAGCACATTCAAGCCACTTAATTGCACAGGGCAAAATTGTAAATTGCTTTTTTCCTAAGATTCACGGAAAAAGCTTTATCCAAATTGGAATTGTAGTAAAATAAAGACGAACCAAAAGAAAGGGTGGAAAACAATGGCAGAACAAGAAAAACATCACGTTTATACTGACTATTTTTTCAACGAATCCGCTTATGACTACCATGATGGTGGCTACGTTCCGTTGGAAAAACACGATGCTCCCGAAAGCAAGCTGAACATCCCTGAAATCTTAAAACCAGATAAGGTGGATGGCAACGACGTTTGGTACACGGTGGAAGCCCAAACGGGAGAAACCCAAATTTTACCAGGTGAAAAAACGAAGACCTGGGGTTATAACCAAAGTTTATTGGGGAAAACGATTATTTATGAAGATGGTAAAAACTACCACGTCACCTTAAAAAATAGTCTTCCCGAATTAACTACCTACCACTGGCATGGTTTGGACGTTCCTGGTCCTTACATTGACGGTGGTTGCCACGCTCCCGTTTACCCTGGGGAAGCTAAGGAAATCGAATTTCCAGTCCACCAACCAGCTGCAACGACCTGGTTACATGCGCACCCATGTCCATTAACTGGTTGGGACGTTTGGCACGGTTTAGCTTGTGCCGTAGTCGTAAAGGACCAGCACGAAGCAACGTTGCCATTGCCACGCAACTACGGTGTCGATGACATTCCGGTAATCTTACAAGACCGTCGTTTCGACGAACACAACCAATGGAACTACGATGATGATTACGATCCAGATGGAACTGAAGGACCAACTGCTTTAATTAACGGAACGGTAAACCCATACTTTGACGTTACCACGCAAAAGCTCCGGTTACGGTTCCTAGACGGTTCGAACCGGCGTGAATGGCGCTTACACCTGAGCGATGACATGGTAATGACCCAAATCGCTTCAGATGGTGGTTTACTGCCAGAACCAGTTTACTTAACCAAGTTAATGATGACTTGTGCCGAACGGACGGAAGTTGTCTTAGACTTTGGTAAGTACAAACCAGGCGACGAAGTAACCTTGTACTCTGACGACACGCCGATCCTGAAGTTCAAGATTCACGAATTCGCCAAGGCTGACACGGAAATTCCTGACCACCTCGCTGACATGGACTACCCTGATCCTGACAAAGATTCGTTGGTTCACCAAGTAGTGATGTCTGGAACTGACGAAGAAGTCGAATTCAACGGAAAGAAATTCGGCATGATGCGGATTGATGACCGACAAGAACTCGGCAAATCCGAATACTGGGACATCACGAACACCAACGATTGTTGTGGGGGAATGATTCACCCATACCACTCTCACGGTGGTCAATTCATGGTAGTTTCTCGAAACGGTGAAGCACCATATCCAAACGAACGTGGTTACAAAGATACCATCGGGGTTAACGCCGGTGAAACGGTTCGGGTTAAGATGAAGTTTAACCACCCCGGAATCTTCATGTACCACTGCCACATCATCGAACACGAAGATGGTGGAATGATGGCGCAATTGCAGGTTTACACCAAGGATGATCCATACAAGAAGTACAAGTTAATGGACATGAAGACCTTGATGGATGCCCTGGCTGAAGAACGGCACTGTCGTCCAGAAGACTTGAAAATCAAGAGTTTGGAATCCTACAAAAAGATGGGCATGGACATGTGTTAATTTAAACGCAAACTAAAAAGAGTCGTAACTGACGAAGGTCGGTTGCGGCTCTTTTGTTATGCAGAAAATTAATCTTCAAAGTTCGTTAATTCTCGCAAGAAATCATACAGTGAAATGGCTAAAGTAACTAAAGCAATCACAAAAATGGTCAGCAAAATAACTTGGTCTTTTCCATTATTTTACTACTTTTCAGTATCTTAATGATCAATTCATCTAGACTACTTTCTTTTCTTACTTCTAGTTCATTTCTAGCTCTAAAGGAAAAACGGCTTGAATTTACACCAGTTTTTCCTATTGATAAGCTGCCTTTTGCAAATTATAAAGCTCCGCATATTCTGGATTTGTTTGTAACAATTCGGCGTGGGAGGCAAAACCCGTCACTCTCCCATTTTGTAACATCAAAACCCGGTCCGCATATTGGACCGCTGACAATCGGTGGGTTACAAAAAAGACAGTTTTGTGTCGATTTTGTTGTAAAAAGGTCTGATAAATTTCTTGTTCGCTGCGCGGATCCAATGCGGCCGTCGGCTCGTCTAAAAATTCAATCTGCCCATCGGCATACAAATCGCGTGCTAAAGCAATTCGCTGCCATTGTCCCCCCGAAGCATCCGTTCCGTGCGCAAATTCCTTGCTCATCATCGTGGTTAGTTGAACGTTTTTCTGCTGCAAATAACTAGCTAAACCTACCTGGGCCAGTAAATTTTTCACGTAGGTCGGATCATAAGCATGGGCGGCCGCAACGTTTTCTCCTAACGACAGTTTGAACTTGGAGAAATCTTGAAAGGTCGCTGAAAAAGCCTGGCGATAGGCATTAATCTCAATCGTCTGCACGTTCTGCTGATCTAATTGAATTTGTCCCGCACTCGGATCATAAAATCGCAACAATAGTTTAACTAGGGTTGATTTTCCAGAGCCATTTTCACCGACAATCGCAATTTTTTCGCCTCGCTGCACCGTAAAGTTCACGTGCTTCAGCACTAATTGATCAGAAAAAGGATAGTGGAAACTGACATTTTGAACAGATACGGTTTGAAAATCAATTGGAAACGGCTGCCTTCCATCGTGTAAGTCATCCTGAAAATCAATAAAATGGTAGAACTTTTCAATCCATAGCAAGGAATCGTACAACAAGCTACTATCTTCGACCAATTTCGCCATACTACTGGAAATGTAGCCCATCAAGGTAATGTAAAGCAATAACACCCCCATTTGATAGGTTCCGGTTTGAACCGCCGTAATGAACCAGTAAAAACCATACCCAGTGACTGCCACCACTAAAATCAAATAGCTGGTCCCAACCAGCGCCTGTTTCCGCCGAACTTGATTAACTTGGGACTGAGTTTGGTTAAAAAGACGCCGGTACTTAGTAATGATGGGCGTAAACATGTTAAACAATCGGACTTCTTTGGCATCCAAACGATCCAGTAACAATGAACTATAGTAATTTAATTTCCGCGCGTTTTTACTCCGCGTTACCATCGTTTCAAACGCGTCCTGCTGAATTCGGTAGTAAGAAATACTTTGAGGGACTAACACCGCAATCAAGGCCAACGTCAACCACCAGTTGTACCGCGCTAACATGACGAACATTACAACTAACATGATGCTTTGTTGCACAATCGATAGCCCAAACACAATCAAATTAACCGGTCGCCAGGAATCATCACTTTTCAACATTTGCAGATCATCAAAATACTTAGAATTATCAAAAAGATTCAATGATTTTAACTCTTTCGACTTCCCCATCAACTTTAGATTCAAAAATCCAGTTAGTTTATCGGTTAAAATTCCCTGCACAAACAACGTAATGGTCGGCAAAATTTGCGTTACTGCCATTGCCACTAGCCAAATCGCAAAAGAAGCCCAAATGGGATGCCGTTGGACCAACTGATTAATGATTTGCTGTCCCGCCTGAACAGCTACTAACGGTAAAACGGCTTGCAGAGGCAGTAAAACCATTAACCAACCAGCCGCTTGAGGCGCGGCAGCCCCGAACAGACGATATGTTTTCTCCAACTGGCGCAGATATTCGGTGAAATGCTGCCACCTGGACTGTTTTTGTTTCATCAAATCGCCCCCTTGATACAAAAAACCCATAACGAAACATCGTTATGGGTCCAAAAGATTAGAAATTATTTTGTGTTAGTTTGTGTGAGTTGCAAGTTACTAAATGAATTGTCACCATCAGCTGGTTTAACGCTGTAACCTTGAACCCGCTTGTTAACTGGTTGCCAATCCAATGAGAAGGAAGCTGGAGCATAAGCCGTTTCCTTGTTCATGTATTCTTGCCAGTCCTTGAACTGTTTAGCCCGGTATTTTTCGTTCCAAGCCTTGTCGTTGTTCATGTTATTCATCAGCTGTGTGTTTTCCTTGGATACAAAGTGACCCATGTTGAATGGTGCGCTTTGACCGTACAATCCAGTTGGAGTTGGTTCAGAACTGACACTAAATCCACCTCTCCAAACATCAATGTTATTGTTATCTGGCTTTTGCAATGCAGCAAAGTAACTATTTGTTTCCATTAATTTACCAGTGGTAAATTTAACGTTCAAACCTAACTTCCGCCATTGTTGAACATAGTACTTACTAGTGGCATTTGCAGAATCAGAACTGTTTGGTGCAGCAAAATTAATTTCCAATGGTTTCCCGTTTGGTTGGGTCCGCCACTTGCCCTTCTTCTTGTAACCAGCTTGGTCTAACAGCTTTTCAGCCTTAGACTGGTTGTAAGTGAATCCTCTGGCATTCTTGTCGTAGTACTTCTTAAATACTGGTGGAATCAAGGTGTTAGCTCGCCATGAAACTCCGTTCCCGAACTTCTTGGTAACTTCGTCTTGGTCAATCGCATACATCATAGCTTGCCGCAGGTTCTTGTTGCTCATCTTCTTGTTCTTGTCAGTAACCTGTTTGTTTGTCTTAGTGTCTAAGTGACCCAAGTTAAATCCAAAGTAGTAGTAACCAAGATCAGGTGCTCCAACGACTTGATAGTTACTCATCTTCGAAATCTTTGGATAGTCAGCCGCTGATTGAACTCCTTGAGTAAAGTCATACTTCTTGGCTTTCAACGCAGATGTAACGTTACTTGGAGAAACAATTTGGATATTAATGTGCTTGATGTGAGCCTTCTTACCCCAGTAGTACTTGTTAGGGCTCCAACTCGTGGATTCCCCTTCAACCACCTTGTCGAGCTTGTAAGCACCGGTAAAGATTGGAGTCTTCCGAATCTTATCAGAAGCAACTAGGTCAGGAATCTTAACGTCCTTCAGGTATTCGTATGGTTCAACTGTACTCCACATAAAGTTGTTCCCAGCGTACTGCATAGCAGGCGTAATTCGGTCATAGTGGATCACCGTCTTCTTCCCGTTTTCACCGTCTGGGAAGGTGATTCCAGAAATTCCTTCCGCTTTTCCTTCGTGGTAGTCCTTCATTCCTTGGATGTGTTCAAAGTCCTCGGAATACTGTTGGGATTTCGTTTCCGGGTTGGCCAACACTTCATAGGCATACTCTACATCCTTGGCAGTAACAGGCATTCCGTTCGACCACTTAGCATTGTTACGCAGTGTAATTGTAGCAGTGTTGTTTTTCCGGTCTAGTCGAAGGTTTGCGAGTCCACCATCTTTAATTTTATAGTTATTATCGGTAGCAAATAAGTTATTTGCTCCACCAGGTGCAAAAACATCGCTATCTGTTTTTGCACTAATTAACAACGGATCAGAAATCCCCGTAAATGGTGATGGAGAAACTTCCCCAATCTTCAAAGTTCCATTATTAGCTTCCTGGCTTGCTTTTCCAGAAGCACTAAAGGTTTGTGGCAATTTTGGCGTTTTCGCCGTGGCACTGTCGCCCCCGTTAGAACAGGCGGCCAGTGAAAGGGCAACCAAGGCTGCGCTTCCCCACATGGCAAGTTTGTATCGTTTCTTCATTTTCTGCTTTTCCTCCTTTAATCCTAAGAACTGTAAACTGCGTAACTGATGTGGAATTCGCAACCACCTCCCTCAATGGTTCATTAGTTAATTAATTGCCGCGTCGTTGCGAGGCATTAGCGGTTCGCCGTAATACTTGACCCACGTAACTGATGGCTAAACACAAGAGAATAATTTCTAATGCGGCTGGTAACCAGGTCCACCAGTATTGGGTAATGTTGTTTGGATCATTGGCATTCGCAATTAACGTCCCCAGTGATGGGGTTCCGTCTGGTAATCCAAAACCTAAGTAGGAAAGTCCCGTTTCAACCCCGATGTTTTCCGCGAAGGATAACGTGGTATCAACGATGATTAAAGAT
The DNA here is from genome assembly GCF_024029435.1 of Fructilactobacillus hinvesii. NCBI lineage: Bacteria > Bacillati > Bacillota > Bacilli > Lactobacillales > Lactobacillaceae > Fructilactobacillus > Fructilactobacillus hinvesii. Next base: position 400,802 of record NZ_CP097118.1, on the reverse strand, counting down.
GAAATGTTCGGTAAAATTTCTCGGAACATAATCTTGAAGTTACTGGTTCCGGCCACTTTAGAGGCCGCCACGTAGTCTTTTTGTGACTCTGCCAAAGAACTCGACCGAATCAGTCGGGAAGTTCCCATCCAATAGAAGATGGAAAGTAACAGGGTCAACGTAATCGCGTTGTAGTGCGGGATAATCGTTACCAACACGATAATTGTCATCAGCATTGGAATAATCATCATGAAGTCGTAAACCCGTTGCATGGTTAAATCAATGTAGCCACCATAGTAACCAGAGACTAATCCATATACCACCCCAAAGGTGGAAGAAATGGCGGTTAAACCAATCGCAATTAAGATTGAGTTTCGTGATCCTACAACCAGTTGAGACAGAATTGGTCTACCGGAGGAGTCTCCCCCTAAAATGTAGTTCGTAAAGGGTTTCGCGTAATATCCCATCAAATCAGTTTGCATAATCTGGGGGACGTTCACGAAGAAGGACCCAATTACCACTAACAGGATAAAGGCCACGATGAAGATTGCAGAGGCCATGGCGGTCTTATCTGCTTTAAATTCATTCAGCATCACTCGAATGGTGCTAGGAGTGGCTTCATTTTCCGCTTCCTGTGAAAGTTCTAACAATTCGGCGTCCGATAACTCGTCACGCCCACTAAATTCGTATGCCATCTTGGTTCCTCCTTCCTACTCGATCCGAATCCGTGGATCCACGATACTCAAGACAATGTCTGAAATTAATGTTCCTAAGAGGTTCAAGAATCCGTATAACAACACCAGGGTGGTGATAACCGTGTAATCCCGGAAGTTCACTGCATTCAAGAATAGTTGACCCATCCCTGGATACGAGAAAATCATTTCGGTAAAGATGGAACCAGTTAATAACCCAGTAATTGAGTAACCCGCAAAGGCGGCAATTGGCAAGACGGAATTTCTAAAGATGTGGTGCCGGTAGATTGCCTTAGTGGGTACCCCTTTGGCAATTTCTGTTTTCACAAAAGCAGAGTGCTTAGAGTCAATTACCTGAGACCGTAAGTATTGAATGATATTTACGGTTCCAAACAGGGCTCCTAAAAGTCCTGGCAGGATAATGTGGCCTAAACGGGATAACAGCGTTGGGCCTAAGCCAGAAACGCTTGGAGAAACGGAACCAGAGGTTGGGAACCACCCGAGGGCGTACCCGAAAATCCAGATTCCAATCACTAAAACAACGAAGAATGGAATTGACATCGTGACGTAGGTGTAAATCCGAATCAAAGTGTCCGGCCATTTGCCTTCCTTTTTCCCGGCGTAAATTCCCAGTGGTAACCCAATCGCATAGGTTAAAATCATCGTGAAGGCAGCTAACCAAAGGGTATTCATTCCCCGTTGTTTGATTAAGTCAACCACTGGCATCTGGTATTCATAACTCATTCCTAAGTTCCCGTGGAAGAGGTTAACCACCCAGTGCCAGTACTGTACATACCATGGGTCGAACAATCCGTTGGCTTTCATTAATCGGTGAATTTCAGCGGGATTACTCTTGGGGTTAATCGATCCCGTAAATGGATCCCCCGGCATCGCCTTAGCTAGTAAGAACACCAGAATACTCAAGACAATCAATTCAGGAATCATAATCAAGATTCGGCGTAAAATTGTTTTCCACATGATTAGTCTTCCTCCTTTAATTGCTTGTATTGCAGTGCTTCCTTGGGTGGTAATGAAACGAGATGTCCGGGACTAACCTCTACCATAGGGTAAGCACGTCCGTTTTCATCGTAATAATCATCTTTGTGAGCTTGATACTCTTGTTCCACCGCTTGCCGGTGTTTTAAGTTACTTTGTCGTTTTTCTAAGTTCGTGCTTGGAATGGCCGCCAATAACCGTTGGGTGTAAATATGACGGGCATCGCGATAAATGTCATTTCGAGTCCCAATCTCTACGATTTGTCCCCGATTCATAATTGCGATCCGGTCACACATGTGCCGAACTACCCCCAAATCATGGGAGATGAAGAGGTAAGAAACCCCAATTTCTCGTTGAATCTTCTTCATGAAGTTCAACACCTGGGCTTGAACCGATAAATCCAAAGCGGAAACTGGTTCATCAGCAATGATGAGCTTGGGGTTCGTGGCTACGGCGCGGGCAATTCCAATCCGTTGTCGTTGTCCACCAGAGAATTGGTGTGGATACTTGTAAAGCATTTCAGGAGCAAGTCCCACGATTTTCATCAGTTGCAACACCCGAATTTTCTCCTGTTCAGGCGTTAACTTTTCAAAGTTTTTCAATGGTTCGGCAATGATACTTTCGACCCGCTTCCGGGGATTCAAACTCGAGAAGGAATCCTGGAAAATCATTTGAACCGCTTGATCATATTTCAACTTTTCACGTTCGTGTTTGGTGTCAACTGGGTGGCCTTCAAATTCGATTTTTCCGGCAGTGGCTTTCTCTAATCCAATAATCGTGCGGCCGGTAGTGGACTTTCCGGAACCAGATTCTCCAACTAGGCCAAACGATTCTCCGGGTTCAATGGAGAAACTCACTCCATCAACGGCGTAAACCTTGTCGACCACGCGGTTGAAGAATCCGCCCCGAATCGGAAAGTGAACTTTTAAATTGTTAACCGTTAACAAGCTCATGCTTCACTTTCCTCCTTAAAGTAAAAGTCTTTGTAACAGGTGCACCGAACTTCGTGTCCATCCTCTAAGCGGTGCATCGTTGGATGTTCTTCATGGGCACTCGCTGGAATCCACGGAATCCGAGGTGCAAAGGCATCTCCCGTTTTTGGCATCTTTTGCAGCGATGGGACAGAACCCTGAATTACGTAGAGATCATCATTTTCACTGTCAGCTTGGGGAATTGATTTTAATAACGAACGGGTATATGGATGCTTTGGATCGTTAAAGACCTGTTCCACCGTTCCCTTTTCTACAATCTTACCGGCGTACATAACGTGAACGTAATCGGCCGTTTCAGCAACCACTCCCAGGTCGTGGGTAATTAGGATGATGCTGGCGTGGTTTTCGGTTTGGATGCTCCGCAAGAGATCCAAGATCTGGGCTTGAATCGTAACGTCAAGCGCTGTAGTTGGTTCATCAGCAATGATGAAGTCCGGTTTACATGCGATTGCAATTGCAATCACGACCCGCTGGCGCATCCCTCCTGATAATTGGTGAGGAAATTGATGAGCAATTCGTTTCGGATCAACGATTCCAACTTGATCCAAAAGTTCTAAGACCCGATCGTGACGTTCCTTGGCGTTCAAATCCGTGTGATAGATCAAGGTTTCTTGAATCTGTTCCTCGATTCGTTTTAACGGATCTAAGGCTGACAGTGGGTCTTGGAAAATCATGCCAATCTTAGCGCCTCGAATTTGGTTATATGTATTCTCATCGATTTTGGTTAAATCTTGTCCTTCAAAGTCGATTTCGCCGCTAATCTTAGTTTCTTTGGGATCCTGTAACCCCACGATCGAATTAACTAGGGTACTCTTTCCACAACCAGATTCACCCACAATTGCTAAAATTTCATCCTGTTTAATCTTCATGTTAATTTCAGAAATCGCTGGATAAAACTTGCCGTCAATCTTGAACGCGGTGGTTAAATTATTAACCGTTAGTAGCGTTTGCCGTTTTGTTGTCGGTGCTGTCATAAAATCGTCTCCAAACCAATAACTTAACTTTAATTTAAATTTTACTCATTGTAGGACGAATTTTCTTAACTTACAAGGCAAATTTTTAATTTTTTATAAGAAATTACCGAACTTCTTTAATTTTTCCTAAGTTTGAATTCGCTTCCATTGCCCCTTTTATGCGTTTAATTAACGATGATTATCCAAGAAAGAAAATTTTCGTTTTTCTCGGGATTTCCCGCTTGGAAAACTAATTAATCCACAATCTGTTCCTGCTTGAAAATGATTGTTAACAAAAAGCGACCCCTGAAAATTTGATTTCAGGGGTCGTGATTGAATTTATACTTACTTACGTAAATCCTTTTAGAATTTGGTTTCCAACTAGTAAATAAATATTTAGCAAGGAATGAATCATGATGCAATTAAAAACATTTCCAGTGGTAAATTGAACGCAGCAAAGAATTAATGAAACTAATGTAAATTCTAGTAAATCAACGGGATTCCTTGAAAAATGTAACCCCACAAAAATAACGGTCGAAACAATGGTAGCAAGCATGAGATGATTTGCAGCATAATTACCAAAGATAACGCCACGGCAAATAACTTCTTCCATAATTGGAGCAAAAACCACTATCTGTAAAAATTGATAGGGCAACAATTGCATTTCTTCATCAGGCGCTAGCAGCGTTGCTCCAGTTACTACAATCAAACCGGCAACCAGTGCCATACCATCTAATTTAAAATTCAACGGCTGTATTTTAACTAAGTGATTTTTCATCACATACCAAAGGATTAGTCCTACAATAATTCCATCACGAGTTATTTTAAGCGCCTGCTCGTTCCAGATTGGCCTCATTTTCATTAAGAGTATTGCTAGTAGCGACGTTCCAAAAATGATTAAAAAAAGAACGAAAGTTGCTTTTCCGAGGTCAATTATTTTCATTGAGACTCCTTAACTTGCGCAAGCGTCTTCCCCGTCAACTTCCAGTACACAAAGGAAATCATCGAGTTAAGCACGTAGTAAATGTACTTGCCGACATTGGCCCAGTTACCCATCGTGATGTTTCGAATTAACTGTAACACGTTATAAACACCCCAAGCGGTCCACTGCGATTTCACCTTAAAGACGTTCAGAGTATCAGCCATCAATGAGAACGAGAATACCAGCGACGTCATGATAAACAGAAAATTAACCTGGCGAAACGCGAAGTAGTTAATTCCAAAGCTAACTAAAACGGCCAAAACCGCGATTAACGGCATGACAATCTTAGCATGGGGAACATTCCCTTTCCGGTTTTTAAAAATCGTCCTCCAAGTAAACCAAGCCAGCATATTCAGGATAAACGAAATTGGATAGGTATAAATCGCTCCAAAGTTTCCCAACGCATAGTCGACAAAACCGGCAATCACGATGTTAATGAAACCAATCAGATTCCCGAGGTTGTTAATCTTACCCACGTACCGCGTTGATAGTACCGACAATACGGCTGAAAACGTGGATACAATCCCTAACGGAAAACATTTCCAGGCACTATCATGGAGCCACGGAATCGGCGATTGTGCGAGTGTGGTCGCGTAATAACCAGCTGAAATCGTTGCCACCAATACGATGGCAACTCCCAGTAAATCGAACCAGTTGGAACCAGCCGTTCGGTAGGCCCAGTTAATGACTCGTTGTCTGTGTTTTTGGGATAATGGCATAATCTAATCTCCTTTTGTTTTTTAAGTGGCGTGTCGAAGAAACAATCGACTTACGGATGGCAACCCACTAAGTATTTAGATTCGCTCTTAGTTTATCACGATTGTGTTGTTTTGCTTCATTAAATTTGTTAATTTAATAACAAAATTAAAAATCGGAGGTAATCTTTCGTGAAAAAAAGATACTTTTACATACTCTTAGTGATCACATTGGTTAGTTGGATCGTGCCCATTTATATTGTTAAAACGCACGCATTTAATAGTTTAATTCCCATTTTCGCCTATAATTCACCCCAAGGACCCTTGGGCTGGTCCTTATGTATTGCCTTATTATTAACCATTATCACCATCGTGGCACGGGTATTTACAAAAAAATAAACAAAAAAGACCGGGTCTGCATTCATGCAGACCCGGTCTTTCGTTTGAACCAAAGGATAAAAATTAGCCTTGGTCGTTGTGAAGCCGCTTGTCAGCTGGCTTCGTCTTAGGAATACCACCCATTGCTTCTGGGTTTTCTTGGTAAGTGAATTTCTCACCATCTTTAGCAACTTGTCCTTCAAAGGCCTTGGAACCTTCACCATCGGAGAAGTTCATCAATACGTGAGAGAATTGTTTGTGTTCAATTTCTTTCATGTCACCAGGTACGATTACACCGTATTTTTCTTCTAATTCTTCTTGAGCCTTCATGAATTGAAGTTGGTGTTGAGTTTCACGTGCCAACAAGAATTTCAGCATGTCACGAACACCTTCGTCTTCAGTCATGTAGTACAAACGACTAACTTGCAAACGAGCTTCTGATTCACGCGTAACGTTGAAACGCATATCAGCAACTAAGTTACCACTTGAAGTAGCGTAGCCAGCGTTCCAACCAAAACCATTCGGGTTGTTTAAGCTAGCAGTCATTCCGTGAACTAAGGCGTGTTCTGGGTCCATACCAGCCATAACAGAAGCTAAAGCAGGGTCCTTTTCGTAAGCAGCGTCTTTTTCACTAAATGGAGCGCCTTCTAACAAGTAGGCAATCATCGTAGAAATCATTTCTACGTGGGCAATTTCTTCAGTACCAGTGTCTAATAAAAGATCCTTGTACTTTTCGTCACCGGTTGAAGACCAACCTTGTGAAAGGTATGACATCATTCCAGTAACTTCTCCCCATTGGCCACCCAATGATTCTTGAAGCCGACGAGCCATTAATGGATCTGGACGATCTGGTTTGGCGTTGTACTGTAGTTTGCGTGTGTGTTTAAACATAAGAAACATCCTTTCTGTTCTTTCGCGTAGCTAACTCACATTAGCTACTTCCCAATAGTTTTCATGCCGCACGTTAAGCAGTTGCCCACTTGTGTATCGCACGCAATTAAATATATCACGATGAATTTCAGCTGTCTATTAAAAAAGCTCATTTTTAGCAAAAAAATTTCAAACGATTAATTTTACCGATTATGAAACTGGTTCCTAAGGGGTCAATCGATAAGCCGTCAAACCCGATTAAAATAGGCTTTAGCACTCCATCCTGCTTCATCATTGTGCTATCATTAAATCGTAAAATAATTAATGAAGCAGAAGGGATTCTTCTAGATGCCACAAACTAAAAATTTAATCGCTTATTTCTCACGGACCAACAACACCAAGGCCATTGCTGAAATGATTCAGGCCCAAGTCGGCGGTGATTTGTTTGCCATTCAAACCAAACAACCGTTACCGCAGAACTTTCAAGACCAATTAACTGAGGCCCAAGCTGATCAAGCAGCTCATCGTAATCCTGAACTGGCTAACCGAGTCCCTAATTTTAAACAATACGATCATATTTACCTTGGAACACCAACCTGGGACATGGCTTTACCCCAACCGGTCGCTAGTTTCTTATCCAGTTATGACTTTAGCGGTAAAACGGTCCTTCCCTTTGCCACGAACTCTGGCTTTGGAACTGGAACCGTTTTTGACCAGATCAAAGCTCTGACTAAGGGAGCCACGGTGGAAGCAGGCCTCGTTGTTAAGGGTGGTAACGAGAGTGATGGTCAGCCGTTTGCGATTGAAGGTACTTACCAGCAAACCGTCCAAAAGCAAGTCACCGATTGGTTACACCAAAACTAAAAATGACGCTAACATAAAAGAGTGTTCATCATAAACTGATGAGCACTCTTTTTTAGTTTTATTAATAAATAAGTTTAAAACCTATTGATGGCTAATTAATCGGTGGGGATTGAGTATCTGAATCAGTGGAATCAGCCAGTTTACGAATCGTTGTAACCCGATGAAAAGGGGATTAATTAACAGAATTAATCCTAGTCCGACGGCTCCTAGGGGCCAGCTGAAAATCATGGCAAATCCAAAGAAGTGTCGGAAAAAGACAAACGTTAACAAAAACAGCGTAATACTGGTGAAAACGACCGTCAGCTTATAGGGATTAAGTGGTCGACTAACCAGAATCAGGGCCTGCCAGCACACAAATCCCGTGATCAGCACACTGAGCGTCGATAGCTGTAACTGGTTCCAATGCAAGAAGACTCCAATTCCGTTAATAATCAGGATGTTAATTACCACCGTTAGCGCTGACGGTAACGAAATTCCCGTAATTCCAGCCACAAACCGATCTTTAATTGGGTGAAAGGCTGGGGCTAAGGCTAACAAGAAGGACGGAATCCCAACCATCAGACTGTTAATCGGAGTTAGCTGAATTGGTTGGAAGGGATAGTCCTTGGCCAAAAACAGAAAAATGACACTCAACATGACCGAGAACATCGTTTTAATCAGATAGAGGGACGCAATGCTATCGATGTTGTTAATGACCCGGCGACCCTCTTTAAGCACGTTGATTAACGCCGAGAAGTTCGAATTCATGAGAACGAAATCGGCGATACTCTTGGTACTTTCATTTCCACTGGCCATCGCGATTCCACAGTTAGACTGACGCAGAGCTAGGATGTCGTTGACCCCATCTCCCGTCATGGCCACCGTGTGCCCGTTTTGTTGCAGGGCTTTAATCAACCGCTCCTTTTGCGCCGGTTTAACCCGGCCAAAAATGGTGTAGCCTTCGGTTAGCTGCTGATAATCGGCATCTTCTGATAACCGACTCATATCAACCAGCTGGTCCCAGCCCGAAATGTTGGTAGCTCGGGCAATTTGGGCGACAGTTACTGGATCATCTCCAGAAATGACCTTAACGTTAACCCCTTGATTACGCAGGTATTCTAACGTCGAAGCGGCATCCGGACGAATCACATCCGTAATTAAAACAAATGCCAGCAACTGCGTTCCCGTTAATTCCGTTTGCGTCATTTGGTTAGCCTGAACTAAGGCTAAAACCCGGTTTCCGGCCTGCGCCAATTTTGCTACCTGTTCACGTTGAGTATCCGTTAGATCTAATACAAACTGCGGGGCTCCCAACGCAAACTGTCCCGTTGCAGCAAGCGTAGCTCCACTCCATTTTCGCGCCGACGAGAACGGAATTACGTGTTCCACTGCGTACGGTTGCTGGGTAAAGTGTTGCTGCAAGGTGGCCGCGGTTTCGTTGGTATCGCCAATTCCGTTCACCAACGACCCCAGAATCTTAGTAACTTCTGCCTCTGAATACCGGTTCGTTTCCAGCTGCAAGGCTCGAAACTGTAAATCTCCACTCGTAATGGTTCCCGTCTTGTCCAGACAAATGGTATCCACCCGCGCGAGGGTTTCAATCGAGGCTAAATCCCGCACCAGCACGTGTTGGCGCGCTAAGTTGTAAGCCGAAACCGCGAGGGTTACAGATGACAGTAACACTAGTCCTTCGGGAATCATCCCCATCATGGCCGCCACGGTTCCTAAAATTGCTTGACTGTATCCCACTCCGTGTAAAAAGCGTGACACTAATAAAATCGTTCCCAACGGCACGATGATAATCGTCAGAATCCGAATAATTCGATTAATCAGCCGCAGTAAACGACTGTTATTTTGTTTCGTCGGTTTAATCTTAGCCGTTAAAGAGTTAACAAAGGTAGCGTCTCCCACCTTTGTGACCTTAACTAAGGCGTTCCCACTCACTACAAAGCTACCGGAGGTAACTGGATCACCTACCTGCTTAGTAATTGGATCCGCTTCCCCCGTAATCTGTGATTCATCAACCTCCAGTTCTTGGGTGGCAATGATTTTCCCGTCAACCGGAAGTTGGTCTCCCAGCGTGATTTTTAAAGTATCGTCCTGCACAATGTCCGCGGGCGCAAGCTGGACTGCTTGGCCATTGCGAATCACAGTGATCGGTGAATGCGATAATAACGCCATCTTATCCACCTGTCGTTTGGAACGAAGCTCCTGGAAAATTCCGATTAGGGTGTTAACCGTTGCAATCAGCAAGAAGAGCATGTTTTTATAACTGCCGGTCGTAAAGACCAGCACTGCCAACACCACGTTAACCAAGTTAAAGAGGGTAAACACGTTTTCAGCAATAATTCGGCCGGTTGATTTAGTAAGGGGTTTGGGTTCCGTATTTTTGCGTCCCTGGCGCACCCGTTCTTGCACTTCTGCGCTAGTTAATCCAGTTTCTGCTTGCATACTAAATCCCCACTTTCGTTCATTTACTATCCTCTAGTATACAGAATTCTAAAGCCGGACGGGCGCGCAAACTCCTGTCTTCTCGCAAATTTAAGCAAAAATAAAAAACATTCGAATCCCGTAGGAAACGAATGTTTGAATCAAGCTAATTAGTTAATTTCAATTTGGTTGTTGTCGCCTTCGTCTTTTGGTGCCTTTGGTAAAGTCACCTTCAACAGTCCACCATCGTAACTAGCGGAAATGGACTTGTCGTCAACGTCTGGCAAGTAAAACGAACGGGTAACGTCCATGGAGCGCCGTTCTTGATTCAAAACACGTCCATCGTCATTTTGAATTTCGGCGTTTAAATCGTGGGTGGCGTGAATGCTAAGGGTTCCATCATCATAACTCAGATGAATATCTTGCTTCTTAAAGCCTGGCAATTCAACGACAACTTCATAATCATTCTGGTGTTCAATGATATCCGTCTTCATTCGGTTGTCTCCAGCAACTGAACTTAACAAGCTCTTGCCAAAGTTCCCAAAGAAATCATCTAACGGATTGTAACCATTGTTTTGAATTTCATTCCGTGCCATTTTGAAAAACCCCTTTACCAATTAATCTATCAGTTTCCTGACGTTTATATTGTAGGTCCATCATGGTGGCGAGGCAAATAATTAGCCCGAAATTTCAAAGTAGTTTCTACAATATTATGGTAAAATAAGAGATAACTGTTTAAAATAAGCAGTACGTAAGCCTAATACTTGTACTTATTTACATTCAACGAAAAGAGGAATGCTACTTTGGTTACTGGATCGATATTTATCGACTTAGTTATTATTTTAGTCACGTTCTTTTGTGCCGGCTTCTTCGTGGCCTGTGAGTTTGCCCTCGTACAAACCCGGACCACGGCCCTCCAAGAAGAACTTGACGACGAAAAAACGTCCGCCAAGCGGAAACGCAAACTTGACCGAGAACTTCACATGGTGAAAAACCTGAACGAATACCTTTCTACCACTCAGGTGGGAGTTTCGTTAGCCGGAATTATTCTCGGGTGGATTGGTGAAACCTTTGCCATCGACGTCTTTGTCAAGGTACTCGGTCACGGGGGGGTTGGCGCTCCTAGTGCCACAGCCCACGGAATTGGAGCTATTTTGGGAATTATCGTGTTGACCTACCTCGAAGTGGTCTTCACCGAAATTTTACCCAAAAACCTCAGTATTGACATGCCCCTTAAGGTTTTAAACGTCGTTAGCACGCCCCTCCATTACTGCCACGTCATCTTCTATCCCTTTGTCTGGTTACTAAACGTGTCCGCTTCTGGCGTAGTTAAGATGCTCGGTTTACCTGTAGCCAACGAAAACGACGAAGCCCTTTCTCAATCAGAAATTCTCAGCGTTTCCAAGGCGGCCGTCCAAAACGGGGACTTGGAACAAAACGATTATCTGTACATGCGCCGAGCCTTTGAGTTAAACGATAAGACCGCGCGTGACATCATGATTGACCGGACCCAGTTAAAAACAATTGACGTCAATGACACCGTTAACGATGCCATTGAGGCCTACCTCAGCACTAAATTTAGTCGGCTTCCAGTTGTGAAGGATAACGACAAGGATGACATTCTCGGGTACGTTTACATCTATGATTTGATTAAGCAATCCCAAATCAATCCTGAAAAGCCAATTACGAATTTAATTCGCAAAATTGATACCACCTCAGAAACCACCACGATTTCAATCGTCTTGCAACAAATGATCAAGAATCACCAACCAATCGTGGTCGTGATTGATGAGTACGGGGGAACCTCCGGAATTATCACCGATAAAGATATCTACGAAGAATTGTTTGGAACGGTCCGCGACGAAATTGATCCGTCTAGCCACACCTACATCTTCAAACAGGCCACTGGTTCTTACAAGATCAGCGGGAAACTCAATACGTATGACTTTGAAAAGTACTTTGATACCCAAATTAAAGACTTTAACGAGTCCGATATCGTTACGATTTCTGGCTTTGTTATCGACCATTATCCTCACATTAAGGTCGGAGATGTGGTCCAAATCGGCCACTTTAACTTTAAGGTTATCGATTACGAAAACTCGTTCATTAACTGGTTTGAAGTCACTGAAGTTCCGGTTCCCGGGTTAGACCAAAAAGACGTTGATTAATACTGCCACTAAACGAGGGGAACCTCGTTTTTTTATTAGCCATAAGCATAAGGAGTTGAATTAGATGGAAAAGCTGCGCAAAACCCCCGTGTGGGTGAGCTATACGGTCATTTTTGCGGTAATTATTGCCGCTTATTGGTGGACGTTTCACCTCACCAACCGCTCGTTAATTTGGGGTCTGGATGGAATTGCCCAGCACTATCCCATTCTGGTGAACTTCAGAGCCTTATTAACCCATTTTCTAACGCATCCGACTCAGGGACTGACCAACTGGTCCTTTGACCTCGGGCTCGGTGCCGACCAGCTCACCAGCTTCTCCTACTACGTGGTCGGAGATCTTTTTAACTACCTAATCGTTTTCTTTCCGAAGTCTCAAATTGAACTTGGCTACGGTGTGTTGGTTCTACTACGACTTTACTGTGCCGGGTTGGCCTTTCTGTTTTACCTCAACTCCTTCCGGTTTCGAAAGATCAGCCGGCTAATTAGTGCCCTAACCTACACCTTCTCGAGCTTTGCACTTTACGCGGGGATGCATCACGCCTTCTTCTTGCTACCGTTAATCTTCTTTCCGTTGCTTGCAGCCGGAGTAGAACGAGTCTTTAAGAACCGCTCGTGGTTCCCCCTTTTCTTGGCGGTTTTAATTACCTTTTTAAGTAACTTTTACTTTGCCTACATGCTGGGACTCGGGTGCTTAGTCTACGTGGGGCTACGCGGTTTAATGTTACGTGGACAGCCTCATTTTCACTGGTGGCGGTCGCTCGCTAAACTAACTGGCACGGTGCTACTGGGTATTTTGGCTTCTGCCATCCTGTTCATCCCCACCATTTTATATGCCCTCCAATCAACGAGGCTAACCGGAGCCTTTGCCAACGGTTACTGGTTCTACCCCGCTAACTACTACTTCAACTTGCCCAGTAAAATTTTGGGACTCGGAGGACCCTTCTCCTTCTGGCTCATCATTGGAATGAGCGGGATTAGCTTTTACGCCCTCATCTACGTTTTCTCCCACTTTAAACGGTACCGCTACCTAAACGTGGCGTTTATTCTCATTGCCATTGGAATTTGCCTTCCGGCCGTTAGTGCCACCTTTAACGCCTTGGCTTCCCCCTCCAACCGGTGGCTAGCCCTCGCTCTATTACCACTGGGCTTAGCAACTGCGATCTTCACCGATCACGTCAGCCACCTGACCCGCAAGGATATTTTAATCATGGGCATCAGTACCGTAGTCCTGCTCGTCTTACTGTGGGGCAGCAAGGGCTTCTTACTTCGGCTACAGCGCCACGACGTGGTTGAATATCTGTTGCTGTTTGCCCTGTTAACGCTCCTGTGGCTCGCTAGGGATTACCACTGGCGTCCGAAAGTAATTTACGCTAGCGTGCTGGCGTTAGTGACCGTTAACCTAATTGCCTTAGGATTAGGTTACTACAGCCCTAATAACAGTGGCTTTGCCCGGGGAATGTTACCAAAAGGCAGTGCTGCTGGCTACACCCACAACTATTATGATGGTGCGGAAACGTACGTGAAAAAACGGCTGGGGAACTACCGAACCAGCATTGGACCCCGTTACCACTACTTTCCTGATGATCGGCAACGATCCCTAAACACCGATTACTTTAACGCTAGTTCTAACGTCCCCATGAACCTGGGCACCCATGACATCGCTTCGTACCTCACCGTGGAAAATGGGGCCGTCGGTAAGCTCGAACGGGACGTCCACAACAATCAATTCACCCCCAACGATCCCGTGGCCCAAAACGACTACCGGTCCACTCTTTCCGCTTTGATGGGGGTTAAGTACCTCTTTGTCCGCTCTCAAAAACAACACCACAGTCTCCCAGCGGGATTCAAGTTACTGGAAAAGCGTGACCACCAGCCGTTATTGTTCCCCAATCAAAATCCCCTGCTCCCACCCAATCAGGCAGAAGGAACCATTTTAGCGGAGAACAGAAACGCGCTACCATTGATGTACAGTCAAACTCAGGTAATCACTCCTAAAACTTGGAACCAGCTGAACCCCCTTGATAAAGAACAATCCTTATTAACCGGAGCCGTGGTTCCTGGAGCAACGCCGGGCATCCGGCAGGTCCAACCGCAATCACAGCAACGGTCTGTGACCTATGCCACGAAGCTGGAAAAGGAAGACTGGATTACTACCCCGGACCAGCTAGCAACATCTTCGCTCGGAAAAACAGCTCCCTCCTTTAACACGCGTTATCCTAGCCAACAACAACTCAATCAGGTGCTGACCGATAATCAGCATCGTCAGTTGGACTTACAGCAACAAAATCGAACTGGGTTATATGAATTAAATACGGACGTCTGGGGCAAACACCATCCCGTGACCCTGAAGTTAAAACAACCTCAGCTAACTAAACACGCAGAGCTCTACTTAGAATTAGACGGGATTAAGGCAAGTGCTCCAAGTGCAACCGAACAGCAAAACATCGCACACCGCCTCGCCATCGTGAAAAACCAACCTCTGACCGGGATGGATCGGTTAACCGCATGGCGGCAAAACCTGCAAACCGATAACAACGGGAGCTTTAAGCTGGTGGCTAAAACCAAGGGCATGAGTAACGCCGTAACGCAACTGGGCACGGACGAACTTTCTAACTACGTGCCCAAGCACAACGCCCTCTTAAACTTGGGTTATTCCTCCAAGTCTCGTTCGGAAGTTACCCTGAACTATGAAGGCGTAAGCCAAATTAAATTTAAGCGCGCCCGTCTAATTGCTGTCCCAATGAAAAAAGCCTATACCCAGCAGATTCGCCAGTTACAAAACCAACGGTTACGTCACATCCAAATTGCCAAAAACCAGGTCACCGGGATTAGTGACCAACCACGGGCTTCCGTCCTCACAACTTCGATTCCCTACTCTACCGGTTGGCAATTAAAAGTCGATGGCAAAACCGTTCCGACCAAACAGGTTAACGACGGCTTTGTCGGCGGAATCATTCCGGCAGGTAAACACCACGTTGCCCTACAATACCGCACTCCAGGACTGTTCGTCGGCAGCATCATCACTGGAATTAGTGGTATCCTAGTCCTCGGAATTAGTCTGATTACGTGGCTCATTTTTAAACGGAAACATTCTTAATGGAGGCTTATCATGGAACCAATGCGCATCTTGTATATCTCAATCGAAGGAAACACCCGTAACTTTGTGGATAATCTCACGGCCTACGCCCACCAGCAACACGAGCAAGATCCCGCTAATCCCCTCGTGGAGGGAACCGAAATCAGTGATCAAACCGATTTTGCTGTAGAAACCAAACCCTACTTCGTGACCGTTCCGACTTACCTAGACGGTGGTGACGGAATTGGCAGTGGGGTCACAGAATTGTTAACCAACACCCTCGGCGAATACATTGGTTACAAAAACAACGCTCGCCTCTGTCTGGGGATCTTTGGCAGTGGTAACAAAAACTTCAACGCTCAATACTGCTTGACGGCGAAACGTTACTCGCGGATGTTTCACGTCCCGTTTCTGGCGGACTTTGAACTCCGTGGTACCGACCGGGACGTTCACCGCATTTACGCCGACATGGTGGCTCGCAGTGCAGAAGTTTTAACGGCTAAGTAGCCTTTCCACTACCTAAATTCAGTCAAAAAGCCATCCGTGTCATAACACGAATGGCTTTTTGCTTTCTTAAACATTTAGTCCCAGCCCACTTCATCGTAGCTAATTCCGCGTTGGTAATTGGCTAAGGCGCGGCGCCGGTCCCACAGTAACTCGTCTGGTAAAGCAGCAATGGTATACCAGCTCAACTGCGAAGCCTGATCTGGCTCTGCGATCTTAGGCGTCCCTTGATAGTTTTTCACCACGAAGTAACCACAGTAATAAACTGTGTCATTCCCGTAGTTCACGTGCATTAAGGTGGCAAATTCCAAGTCCGCTGGATTGACGGTCAGCTCGAGCTCCTCGTGCAGTTCACGAACCAGCGCTTGCTTCATGGATTCCTGCGCTTCCACGTGACCACCTGCAGCTAAATCATAGTGTCCGTCCCCAATCCCGGTTTGAAACCGTTGTTGGAGGAGGAGTTGGCCTTGTTGCTCAATGATGGCAAAGACGGCTGACTTGGTGCGATAACGTTCCATTTTTCGTCCTTCTCTCTTTAGAACAATTTAATTTCTAAATACCTTTTATAAAGGCGGTTTAATTGCGATACTACGGTTTTTTTGCTATTTTAAGGTTAGTATCACAAGTTCAGTTTACTGATAAAAAAGGAGTATCACAATGGCAGAACAAAAATATCAATTTGATGTATTATACTTAGGAAGTGGACACGGGGCCTTTAACGGTGCTATGCCACTGGCTCAAGCTGGCTTTAAGCTCGGAATGATTGAAGCCGACAAAATTGGTGGAACCTGCCCGAACCGGGGTTGTAACGCTAAGATTTCCCTCGACATGCCGGTCAAGGTGAAAGAAACGGTGGATCAAATGCAAGGCAATGGGTTAACGGGAACCACGACCATCGACTGGAAGGCCAATTACGAACACGAACACAAAGTGATTGATGCCCTTCCGAACGCCATTGGTTCCGGTCTTGAAAGCCTCGGAATCGAATTAATCCATGGCAAGGGAACGCTCGTTGACGAACACACGATTGCGGTAGATGGTAAGAACTACACTGCCGACAAAATTGTGATTGCCACTGGGGCCCACTACCACCAGTTAGATATTCCAGGTAAAGAATACTTGCACAACGGAACCGACTTCTTGAACCTTGCTGACCAACCCGACCGGTTGACGATTATCGGGGGTGGTTACATTGCGATTGAGTTTGCTACCATCGCAGCCACTGCTGGGACTAAGGTTACCTTGATGCTGCACCACGACCACGCCTTGAAGCAATTCTACCAACCATTTGTGGCTGACCTGTTGGCAGACTTAGAAGCCAAGGGCGTTACGATCATGAAGAACGTCACTCCAAGTGCGGTTACGAAGCAAGCAGACGGTTTCCAAGTAGAAACCAACCAAGGCAACGTTACGAGTGACTGGATCTTAGATGCCACGGGTCGCTTACCAAACGTTGAAAACATTGGTTTAGACGAAGTGGGCGTTGAATACGATCCACATAAGGGAATTGCAGTTAACGATCACTTACAAACTTCCGTTAACAACATCTACGCCTCTGGAGACGTGGTTGATAAGGAAGTCGGTCGTTTAACTCCAACTGCCATTTACGAAGGACTCTACCTCACGAAGCTCTTCACTGGTAAAACAACTGATGCTATCCACTACCCAGCCGTTCCAAGTGCCGTCTTCTCCTCCCCACGGATCGCCCAAGTTGGAGTAACTCCAGACGAAGCTCAAGCTCACCCAGATCAATACGACGTCAAAGAAGTTGACTTGAGTGAAGACTGGTTCCGATTAGCAATGCGGGCCAACCACGGTAAGACAATCACGGTCTTTGACAAGGAAGGTTACCTCGTGGGAATGACTGAAATTAGTTCCGAAGCGGATAACTCCATCGGCAGCGTCCTGCCATTCATCGAATACCACATTGATCCAGAAAAGATGAATGACTTCATCACGTTATTCCCAACCATTGAATCAGAAACAAAACACCACCTCTAAAAAACGGTAGAGAGGAAGCAGTCATGCAGCTAACCATCGAACGCATTTACACTAAAACAGTAGATCACGACGGCTATCGGATTCTGGTGGACCGACACTGGCCGCGGGGGATTTCCAAGGTGAACGCCGCTTTAGACGACTGGGCCAAAGCGATTGCGCCCACGACGGAACTCCGCCAGTGGTTTAACCACATCAAGGACCGGTTTCCCGAGTTTCAGACTCGTTATCTCCAGGAATTGGAGCAGAATCCGGAAACGCCGGCCTTTGTAACGGAGGTAGCTAAGCAACTGCAGACTACGAACGTTATTTTACTGTATGGAGCCAAAGACCAGGAACACAATCAAGCAGTGGTGCTCCTGCAATACCTCCAACGGCAACCTGCCATTCAAGCACTGTTACGAAAGGAGTAAGTTTATGCAAACAGTTAAAATTGGAAAATCAGACGTAACTACCACCCCCTTGGGATTAGGAACGAACGCGGTTGGAGGTCACAACCTCTTCCCGCATCTCCACGATGAAACCGGAATTAAAATTGTGAAAACCGCCCTTGATAACGGCATTTCACTGCTCGACACGGCCTTTGCTTACGGACTGGGTCGTTCCGAAGAATTAATCGGGCAAGCCATCCAGGACTACGACCGCAGCAAAATTCAAATTGCGACGAAGGGTGGTCAAAAGGTGACGGAAAGTGGTGATGTAGTCGTTGACGACTCTCCAGAACACTTGAAACAGTGCGTGGAAGATAGTTTGAAACGGCTGCAAACCGATTACCTAGATATTTTCTACATTCACTTTCCGGACGGCAAAACGCCCCTTTACGATGCAGTAGCTGCTCTACAAGAACTCAAAGAAGCTGGTAAGATTAAAGCCATTGGAGTTTCCAACCTCTCAATGGATCAACTGCGCGAAGCCAACCGCGATGGTTACGTGGACGTGGATGAAGAACAATATAACCCGTTTGCTCGCGATGCGGAACAGGAACGGTTTGGTTACTTACAAGAAAACCAGATTTCATTTGTGCCCTTCTTCCCACTTGCTTCCGGTCTGTTAACCGGTAAGTACAGCGAAGAAACGAAGTTTGAAAAAGATGACATCCGCCACGAGGATCCGAACTTCCAAGAACCACGGTTCTCGCAAATTATCAAAGCGGTCGACAGTTTGAAACCAATGGCCAAGGAACACGACGCCACGGTGGCTCAACTGGTTTTAGCTTGGTACATTAAGAACCCTTACGTTTCAGTCGTAATTCCTGGTGCTAAACACCCCGAACAGGTTTTAAGCAATGCCAAGGCTTTACAAATTGACCTGACTGACGACGAATATGAAGCAATTGATACGAATTTACGGTAATTAATTGCCTAATTATCATAATAGTTAAAAAGGTTCCAATCGATAAAAATATTGATTGGAACCTTTTTGTTATATTAACAGTATTATTCACTTTGTTTACAACTTAATTCAGTCATTATACAAATATACCAGAATAAAATAAAAACATATCGTTAAAATAATTGATTTTGTAAGCATTCCTGTAATATTAAAAACATTTAGTCCATTGTTTAATGAATCTAAATGATACCAAGAAATTATTATAGATACAATAAATGTAACTAGTATTGATAAACCTTCATAAGGAATGGTTAATTTTATATTTTTAATTTTAAAATAATGTAGTGTGAATATAACTAAAATCAGCTCCATTAAAGTCAATCCAAAATAATTACTAGAAGTAAATAATGAAACTAAGCAATTAATTAATAAAGTTAAGGCATTTAATCCAAATAAAACTTGTCCAAAGTGAAATTTTTTACTGGATTTTTGAGATTTATGATCTTGCTTTTCTATATTTAATAACTCATTAATATCTATTTTTAAAATAGATGATAATTGTTTTAAAGAATCTGGATCAGGATTACTTCTTTCATTTTCCCAACTAGATAATGTTTTTCTAGATATATTTAACTTTTTTGCAACTTCACTTTGAGTTAAATTTAAATCTGTTCTTGCTTTTTTTATCTTTTTTGATAAATTCATAATAACCCTTCTTTTAAAAAATAACTAAATTGGAGGTGACTATAATGTTCTTATTCTTATACAAAAAGCTAAGTCCTATAAGAAAGTTCCTTCAGGGATGGTAAAATTTGTAGACACGTTAAAAGCCTACAATACAAAGTTTGTCACCAATTTGTAACCCATAAAAGCAATGCTATTAACTAAACTTAGCTAGATAGAATCATGAATATATATTACATTATTGACAATAATTCAATTAAGAAGGGTTAATCTTTTGTAATTGAATTATTAAATTCTTTATGTATTACTGTTAAATTTTTTATTTTAAGGGAATAAAAAATTTTAACAGAAAAATATTTGTGAAAAGGAGGGTATTCTATATGGCTACTTTTTTGAAGCTTCTTAAATGGATTGGACCAGTTATCTATAGACATTCCGGAACAATCTGGAGATGGATTGAACGTGGAGTAACAGCTTCGTCTATTTATGACTTTGGTCATCAACGTGGTTGGTGGTAAAGAGTTTTAAGGAGATTGCCAATTGCTAAAATTGGCAATCTTTTTTATTAAAAATTTATTGAATCTATTTTTTATGCTTATTATATTCAGTATATTGAATTTCTAATAAAACGGCTTCTCCAATTATTAATATGACTAACCAAATCCATATACTAATATCTTTTGTTATTAAAATATAGACTAAATATAGTAAATATAATACAGGTACTATAAATCCTATAAAAAATAACTTTGATTGTTTAGATAGAATAACTTGTACTACTAATATTAATAATACTAAAAAGAACCACATATAATCCCCTCCCTTATTTGTAATTATAACATGAACATAGCTTTTAATAACTAATCTATAAAGGAGTATCTATGAAAAAAATAATATCTTTAACACTGTTAATAATATCTATCATTGTCTTTTTTATATCAGTAACTCTAATTGAAAATTCTACAAAAAAAACTAAATATACTGATTTTAAAATTGAAAAATCTGATGATCTCATTTTAAATGGTGTTGTTAAACCCGCAAAAGAAATTAAAATATCTAATAACATTCCTAATAGTACACACTTATTATACGGAACATTAAATAATGGACGATTTGTTCGTAAGGGAGAGCCAATTGGGAGTTATAGCTATAAAAATACTGATGATAATACAAGTTTAAAAATCAAACAGTTAACATCTGAAAAAAATAATTTAAATTCAAATCAATCAGTTGATGATCAAATTAAAATAAATGAAATAAATAAACAAATAAATGATTTATCACAAAAATTATATATTCATGATTATTTAGCTCCGTTTAATGGATATATTCAACTTGATCCAATGGATAAAAAAAACGCCCGGTTTATTTCATCATCGCAATTTATCAACACTAGCATCGGTCAATATGATTTACAAACAATTTGTCAAAATAAAGATGTCAATTTACTAGAAGAATCTACCGGGAAAAAAGCTACTGGAAAAATAGATTATATTTCTTTGCTAACGGATTCTAACACAAAGAGTTATTCAATATTAATTAAATCAGCACGTAAATTTAATTATGATAATTCAATTGAAATTAAAATTCCCGTTGATAAAATCATAATCCCAGATACTGCTGTTAATAAAGATGTCATTTATATCAAGAAAAACGGAAAATATCGTAAAGTCAAAAATGAAATAGAAAAGCAGAACAACGATTGGGTTCTTAAAAATGAAAGTAATGTGAAGGTTGGAGATAAAATTCTTTTAAATTATAAGGAGTTACCTAAAAATGAACGATAATCTTATTAGTTTAAAAGGTATTTCTAAATATTATTTAGCAGGCAAACAAAAAATTCAGATATTAAAGAATATCTCACTAAAGATTAATAAAGAAGATTTTGCAGTAATAATGGGACACTCTGGATCAGGAAAAAGTACTTTAATAAATATTTTGGGATTTTTAGATCAAAAATATGATGGAACATATAAGTTTCACGGTAAAAATTATCAGCAAAAAAATGACAATGTAGTCTCTGAATTAAGAAATCAAAATATCGGTTTTATTTTTCAAAATTTTAAATTAATTAAAAACTTAACCGTAAAAGAGAACATTGAAATTCCAACTACTTATTCCATCAAGAACGATGATAAAGATCAAGAGCAAGAATTAAATATTTTACTAACTAAATTAGGCATTAATGATAAAAAAAATAATTATCCCGATGAACTATCTGGCGGTCAACAACAAAGAGTTGCTATTGCTAGAGCGTTGATAAACAAACCTTCAATGATTATTGCTGATGAACCAACTGGCGCATTAGATTCACAAAATACTAAAGACGTAATAGAATTATTTAAAAATTTAAATAATAATGATAAAGTAACTATCATTATGGTTACACATGACAATACGTTGGCAACCGTTGGAAATCGACTTTTTAAAGTAAATGATGGAGTATTATATGAGGATTAAAAAAATAAAATCCATTTCCTTAACATCATTTAAGGCCCTCTTCAATAATAAAGGTAGAAATTTTTTAACTATTATAGGAATTATTATTGGAATAGGTGCCGTTATTACAATAATGTCAGTAGGTAATGGATTAAAAGAGAAAGCTAATAGTTTTGGTTCATCTGGGAATGCAGACGGACAAGTTCTGGTTCAAGATAGAAATAATGATATTAATGGTTCAAGCTATTTTACTAATTCAGATCTAAATTTAATTAAGTCTTTACCTGGAATAAGAAAAGTCAAAAAAATTAATAGTGATATGCCAGTATCCATCAAGGTTAAAATTGGAAATAAATATACTGATCAAAATGCAACGATTAGGAATAATAATGAAGGATTTGAAGTTATAAAAGGTTCTGAAATTAACAGAAGTTCATTCGACATTGGATCAAATCATATTTTGATTTCAAATAAATTAAATAAAAAACTCAAAAAATATAGCCATGGTCAAAAAATTATTTTTATCAATCAAAAAGGCTATACTATTGATGGTGTTTTTTCTTCAAATTCTGAAGCAGATGTTCTAATTCCCCAAAAGACATATATAAAAAACTACGGAAACAATCCAAATCAAGATACTATAAATTTATATATTAATGAAGGATTTAATAAAGACTCAACATTAAAAAGAGTAGTTAAAACTTTAAAAACTAAGTCGATTAATCGGTCAACGTCTGATTTTAAAATAGTGAACAAAAATGCTGGTATGAAATTTCTTGGTAAAATTATTGATTATATTACCTATTTCATAATCTTCGTTGCTAGTATTTCTCTATTTATTGCTGGTATCGGTGTTATGAATACAATGTACATGACTATATCCGAACGTAGTCAAGAAATCGGAATTAGACGTGCCTTTGGTGCCACTAAAAATGACATTAGATTTCAATTTTTACTTGAAAGCTCAATGTTAACTCTTACAGGAGGATTAGGAGGAATAATGTTGGGTGAAGGATTTTGTTATATTATTGGATTATTTGCACCATTTAAGCCCATCACAAGTCTTCAAGCAATCTTAATTTCTGTGGGAGTTTCTGTTTCAATTGGGATTATTTTTGGAATTATTCCTGCCAATACAGCAGCAAGAAAAAATTTAATTGACATTCTATAGGAGAAAATATGAAAAAAATTATCAATCAATTTATTATAAGCTTATTTTATATTATTTCTTTTGCATCATATTACCTTTTTGATAATGTTATATCAAAAAGCACCAAACTTATAGAAAATAAAAACGAAAATATATTTATGGCTTTGTTTGCTGGAATTTGTAGTTTATTATTAATAAAATTTATTGTAACGATACTATATAAAATAATCTATAAAAAAAGCTATAGAAACATGAAGAAAAATAAAGTTAATGATAATGAGAACATTACACTAATTTTAGGAATTATTTTTTTAATTAAAGCATTATGTATCTTTGCTAAATTTTCCCATATATTAACTATCTTTATTTCATTATTTATTATTGGAACAATTAGTTATAAATATTATAAGTCTAAAAGAAAAAAACAAGAACTTAATAAGTACGTATTTTTTCCTGAATTATTGATACTATTAATATTAGGTATGTAATTATGAAATTAGAATTTAAACCTTCCAAAAAAGTACTAGCAGTTAATTTTTTTCAAGATATAATATCAATTATATTTATTATCTTAATATATTATTGTCTTATGTTTTTCATAACTAAACCAACATATATTTCAATATTGAAAATCATTTCTTTTTGTCTAATATTTTTATTAGTTTATCATTTATTAATTATTACACCACTAAATTTAGTTACAACCAAGTTAATTATTGACAATATGGAAATAATAATAACAAAAGGATTTTTTGTTAAAAAGAAAACAATTATCCCTACTTCTAAGATTTATTTTTTAAAGGATTTTAAAGGACCAATTCAATCAATGATGGGCGTAAAAATAATTAGTATGATAACTATTGCAGCCGAAATAGAATCTCCAACATTATCAAATAAAGATGCTCAAAAATTAAGTAATATATTGATGGAGGTAATAAATGAAAAATGATTCATATTTACGAACCTCCATTATTGGATTTATGCTATTTTTTGTTAAAGACTGTTTTGCAACTTTTTTATTGCTATTAACTACTTTATTTACTACCCATTTTTCATCAAAGGCAATTATATTCAGTTACATTTTTATAATTATTCAATTTTTTTTAATATTAAAACATTTTATAGAATGGATAATTTTTGGCTATAAATTAAACGATAACTCAATTACAATAAGAAAAGGAATTATAAATATATCTTATATAGATATAAAGTATAAAGAAATAAAACAAATCAATGAACATGCATCTCTTTGGGACAGAATATTCAAAATAACTAATTTAAGTCTAAACATAGGATTTGAATCTAATGATGGAACAATAAGATTAAATTCTTTGAGTACACTAGAAGCTAGTAAACTTAAATATAAAGTTACAAATAATAAAAATACAGCTAATGATACTAAAGAATATAAACCATATTATGTATATCGTCCTACAATAAAAAACATATTCATCTCATCTATTTCCTCATTTCAAATAATTTTTGTCGTTATTTTTATAGATAACCTAACTGACCGCTTCAATATTAATATAAGTAATATTAGTGACTCATTGCTCACAAGCAATGATGTGAGTTTGTGTATAAAAATATCTATAATTATAACAATAATCACTATTTTGATTTTTTTGGGATTTATTAGACAATATATAAATTATGGTAATTTTAATTTATTTTCTGATAAAGAAAATTTTTATACTACCTCTGGTTTTTTTAACACAACTACTACCTCTATCTATAAAGATAATGTTTATACACTATTGGAATATTCTTCTATAGCAATGAACCTTTTTAATCTTATGAAAGTAGATGCCTTTACTATTTCTTCATCTCAAAATGAAAATATTACAAAAGATCCTCTTATTCCATTTATTCCGATAAAAAGAGGAATATCAATAATAAATAAAGAATTTAAGGGATTAAAACATATAGATCTTGGATTGAAAAAAAATAAAGTAGATGCATCAAAAATATTGTTATTATATTCAACATTTCCATTTATTATATTCATTATATTATTTAGTATAAATAGAAGAATAAGCTATGTTTTCCTCTTTATATCTATTATATATATTGGCAATACTTTAATTAATTATATTTTCACAAACATAAATTCAAATAATAAAATATTAAATATACGATATGGATTTTTCATTAGAAAACACTATATTACAAAAGCAAAAGATATTGAAAGAATTTATATCCAGCAAAGTTTTTACGAGAAAATATTAAATAAATGGAGCTTAAAAATATGTGTAAGACAACACCCTATTAAAAATATTAAAATCCGTTTTATAGATGAAAATACATTAAGGCACTTACTTAATCAAATTTAAGATACATCCGACCATTCCCTTTTGTTTCTCACTCCTTTTTGTGGTAAATTACCGGTATGACACTACAAAGTGAGGTTATCAAATGAATCCAGAATTAATGTTTAAATTACAAAGTTATCTGCAAAAGTGGACCACGATTCGGCGGAGCATTCAACGACTCAAGTGGATGTTTCTTGCTCCGGCCATCATTTTGATTGTGCTCGGGCTTGGTCTGGCCATTTACTTTAACGCCTTTTCCAGCTTCTTCATCCTTTTGCTCGGCTTGTTACTGGGCCTAATCGTTGGTTTTCTTTCGGTTTTCAACTACGCCTTTAACGACGTGAAGACGATGCTCAATTTTCTCAAGGCTGGGCCCAACAACGTGATTAATGATACTAACCCCCAGATGAGTCAATTAACCAACTCGATCCCCGTCATTTCCAAAGTTCGAAAAGTGGCCAACGTGGTCGTGGCCGTGATCATTTTCGTAACAATTCTGTTGTTGGTGTTAAATGCCGCACCACTGAGCTGGCTCAATTTTCTGTTCGGCTTCATCAGTGGTAATTTACTGGCCATCCTGGCAATTGGAACTGCCAAGGTCAAGGTGGGCGACTTCAACAATCCGAAGTCGTTTCGCCGTTAAAAAAAAAACTTCTAACCGCTTGGTTAGAAGTTTTTTTGATTCCGTAAATACGGATGTCCTTGATGTTTCACCACGTGATCACTGTGTTGGTATGCCATTTCTACCATCGTAAGGACGTGTGGATCCGTTAGACTGTAAAGCACCCGTTTCCCCGTTCGTTTGGCACTCACCAGCTGATGGCGTTTTAACAGTGCCAGTTGGTGAGACACGTTTGACTGGGGCAGTTCCAGCTGGGTCACAAGTGTCGAAACATCGAGCGGATGATTGGCCAATAATAGTAAAATACGCAGCCGGATCACGTTTCCCAATAACCTAAAAATTTGGCTGGCTTCGGTCAGATCTTGTTCGTTAATCGTCTCGCACCTCCCGGTTAGATTCTGGTTAGTAACCCCATTATATGCCTGATAAAACCACTATCAAAGAGAACGTACAGTCCAATCGCCAGGTAGCAAAGCCGCATTAAGGGTGTTCCCCATCGGGCTAAAGTCCGTTGCAGGACCTGCCAGTGACTAAGTTGCTGTAATCCTAAGACCACCAGAACGGTCAACCCGACTAGATAAGCTACAGTCACTAGAAAAACGGAAATAGATTGGCCCAGTAATACCGGCACAAAAATCGCAAGGTTACAGCCCGCACAGACGGTTAGATAAGTTAGAAAGACCGTGACGACCGGAGTCACCTGGCGCTTGGGAGTTTCGTCATCATCGTTATCTCCCCGGACGGCCAGATACAACGGTAAGAAACCTAGTCCGCCCAGCACCCATTCCGGTAACCAGTAGGCTAAGGTTTGTCCCACTCCATAGCTCAAACAGAGCAGCAGAATCAGCCCAGTCAGATATCCACTTAACACAGCCCAGACGGAAAACCTATTTAAAAAGAAGAGTAGCAACACCCAAAAATCTAAATTAACGGCGATAAAGGTTAACGTTAACAGTCCCAAATTCATATCATCATCCTTTCATATGAAAATAATAGCATTTATTTAGAGCCTGTCAACGGATCAGAAAACAAAAAGTAGCTTCAACGATAAGCGTTGAAGCTACTTTAAAAACCATTATTGTATCATATGATAGATATTAAAATTTATATAAAATAATCAATCCAAAAATTAAAATTAAAATGGGAATAAATATTAACATACATGTAAACAAACCACTGAATCTATAAGGTTTCTCAGATTCTTCAGATTTTATAAGTTTATTTATCCCAACAAAAAGTGTAACTGAAACACCGTAAATAAGTAAAAATGAAATGCTAGCACAAATCAGTAAAAAACCAACATGTGACTTATTATTATCTAAACCATGAAACATATTACTTACTGCGGTTATACCCCCAAAAGCTGCAAAAGAAATTGCAGTAAAAACACCTAAAACAGATATTAAATCACTATATATACTATTCTTAATTTCAGATAATTTTTCTGAATTTTCATTTATTTCATTAAGTTTTTCATCAGCTTTTTTAGTTTTTTCATTTATAAATCTATCTTGAATTTTAGAAAGCTCTAAATGTCGTCTTGTAGAATCAATTATATTTTTATTTTCATCATTTTCTACAACGGTAAGAGATTCATTTGCTGTTTTTATTACTACATCAAGTTGATTCTCATCACATTCAAAAACTCTTTGGGTAATCATTTCATAAGGAACATGTATATTATCATCATTCATCGTTTTTAATATATTAGTAAAAGTTTTAGTCTCTTTCTCATTAAGAGCTTCATTACTAAATAACAAATTACAAAAAGATTCATTTAATTCTGCATTATTATCGCTCATTTAAATTAATCATGCTCCCAAAATTTATTTTTAGGGTCTTTATAAAATAATATTGTTTTTTTATCATCATAATATGGTTTAGTTTTATCTTTCCATTGCGGTTCTTCATGTGATTTTTCAACTAGAAAGAATGGATTTAATGATACAAATTTTTCTAAATTATTATCAATAAATTGAGAATCATCTAGTCCTAACTTTAATTCATTTTCACTATAATATTTATTTTTATATTTACCATCATTAAACGATCTACTTTTTATATGTTTAGTAGGTTCTAATATTTCTTTTGAACCGTTAATTGAATAATCAGAATAAACATCATGTATTACCGGTCCATATGCCCATTTTTCAAATTTATGATCATCAATTAATGATTTATTATAATTCAATAAATAAATAACATTTAAAAAATACATAATTTTTTGTAACTTTAAATTAGAAACTGGTTTACCAATTTTTTCTGCTTGGGTAATAATATGATCTGAAACACTAAATGAATTAGCCATTTTTAATCAACACCCCTTTCATGTCGTTAAATTATATCATTTAAAAATTAACTTGAAAATAATATTCGACCTTTAAAGCTTACACATAAATAAAATACGTTAAATTTATTGATAATTTAAAATTTAATAAAAATAACTTCATCAGATTTTGATGAAGTTATTTTAGTTAATTTAATTATGCTTTAGAACTATGGTCAATCCACCGGGCCCAGACATCTCCGACCACTTGGATGATTAGCACCATGATTACCACGAGAATCGTAGCCACCAGGGTCGTATCGTTAGCAAAGCGGTTGTACCCGTAGGAAATGGCCATGTTACCTAAACCACCGGCTCCGATGGCACCAGCCATGGCGGTCAAACCAACCAGACTAATCAGGGTCACCGTGGACACCCGAATTAATTCGGGAAAGGCTTCGCTGAGGTAAACTCCAGAAATGATGTCCCAGTTACTAGAACCCAATGACTGGGCGGATTCAATCGTTCCTTGGTTCACACTTTGTAAGGCCACTTGCACCTGCCGGGCGTAGAAGGGAAAGACTCCCACGGACAATGGTACCAAGGCTGCCGTGGTCCCAATTTGGGTTCCCACGATCTTTTGGGTCACCGGCGCAATGAAGGCCAGCAAGATAATGAACGGAATGGCCCGGAACAATGACACAATCTTATCGACGATGTTAAAAATGATCTTATTGGGCATGATTCCATCTGAATCAAAGAGCACCAGAGCGATTCCAAAGATTAACCCGGCAATTCCACCAAAAATGGCGGACCAAAACGTCATGTACAGGGTCTGGACAATTGACGTCCACCAACCGGTTTCTCCGGTCCATCCTTGTTGGACTACGTTGGGGAAGTTTGTAATAAACCATTCTTTCATTGTGTTACACCTCTCAATTCAGTCACTTGCACGTCTAAATTCTTCAGGTACTCAAGGGCGGCCTGAACGTTGTCATCAGTCCCGTTCAGATCCACGATCATGATGCCGACCGGTTGACCCTTAAATTTTTCAATGTCAGCGTACACGATGCTAGCCGACACTTGGTACTTTGCATACAGGTCCACGATGATTGGTTGTGAAATTTCCTGAGAGAAGTACACCAATTTTACCAAGTTCCGCTTTTGCGTATCGATCTTCATGGATTGCAGAATCGATAAAGCATCGAAGTCGTTTCCAACGATCTTGCGGGCGACCGGGTTGGTCGATTCCACAAAGACATCGATGAGGCTTCCCTTTTCAATCACTTTTCCCTGGTCCATGATCACCACTTGGTCACAAATCCGTTTAATAGCGTCCATTTCATGGGTAATCAAGATCACAGTCAATCCCCGCTTTTGGTTTAATTCTTGCAGTAAATCCAAAATTTGGTTGGTGTTTTCGGGGTCCAACGCCGACGTTGCTTCGTCAGAGATTAGAATTTCGGGATCATTGGCAAGAGCCCGGGCAATGGCAACCCGTTGTTGTTGCCCCCCAGATAGTTGTTCTGGATAGTGTTTAGCATAATCAGCCAGTCCCACGTCTGATAACAGTTGTTTGGCTTTGGTTTGCACCTCTTTATCCTTGAGACCACTGTGTTTGAGCGCAAAGGCTACGTTTTCCAGCACCGTCTTTTGGTTCAACAGGTTGTAGTGTTGAAAAATCATTCCGATTTTCCGGCGTTCCTTTCGCAGTTCACTGGTACCAATGATGCTTTCTCCGTGATCGTCCTTCGCAAAAAAATGGTGCCCCAAGACCGAAATCTTCCCACTGGTGGGTTGTTGTAACAAATTAATCGTCCGAACCAGGGTTGATTTTCCGGCCCCAGAATATCCGGCAATCCCAAAGATTTGACCGGCGGGAATGTCAAAACTCACGTTTGAAACGGCGTGAATTGTTTGTTTATCTTGCGTGAAATCAACTGAAACATTTTCAAATTTAACGCTGGTTTCCGTCATCGGAAATTCCTCCTTATGCGTGCGGTTTAAATAGTTGTAATTGCCCAATTCGGTGGCAGGCTTCTACTAAGCGTTCCGGGCTAGTTAATAAGCCAATCCGAACGTACTGATCACCCTCGGAGCCAAACCCTTTTCCGGGGGCCACCGCCACGGCCACTTTGTCGAGCAGTAAATCGGTAAACGATTCCGAGGTGTATCCCTTTGGAACGGGCATCCAGGAGTAAAAGGAACCCCCAGCTGGAGTAGCATGCCACCCAATTTCCGCGGCCGCCGTTTCAAACGCATGCCGCCGGGTTTCATATAGGTGGGCTAATTCGGCTACCGAATCCTGGGGTCCCGTTAAAGCCGCAATTGCTGCCTCTTGAATTGCTGGGAAAACGCTCACGAATAAGTGCGCCTGAATGGCATTAATGGCGGCCACTAAATCGGGATTCCCGACTGCAAAGCCGATGCGCCAGCCGGCCATGTTGTAAGTCTTAGAGAGCGTGGAAAATTCAATTCCAACCTCTTTAGCTCCCGGCGTTTGCAAGAAACTCAGCGGTTGCTGGTGATCACCTAACGCTCCGTAAGCAAAGTCGTGGACAATTCCAATTTGATTGTCCCGGGCAAATTGCACCGTCTGGGCAAAAAAGTCAGCCGTGGCCACCGCTCCCGTTGGATTGTTGGGATAATTTAAATACAACAGGCGCGCTTGTTGCTTACTTTTTGTACTAATCGTATCATAATCCGGCAGAAAATGGTTACTAGCACGCAACGGAACTAGTTCCACGTCGACATCCGCCAGTCTAGTTCCCGATAAATAGTCTGGATAGCCAGGGTTGGGCAGGAGTAGTTTCTCCCCCGGATTTAAGACTGCCAACGGGAGTTCCACCAGCCCTGTTTTAGAACCGCCGAGAACGGACACTTCCGTTTCTGGATCAACCGTCACCTGATAGTGTGTTTGGTAATAATCAGCTACCGCTTGCTTTAGGGCTGGAAGTCCAGCAAAGGGAGAATACTTGTGATTTTCAGGTTTAGCGACCGCTGCCTGCATCGCTTGCACAATGTTTGCGGGAGTGGGTTGGTCTGGATTCCCCTGCCCGAGATTAATCACATCCGCACCCGTGGCAATCTTGGCATTCACCTTTTGTACTAACGTATCAAAAAACTGCTGGGGCAGGCGCTTAACTGCCTCTGACTCTGAAAAATGCATTTTCATTCTCCCCTCTCAGGTCGTTTACTTAAATTTTAAATTCCAAGCAGGAACTTCTAGACCGTTGTAGTTCTTTTCAATGACCTTTTCCGTTGCTTTCGATTGAAAGGCTTTTACGACCTTTTGGTAATCTTTGTTGTTCTTTTGGTCCTTATTAGCGGCGATTAAGTTAATCCATGGTTTGGATTGCTTGTTCAATGGTTCTTTAAAAATCGTCTTGTCTGGGCTTAAGTGGGCCGTTTGGGCGTAGTTCGTGTTAACCACTGCAGCCGCCGCATCGTTCAACGTCCGAGCCGTTTGGGAAGCATCCACTTCCTTGATGTTCAGATTCTTCGGATTATCCTTGATGTCTTTAACCGTCAGTAACTTGTTCGTGTCTCCACCTAACTTAATCAACCCGGCTTCCTTCAGAACTAATAAGGACCGACTTTCGTTCGTAGCATCGTTTGGAATTGCAATCGTTGCTCCGTCCGGAATGTCATTTACGTTTTTGTACTGTGTTGAGTAAAGACGAATGGGCGTAATTACCGTGTTTCCGATTGAAACGATGTTTGATTTGTGCTGGGTATTCCAGTTATTCAAGAAGGCGTAGTGTTGGAAGGAATTGATGTCCACTTCGTGTTGACTTAACGCCGTATTAGGTTGCGTGTAGTCGGTAAAGTGCACGAATTTCAACTTAATCTTGTATTTATCTTTAGCAGTTTTAGCCACGGATTTCCAAATTTCATCATCGGCTTTGGAACCACTCATCAATCCCACCTTGACCACTTTTTCATTTTGCGTGGACGACTGGGGGGCAAAACTAAACCAGCCAATCACCCCAATGACTACAATTACAACGATTCCAATGATCCATTTTGTTGATTTTTTCATCTTAGCTCACCTCATAGTTTTGAATTTCCATCTAGTTTAAATAAACAAAAAAAGCACTCATCCTAACCAAAGGACGAATGCTTTCGTGGTACCACCTTAATTTACAAAGCCAGTTATCCCGGCCTTGCCTCAGAAACTGCTCTAATTGACGCGTCTGAATTAGAACAACTTTGCCGAGATATCGGTCGCAACCCCGCCACTAGCTAACAATTGCTGCTCACTAGTGATTGATTCAGAACCCATCTTCTTTGCCTGCCTTTCATCCCTTCGCACCAACCAGGGACTCTCTGGGAAATTTCAGCAAATACTCAGTTCCTCAATTTCGTTTATTTAATTGTCTCTAATCTTAAGTGACGTTTTCCTAAAAGTCAACCATTAAATTAACTTTTTCTTAAAAATTTCTGGTGCCCCCGCCAGAGCACGGCTACTGTTTCTCACAGCACTTTTTGGTAAGCTTAAATTATGGTTTCACTCTCTGGACTAATAATGGAAGGAGCCCCGATGAACTCACAAATTGACGCATTCTTAACTGCGTTTGATGATTATCACGATGCAGTCTATTTTTCTGACCCAGACCACCACGTAGAACTAGTTGGACTGGGACAAACTAGTACGCTCAGCCACTTTAATGCAGCAACACTCCAGGCTTGGCAGGAAAAGCAAACCGTCCCGGTGTTCGGTGGCTTTCCCTTTGACCAACAGCCCACTCCGGACAGTCAACTAATGAACGGCTGGATGCTCGCGCCTGCCTACGTCATTGATCTCAAAACGGGCACCGAATGGGGCACTCGTCCCGCTCCAGATGCGGTTTCTCACCAGGAAAGTGGAACCCGTCAGCTGCTCGCCCAGCAAACTGAAACAGATTGGCAGGCTCGCATGCAACCCGTGCTTGAGACCCTAAAAACCGATCCCAGCAAGCAAAAGGTCGTCTTGGGAATGCAAGAACAGTGGCAACTGGACGGAACATTATCGGTCAGTCAATTACTAAAAACCTTATTCGCACAACAACCCCATACATACCACTTTTGTCTCAAACACCAAAACGAACTCTTTTTATCGGCCACTCCAGAACGGCTGGTGAAATTAAACCAGAGTCACTTAGAAACGGCAGCCGTAGCGGGTTCAATTCGGCGCGGTTCCACGCCGACTGAAGACAAGCAACTCACCCAAAAATTACAAGCGGATTCAAAGAACCAGCGCGAGCACCAACTGGTGGTCACCGAAATTAAGCAACGTTTGAATTCGTTAATTAATTTGGATTCTACCCGACCTCCTACCATCCTAACGACGCCTCAACTCCAACATTTATACACTCCCATTACCGGAACCTTGAACCAGGCAACCACCATTGGACAGCTCGTCCAGGCTCTGCATCCCACCCCGGCATTAGGGGGAGTGCCATTGGACTGGGCGTTAGCAACGATTAGAAATTTTGAACAACGTCCCCGCGGTCTCTTTGCGGCCCCGGTCGGATACGTTCTGCCCGATGGAAGCGGAGAATTCATCATCGGCATCCGCTCGTTATGGAATCAGAACAGCACGGTTACCTTCTTTGCCGGAGCTGGCATCTTAGCTGCTTCAGATTTAAATGCCGAAGCCCAAGAAATTCACCTCAAAACCACCACCATGCACAAGATTATCAAGGAGCAAATCGATGAGTAACAACATGACCACTAACCTCAAACACTTAATTCTGGCCTGTCAAAATCAGGGTGTGACCCATTTTGTTCTGTCACCGGGATCCCGCAACACCCCGCTAGCCCTGCTCCTAGCAGAACAAAAAGTTGACCTCACCGTTGCTGTTGACGAGCGGTCTGCGGCCTTTTTTGCGTTAGGAATTGCCAAGCAAACTAAGCAACCCGTTGCACTAGTGGCCACTTCGGGAACTGCTACTGCTAACTATGCGCCAGCGATTGCCGAGGCCCACAGCTTCCACGTTCCATTGGTGGTCATCACCACGGATCGTCCCCAAGAACTGCAGGAGATTGGGGCGCCACAAACCATTCCCCAACGTGGAATGTACACGACGAACGTCAAGCAGTTTCTCGAAATTAACGTGCAGGAGCCTCATCCAGACGTGACTGAATACATCGAATACCAAGTGCAACAGTTGGTTCACTTGAGTCAACTGGCCCCCA